>NZ_VXCS01000017.1:0-126857 GCF_052850545.1 Pseudoalteromonas sp. 1181_04
CTCTTGATGCTGATCACGACATTGGTAATTTCACTTCATTTTTACGTGTCTGTTGTTCGCGTTATTTATCGCTGGTGGCCGATGGCAACTTAACCCGCGAAGATGCGATACCTTTAAATGATATCGACGCGACACAAGTTTTAGAACAAGAAAAATTGCGTACCAGTGTGCGCAAAAGCCAGTATATAGATACATCGTTAAAGTCTTCACTTAACTAGAGTTTTCATGTCACAATCCTCCTTAGTTCGATCTTTTAAAAAGATTGTTGGCGCACGTTATGTATTAACGAGCGATCGTGCAACTGCTCCTTACCGTAAAGGCTTTAGAGAAGGTCACGGTCCGGCACTAGCAGTAGTAAAACCGGCAACACTATTACAACAATGGCATATTTTACAAGCCTGTGTAAGTGCAAAGGTCATCGTTATTATGCAAGCCGCAAATACCGGTTTAACGGGCGGCTCAACACCGACACAAGGTTGCGATCGCAATACGGTGATCATCAACACCTCGCGCCTTAACGACATTCAAGTATTAGCTGAGCAACAACAAATTGTCGCGTTCCCTGGGGCGAGTTTGTTCTCATTAGAAAAAGCCCTCGCCCCATACGGCCGAGTACCACATTCAGTTATTGGCTCATCATGTATTGGCGCATCGATTGTCGGTGGGGTATGTAATAACTCAGGTGGCGCTTTAGTTGAGCGAGGCCCAGCATATACTGAACTTGCCTTATACGCCCAAGTAAATAGCAATGGTAGCCTCAGTTTAATTAATAATTTAGATATTGAACTTGGCGATACACCAGAGCAAATACTCACTAATTTACAAAATAAAAAATACCGCACCCAAGATGTTAAAACGACAGCTAAGAAAGCATCCGATCGCGAATATGCCGATTGGGTTCGTAAAACAGATGATGATACCCCGGCACGATTTAATGCCGATCCTCGGCGTTTACATCAAGCCAGCGGCTGTGCGGGAAAACTAGCTGTATTTGCCGTACGAGTAGATACCTTCGCAAAAAATCAACAAGAACTGACGTTTTACCTCGGTACTAATTCCTCCACTGCGTTGCAAGCGGTACGAAAAACGTTATTAGAGCAAGCCACCAGCTTGCCTGTTTACGCCGAATATTTACACCGTGATATTTTTGAGCTTGCTGATAATTATGGTCGAGATACAGTATTATTAATTAAACATCTTGGCACCAATTGGTTGCCTACTTTTTTTAATATTAAGCGCCAGCTCGATTCCGTCTGTCAAAAACTGCCTTTTATATCCAAAAATGCTATTGATAAACTAGTTTATTGCTTCGCAAAACTGTTCCCAAGTCAAACACCCAATAAGCTCAAGCAATGGAATAGTCAATATCAACATCAGCTCATTTTGACAGTTAAAGGCGAGGCGCATCAACAAACTCTTGCATTGCTTGAACACGTTCAAAAAGACTACCAAATTGATTTTTTTCAGTGTAGTGAGCAAGAAGCTAAATCGGCATACTTACTACGTTTTGCTGCCGCAGGTGCTGCTGTGCAATATGCCAAAATAAATCATCAAGAAGTCGAAGATATTCTCGCGCTGGATATCGCTTTAAAACGTAACGACAACGAATGGTTCGAAAAATTACCGCCAAGCATCTGCAATAAATTAGTAGGGAAACTGTATTACGGGCACTTTTTATGTCACGTATTTCACCAAGATTACTTAGTGCGTAAAGGTGAAGACGGCAAAGCAATTAAAGCAGCCTTACTTGAGTTATTAGAGCAACGCGGCGCGCAATACCCCGCAGAGCATAATGTAGGACATCATTATGATGCAAAACCAGCCCTTGCTGATAACTATCGCAATTTAGATCCAACCAATAGCTTTAATACGGGCATTGGCGGCATGTCTAAAAAGCGCGATTATGCTAAGTAAGCTAGTAAGCTAGTAAGCTAGTAAGCGCGATTATACATCGCGCTGTTAGCACACTTAAAAGCTGTAATTAATCCCAGCATAATAACGGCGGCCTGAATAACTAGTATTAAGTAGCCGCGCATCGGTATCTTTACCCAAACGTGTTACCGACTCCGATTGCGTTAAGTTAATTACCGCTGCGGTAAAGCTTAAGTTATCGGTAACGTTATATGCTGCATTTACATCTACTTGCTGGTATGGATCTTGGTAGACATTTAAACCACTGTTAATACCGAGCACCGTTTCACCTCGTTTATTGTACGAAGCGCGAATGTTAAAACTATCCCCTTCATAATAAACGGAGGTGTTATATTGATAGTCAGCACTGCCTATTAATGGCGACTCTGCTAACTTTTCACCTGCAACTGTTACATCGGCCTGATTGGTGTTGTTATACGTGTAGTTTGCGTAAATACCAAAGCCACTATCAAAGGCGTGTTGAATAAACACTTCCACCCCTTTTGATACCGCATCAGTACCATTACCTACTGTGCTATACGGGGAAATACTAATAGTACCAGCATCAACAAGACCTGCTTGCCCTGCAAATTCACGCTGTGAATCAATCACCAGTGGCACGATAAAGTTATCGACCTGTTTATGAAATAACGCAACACCTAATGCAGAGCCTGGCGCGTAGTAATACTCAAGAGATAAATCGGCTTGTACTGACTCAAACGCTTTTAAATTTTTATTACCACCACTACCACTAAAACCGGGTTGTTCATTAAAAGCGGCGCGATCATCTGCCCATTCGTCCGACACATAAGTAATACGCTGTTGACTACCCAAATCGCCGTAATCGGGGCGCGACATCACTTTAGCAAGCGCACCACGGATCACCACATCATCACTGGCATCCCACGCAATATTTAAACTCGGCAATACGTGGGTGTCTGCTGTTTGCTGCGTGATCAACTGGTATTGCTCAACTAAACGATCATCACCGGTGATTTGCTCGCCCGTTTCGTCATCGGTTTCATCCAATAAAAAGGTATAGAGATCGGTTGAAGCACTGCTAGTCTTGGTTTGTACAACGCGCACACCAAAATTACCGCGTATATCTCTGTACTCAAAATCACCTTGTAAATAAAACGCACTGATCTGCTCGGCAATATCATAGACAAAGTTATCTTCAATTCGAGTATACGGCACATAGTTACTGTAAATATAATCGCGATATTTATGCCAATTAATAGTTGGCATTAAATTGATATTAAAGCCACCAGCAATATTGCTTTCACCTTCCACATTAAACACATCTTGTGCCTGTGGCATACCATTATTCCATTGATAGCTATCAAATTGCGTGATACCCCCTGCGCTTGCCTCGCCTGCGGCAATATCAAAACTTGGATCAAGGAAAAAGTTGTTGCCCGTTTCGCGATGCAGTGATGCATCACGGTATTTTGCACCAGTGCGAATGGTGGTCAATATGCCCCAATCAACATAAAAATCAACGTCGCCTTGGTAGTACTTTTCTGCTAAGGTGCTACGTACAAAACTTGAGTTCGATGAGCCTGCATCACGACCTCCGCCAACACCTGCGAGTAAGTTATTGAGTGTATTTGGGTCTATCAGCATCGAAATACGGTCATCACTGATTGACCAAGCGGCACTTTGCGAGGCGTTCTCAATATTACTTTGCCCCTCACCCGCGTTTGAGCTTTTATACGCTGCTTGCCAACTTTCTTTTGGCCCGCCTTTAGCTTTAGTTTTACCAACGACAAAGCGTGCTGTAAAGTTGTCGCCTTCGTAGCTTAAGTTAAAATCAAAAGTATCAGAGGTTGACTCTTCATCCAAATAACTGCCGCGCAACCACGGCAATTGCATATCTTTTTCAACGCCACTGGCCATGGCACTGTAGTCCATGCCATTGACAATTGTGCCACTTTCATCAAGTGTAATACCGGTTAAAAAGTCAGGATTTAACGCCCATTCCGGCATATCAACGACCGAGTCGCTGCGTTGTTGCTTTAAACTAAAACCAAAGTAATTAAAACCTAGTTCAATGCGATTAGTTGGTCGCCACTGAGTCGAAAACTGCACGCCTTCACGTTCACGTTTTTCATTCACAACAGAGCTGCGCACCACCTGCGGAAACCACATATTCTCATAACGTTGCCCGTTGGCATCAGTCACCGCGCCCCAGTCATTACTGTTATTAACCTCGTTACCATTTATATCAACAGCTTGCTGACCTGTGTAACGCCAAACATTGGCATCTGTGCCACCAGAGAGCGTACGGTTGGTGCGCTCTTGACGGGTATAGCCAAGTAAAAAACCAAAGCTATCGCTATCGTTTTTCCATGAATACAAACCAGTAAACTGAGGTTCATAATCTTCCGTTACATCTGCATAAGTACTTTCAACATTAAAAACGCCCGAATTAGCATCCATATCCAATGGTTTGCGGCTATGCATTAACACTGTACCACCGACGCCACCTTCATCTAGTCGCGCTTCAGGTGATTTGAATACTTCAACGCTTGCGATCATCGCTGATGGGAGTAAAGCATAATCAAATGAACGAGATGGCTCTCCTGGTGACGAGGCAATAAAATTACCATTTAACTGCGTGTAAGTAAGATCAGACGATAAACCACGAATACTCACCGTTGATCCTTCACCGCCTTCACGTTCAATCACTACACCCGGCACACGGGCTAATGAATCAGCCACGTTTTTATCCGGGAATTTACCAATGTCTTCAGCGGTAATGGCATCAACCACAGAACTTGATAAACGCTTCACCGCTAAGTTTTCAGCCATGCTAGAGCGAATACCTCGCACCTCAATCACTTCCATATCTTTTTCTGTTTGAGTGCCTGTTAATTGCTCGGCAGCCGCCGCATTCATAGCACTAAAAACCGATAAACTAATAACTGAAAAACGCAGCGATGCTGCTAAAGGCGAGTAACACGTTGAGGTTGACATTGAATGTACGAGTCCATTACTGGTTAACAATTGTAAAGGCGGCAATTGTACACAGCCAGACTTAATGGATTGTTAACCACAACTTACAAGTAACTGAATAAGCGAGCAAATAACCACCTCATAAATAGCCTTGCTCGCACCTAAATAACAGAGCTCGATAGGTTAATTACTCAAGCCTTGCATCCATAACGTTACTAACTGCTGAGCAGAGATACCTAGCGCTGGTGTCTCATTGGTATCAGCTGCTGTAGTGAAAATTTTCTGCGCGACTTGCCGACCAACAAGTTGAGAGGCTGAGGTTTTATCTATGCGTTGTTGATAAAAAGCCGTTAAGGCGTGCTCTAAATCATCATACTTTTCTAACACCCGTACAAGATGCCAAGCATCTTCTAGCGCCTGACATGCCCCCTGCCCTGAAGTAGGTAAAGGAGCATGAGCCGCATCCCCCATAATCAGTACATTACCTTGATGCCAATATGGCAAACGGTCAATATCGTGCACAAATATTCGTTTGAGTGAGTTTTCATCATAAGACTTAAGCACCTGCTGTACTGCATCTGGCCAAGTTAAAAAGCGTTGGTGCATTTCTTCATACCAAGCAGATAGCGGCCGCGCTTTATCAATATTTGTACTCCACCCGGCAGCCCAATAACAAAGGTCTGCTTTAACAGGCACAATACCAAAGCGCTCGCCACGGCCGCGAAAATCATGGATCACATTATCTAAAGTGCCCGGTTTTAACTGGCTAATAGCAATAATATTAATAAACCCCTGATACTGAGGAGTGATTTTTTCAGCATATAAAAATTGCCTTACCACCGAGTTCATCCGCCCATCAGCGCCCACAACTAAATCAAAATCTTGTTTTAGTTGAGCAATCTCTGATACGGTTATTGCGCTGTTAAAATGTATGTTTACCCCTAAATCAGCTAATGTGCGGCCCAACACACTCATAAGATCACGGCGCAATATACTGATACTAGAAAAACCACTGAGTGTATTTACTTTTGCAATATCAAATTCACTTTGCACCGTGCCATGCTGATCACACTGACGCATAAACAAAGGCATACCGCCCAGCGCTTGGATCTGTTTATCCAAGCCCATTTGCTGTAACACAAACATTGCATTCGGCCATAACGTTACCCCGGCACCAATAGAGGAAATCTCACTATCGCGCTCAAATATGTTCACCTGATAACCTTTTCGTGCTGCAAGAATGGCCAGCGCTATCCCCCCGATGCCCGCACCCACAATGGCAATTCGCTTGCTGTTCATATTCTTTACCTCAATAATTAACTGAATAACCATTATCACAAAGTCATTTTTTAAGATAAATTAGTAATAATTGCGTTATTAATCCCATATTTTGAGTTAATTAATGATTGATAAAATCGAACTTCAGTGGTTACTCAGCTTTCAGTGCGTATATGAACAACTGAGCTTTAAACTCGCAGCCGAACAACTGCAATTGCCTACATCTAATGTTAGCCGCCATGTCGCGTTATTAGAGAAGCAACTTAATTTAAGATTATTACAACGTACCACCCGAAAAATGATTGCAACGGCTGCAGGTAAACAACTTTATCAATCTATCACCCCACTGATACAAGCAATGAATGACTCACTAGAAGAGGTGTCTGTGTATGGTGATTCTCTTGCCGGGCACCTTAAAATCATCATGCCTGATCTGCCTTTTTTAGCCGAAATAAGCGCAGAGTTTTGCTCTGTGCATCCACAAATACAACTAAGTTGCGATACGCAATTAAATCCAACCGAAGGCTTGTTAGAGGGATTTGATTTGGTGCTACGCTTTGGCCGTGGACCATTGGACGATTCAGGTTGGGTTGCTAAAGAACTGCTGCGCTGGCCCAGTTGCATTGTTGGCGCGCCACAACTGATCAACAATGCGCCACCGCCTCGCTCGCTAGATGAGTTAAGTAAAGTTCCTTGTATTACTAGCTTATCAGTACTGCAAGGTATGCCTTGGCGTTTTAAACAGCAACAAGCAGTGCAAGTAAAATCTAATTTTAAAGTAAACAGTGGCAACATGGCCAAAGCCGCTGCACTAAAAGGGCTCGGCTATGCCATTTTACCCATTCATGCATGCCAAGAAGATATAGACAACGGCTCATTGATCAATATTAAACTCGACCATGAACCAGAAGATCTGGTGTTATACGCATTTTATGCAGGCAGAAAATACCCGCTAGAAAAGGTAAAAGTATTTTTAGAATTCTTAAAGTCTAACTGCATTGAGCTTACCTAAGATATCAATGCAGTTGGAATTAGATACACAAGTAAGCTAGAAGAAGGAAAGTATAAGCCCTCATATACAAGGTATCCCTCGATATGACACAATCGCCGGTGTAATGAGCCAAAAACACCTTAAAGTCATGCTTTTCCCTGTGATTAGAGGTATTAATAACCGCTCGTGATAATGTTTAAATATATTCTATAAAAGTTTTATTCATCAACTTGTAAATATTATAAAAGTAACCATACATCAATACTATAATGATTTAATAATTCATCAGCCGCTAGTAACAAAGGATGTATATGCACGCCGAAAATTCACTTTCTAACAGTAAAAATATACTCATTAATCTTACTGATAAAAATAGTAGCGATGCTAATTTAAATTACCTATTAACACACTTTTGTGGCACAACAATAACCTTCGCAGCTGATATTACCTGCGTTAATGATCCGCAAAGAATATATGTTATTGGCGATCTTGCAAAACTTGATAGCTGTTTTAATGAGCATGTTGAGCTGTTAGTTATTAAAGAATTTTCTCTTAATATTGAGCCTATAAGTAATGCGACACTAACAACCATTAGCCATGGGCAAGTGCCATTAAATATTCACGGTGCGGGGGTTTATTATCGTAAACTGTTTAGTGATGAATGTGACTATTTTTCAAAAATAAAAGCCGAGCATGACTTTCAACAATTAACAGAGTCTAACAAACCATCAACCGCGCTGCGTAAAGGCATATACATCAGCAAAGTAACGCAAACTAACGCTAAAGACGAGCAACTGCATTTTCATTTACTACGCTGCTCTAGCAATTTAACCGGGGCTACCGACAACCTGCGTGAAACCGACCATCACGTTGTTAATTTGGTAAATGAGGCAGCTAAATATGACTTTACACAGCCTACCGACCTTAATCATGTATTGGCGCAGATTTATGAAAATAAAGCTAAAGATGAAAATAACCCAAAAGATGTTAAAGCAAAAATAAAAGCCCACTCAGATAAAACCAAAGATATGCCAAAAGCGGGGCTAATTGCTTTTTGTACATTTTACGAAAACAGTAAATTTGCTGAGCTAACACCATCAAAAACCGACACATTCGATTGGTGTTATAAAAAATCAAGCGCCCTAACTCGCTTGATTTTTAAACTTAAGCCTTCAGTTACTGATGAATCATTAGTAAAAGAATTTACCGTGACTTTATACCCTAACTCGGTGTTTATTATTCCGCTGTCAACTAATCGCTTATATACCCATGAAATACGCCCTTCGGTATTAAACATAGATAAAATTCCTATTAGAATGGGCTATGTAATACGCTGCTCTAATTTAGAAGCGGTTTATACAAACGATAAAACCTTCATAAAAGAAAATGATGAACTCATTGAAATGAAAAATATCAATGACGAAAACATGCTTGATTTAAGAGATGCTTACTACAAAGAAAACAAATACCAAAGCCACGTTGATTACGGCACAGTGCATTTTAGTATGAACTCTGGCGATTATAAAAAGCCGATATTATGACCTTCCCGTTTTATAAAATAACCCTCCCTTGTGATGAGCACTTATTTGCTCATTTACAAGCGCATACCCAATTAGAAAATATAACGAAAGGTCGGCTAGGTAACACGCTGATTAAAAAAACCAGTGCGGGTATTCCCCTTGTTAGAACCACCAGCCAATATCAAAATCCAGCTCAAGCGTTTTTAACCTGCCACCAGCAAATTGTTGAGCATATAAATAAAGCGCTTAAACAACATGCATTACCAGAGACTGACTTTAACAATGCGTTGGTCGAAGTGTATGATGCCAGCTACAGCACCATGAAATATCACAGTGATCAGTGCTTAGACATTAAAAAACCTTCATGTATTGCGCTATTTTCGTGTTACGAAAAACCCGATTTATTAACTGATAAGCATATTAGAACTCTGCGCGTTAAACATAAAAATAGTGACGAGCAATTTGATATACCGCTCACACATAACAGTGTGGTGTTATTTTCAACCGATACCAATGAGCAGTATCATCATAAAATTATATTGCAAAAAACACCCAGTTTTAAAAAGGGTGAAATAGATAATAAATGGTTTGGCCTAACATTTAGAGAGTCAAAAACCTTTATCAAATTTAAAAACGGCCAACCCTATTTAAACAACGGCCAGCGGCTTACTTTCGCAACAGAATCTGAACAAAAACAATACTATAAGCTCAGAGGAGAAGAAAACAAAAGCCTTGAGTTTAACTATCCACCAATCAATTACACATTAAGTGCTGCCGATTTACTTGAGCCTTAAATATATTATTGAAAGTCGGTATGTCACTGGCTGCACTTACACCTGCGCCAGTGATATATAATATCGTCATAAATAATCCTGTTTAATTGTAAGATTTACGACTCGTTATAGCAGCGTTTAGAGCCCTGTTGATTTCTAGCCAGTAAGTTAATTTGTGTAATTGCGCGCTCCATTTTTATGCGTGCTGAGCTATTAGCTGAATGAACGGTTATTGCTGGTGGTACAAAGCCATCAATAAACACTGCCCGCTCAATCCAAAGTAAAACATCATAGCCAGTGCCTTTAGTATCATTTCCTAAATCATGATCAAGGCTGAGCTGCTTTACTTTACCGGTCTTCAAAAGTTTAATCACTTCATCGGGCCAATAGGCTCGTAACCAACCGGCTGGAGTTTCCCTCTCATCATCTAAATATACGTTCATAGATTTATACCACTTAAAAAAATATTCAGACTCTGAAAACAACAGCTAACAACCCTTTAAGTACAAATAGTGAATAACCGTTATTTCCCGGAGGGCGGCGGGGCTTGATTACGAATAAATGCGGGTATATCAAAAATATCTGAAGCTTGAGGTTTATAGATTACAGCATCTGGCTTTTTTAGTTCACTATTAGGCGCTTTATCATTAGGTTCAACAAGCATCTTCGCGCTTGCGCCCGTTGCTATGATCAACAGTTCGTAATTAGTTGCTAAGCTCTCAATTTTAGACACACCACAGATCACTAACGCATTAGGGCTAACTTGCTGGCGAACCGTGTCGGTGATGAGATTATAACTACCCAGTGAAATCTCATCTTTACAGTTTACTTGCACAATAACGCCGGTACTTGATGACATATCAACTTGGTTAACCAGCGGATTATTAAGCGCCCCATCAAGCGCGTTTGAAAGTTCATCTTCAAGATCGCACTTGCCTACACCTAATACGGCATCGCCTTGGCAATCCATAATTTTAGCAAAGTCGTTTAAATCAACGTTAATCAAACCTTGATAACACAGCATATCGATTAACGATTTTATTAATGAATGCAATATTTGGTTGCTGTGTTTAAAGGCATCAAACAAGCCAACATCATTACCTAACACTTCAATAAGTTGATCATTAGGTAACGTGATCACCGCATTAGCATACTCTTTTAAGGTATTCAGCCCTGCTTGCGCTATGTTGCTTCTAAACTGCCCTTCACTGCTAAAAGGCAATGTCGCTACAAATATCACTGGCTTATTTTGCTCACGCGCAAGCTGCGCTATAAATGGGCTTGCGCCAGTGCCGGTGCCACCACCAAGCCCTGTTGCACACAATAAAATATCGCAGCTATTTATTAATACTAACAGTTGCTCTTTACTCTCTTGAGCAGCCTGTAGGCCAACCTCAGGATCGGCCCCAGCGCCATAACCATGAGTGAGCTCAGCTCCTATAAGCACTGCTTCATCACTTTGTGTATGCTCAAGCACCACTTTGTCGGTATTAACGCTGTACAAGTGCGCCTGATCAGACTCTCGCTGCTCATAAATACTATTTAACGTATTACAGCCGCAGCCACCAATACCAAATACACCAATAGATAAACCATCTTGCTGCTCAATTAATTGAAACATAACCACTCCTTTCATCTTTAAAAGAAGCATAGCAAACAGGTGCGTCAAGAATTGACGCACCCAGACTAGCTAAGGTCATTAGAGGTAGTTTGTAGTAGCAGCTTTAAGCTTAGAAATAATTCTTTGCCGCAGCTTTTCAGGTTTAATAACCTCAAGCCAATGAGCACATTTAAGCAACTCATCAGTTAACTGCTCTGTATCAATGGTTTGGTAGGTGAGTAATACGTTTTTATCGTCAATATGTTGCTTGTCAATCAGCTCGCCAAGTTCAATAAAACCTTGATTAACCGCCGAATGGCTGGGCACTTTAACAATTAACTCAATAGCTGATTGCTTCATGCCTTTATTAATAGCACTGCGTAACGATTTTAATTGCTCAGCAGTTGGCCCACGTCGTGTTTTTTGTAGTACCTGTACATTACGAATACGGTAAACCGGCATTTGGTAGCATTTATCGTGAAGTTGCCCCACCATAAACTGCACCATTAAAACACCGCCTTGCTCAACTAAGTTGTAAAAACTCAACTCAGCAAACTTCAACCAATGTGCTTCATCGTAAAGTACCCTATAAAGTTCAGCGCTCACTGCACGCTTATGCTTAATCGCATGCTCAATTTGTGCCACTAACTGAGCATCAATATTCACTTTTAACGAAGGCTTAGGAAGGGTTGCAAGCCAGTCAGGTACATGCCCATTAAAACGTTTAAGCGCCTGCTCTGCTTTAATATGCACTGACTGCTTAACATCACTCGGGACAGATTGCGGTAGTAACTGCTCTAGCAACAAATAGTGTTCAGCCATTTCGCTACTCATTACTTTTGCGTTACCACCTCGCCACTGTGCATTGATAGACCAACCATACGGTTTACTCCTCGTGTCTTTTTCAAGCCCAAAACAACCTTGTTCGTAAAGTGATTGGAGGTCTCGCTGGAGCATGCGGGTTGAAAGGTCAAAGCCACGTTCAATTAATTGCTGTTGTAATTGTTGTGTCGAGATAAAGCTTGGCCCCATTGGCACAAGCTCGAGAATAAATAAATGACGATGTGAATTCATTAATAAACTTTTGTATCAAGGAGTAAAATCCGGTGCAGCTGAGCATAATTCATCATAATAATGTGAAAACGCATCATCTCGTTCACTTATAGGGATGACAACTCCATGTAATTGTGAGCGAAGTTGATCCCAGCGTGCATGCAATACCTGCCAATTATATTCGTCATAAGTTCCCTTAAATATAACCTGCTTAATTTCAATAAATGGAAGCTCTCCCCCTTGGTCTTGTTGCTCATAAAACTCTTTCTCCCAACGAGATCCGAGCCTATCAACACGACCTATTTGTTGCTCAACAACGCCAGGATTCCACTCTGGGTGTAATAAATATACGAACCGACAAGCTTGATGTAAATTTAACCCTTCTCTTCCAACTACTGACTGTGCAACTAACACATTAGGAAAACTGTTCTTACGATTAAAACCCAGCTGTAACATACGACGACTTGCCGCTGACGTATTCCCATACATTAAACGCGCCATGCCACCTCTAACATGTTCATACTCTTCTTTTACCCTTGCTTCTATACAGGGCCAAAGCTTGCTTGCTTCTTTTTCATCTAATTGACCATCACCATCGGCATCACCTTCATTTTCTGCTGTGACTGCCCCCATTAGATCTTTAAAACCCTGAGCAACTTCTTCAGATGTTAAATTAAAATCGCTTGAATCTGATAGCTCATAAATAGCACGAGTCATAAAGGTAAGAACAGAATGTTCCTCTGAGCAGGCTTGTTCAACAGATTTTTTAAATGCTTTGAAGAGCTGTTCACAACGTGTATCCAATAAAGAGATAGAGCGCTCTATATTTTCAATTAGATGCTGTTTAGTTTGGTCGACTTGGTTTGCATGTTTTTCATATTGACGTTTTAAACGCTCATTTATTTCATCAATACCCCAATTTAAACCAAGTTGCTTTGACGCAAATTTGGCCGCATGCACTTCAGAGTCATCATTTTCTTTATCACTGATATGAACTTTAGTTTGAGGCCAAAACTCGTTTTTATCTAGCCTGCGTAGCATTTCTCTTGCATTTAATAAATTAACTAATATCCTCATAGGCTTGGTCAACTTACCAAACACTAATGCTTTTTGACCCAACATTAAATTATTTTCAATTTCTGAAATAACTTTTAATAATGCAGGATGTTGATATAACGATTCATCTCCACTTGCATATACTTCAGTGATCTGTTTTTTCCACCAGTGAGCTCGTTGAAGCTTTTTACTATCATCATTGTTCAAATCATTTTCTAGCTCGTCATCGTCAGGGGATGAATAAGCTGAGTTATCAATAATTCCAGCAATCCCGTGACCATTAGCTAGTGTAAGTCGTGCTCTTTTTGAAGTCGCATCTTGCATAATTGAAGCAGCAGATAGTCCCTCAACAGAGCACACTATTTGCTTCCACTGCCCTGATAGTTCTTCTACTTTGATTTCAACCTGGGTATGCTTCCTATATGCATTAATTGGTAAATTTGAAACAGAGTGAAATTGTTGAATTGTTGGGTCTTGTCGCTTATCTCTTCTTAATAAATAAGGTTTTAACGAATTTTCAAACGCTCTAGCCGCCCGCTGAAAACTCAACCTAGATTGCTCATCAACCTTCCAATATAACTTGAGTTTAGCGACAGCTTTAGCATAGTTATCAACACTCTTTAAAATAGGCTGCTGATCAGATTCGGATAACTCAATTCTATTGAGCATTTGTTGCCATTGCTCAACATTTAACTCAACAGGTGTAGCCGTCATAGCTAACCGGCGACCATTATCATTTTGAATAATAATTTCATTCAAAATTCGGCTTAAGCTGCTGCTTTCACCTCGGCTTTTATGTGCTTCATCTATAACAACTAAGTCAAATGAACCGAGTCCTAAACCTACCGTTTTTTCTAACAAATCTCGATATTCACTTCCAGCAGAAAAATTATCCCCACCAAATGAATTTACACCCCATTCAAAGTTTTCAATGATGCAATTTAAAATTTTCTTTCTAGGATCATTATTCGATAGGTAATATGTTTGTTCAACAATTCTACGTGCGCAATATTCAGCATCCATATATTTTAGGTCTTCATGGCTATTGTAACCATTAGGTAACCTGTTATTTTTAGCTTTTCGCCACTGTGCATACACTTCTGGTAACAGTGCCCAACGACTTGAATGAGAATTACCACCAATGCGCCAATTCGCAAAATTTTGAGATAATAAAATAACCGACTGTTTATCCCAATGCTCTTGCTTATCACCATCAGCCCAAGCAGACATAAAACGCCAGAGACTATTTACTGTGAACTGTGGCGCTAAATCTGCTTCGCGTTCATTAAGCTCTTTTTGCCATTGATATCCTAATGTTGTGGGCACAATAATGGCTGTACGACCACCTGCTTGTTTAACAGCATGGATAAGCTCAACTGCTATTCGTGTTTTACCCATGCCGACTTCATCAGCAATAATTACTCCCGTGTCAGCTATCCTATTTAATATCGCATTTACACTTTCTTTTTGGGTTGAGTTCAAACGCTCATTAAATGCGAGAGTATGTTTTATTATTTCAGCAACCTTTTTCCAACCTAAAAAACTACTCACCTTTGCCTCCAAGCGTTATTAACTGATTCAATTCCAAACTATGTTCAATTTTTCTTAATAATGACTCATATAAACGACCTTGTTCAGTACTTGAATCTTCTGCAAAATGAGGTCTAAAAGGGGCTGCCCATAAAGGGGATAATGGATTAATATTAATTTCTTTAAAGTAAGAAATTGCTGCTGATTTACTCATTTGACAAAATATTTGCTCTAAACGATAACACCACTGTTCCCAGTTGAATGGATCTAGTTCTGTTTGTTTTTGTGCTATATGTTCAATCAATAACATCATTTTATTTATATGATAATTAGAACCTGATGTCTCATGCTGACAATTTAATGCCACTGAATGACTTTCATCTAGCACCTCGCCATCGAAACCGTCCTCTGCGGGCAAAGTAGGGAATGCGCCTAGTAAGTTCCATGCGTCATCTATCTCTAACTCAGGCAAAGCGGTTGCTGCCATTCGTCCAAACTCATCGAATACAGGTATATAAATGCTGTGCGTCTCATCTTTGATATTCCACGTAACTTTCACTTGCCTCGGAGTATTATCGGGCCAAATTATATTTTCACCTTTACACTCACACGCGTAATTTTCAGCGTACCAAACTTGATAGCCTTTTATATCATCAGTATTAGGTCGTAATAAGCAACCTGTCTTAGTTAAGCTACAAATAGTAAAATAACTTATCGGTGCAGCTACAAATTCACCTTCGAGTTCTGGCATCCCTTTCCCTGAGCACAACTGCGTAGCATCTGTAATAATCGTTTCTTCATCCCAATTAATAGGCAATTTATCACTAATGCAATTAGCTGAGTCATCTTCGCCATACCAACTCAATTCTTTTGGAGAAAACACAACTCCCGCTTCTAGGTTACCGCCATGCAAACTTGCTTTACTTAAAAAGCCAGGCGTTGTTAAATTTCCTGACCCTAAATACAACCATGATCTTTTGCAGATATCGTCATTTCCATTTTTGGCTGAAAAAATAAACTTTGCATGCAATGATCTTTGATAATTTTTACTTTGATAAACAGCATCGTAAGCAGGCCTAACTGACCAATCATTTGTATTTAATATATCTAAAGTTTGAGCGACTAGTTGACAATTATCAGGGTTGACATAAACATCTTTTTCAGCTGTTTTAGTTAAGAGACCAGCCTGCTGTAATACTTTTTCAATCTCAGAAATCACTTTTGGCACTTTGCTCTTATTATCTCCACCTTCATAAAAACCAGAACCAAGGGCTAAATAATTGCACTTTGTATTATTACTATGTGTTTTTATTAAATGTGGTAACTGTGTGATGAGTGCTTGCTTTGTATTATCAAAAAAGCGAGGTTGTACATTTTTTACTGGCTTAATTTCATCTAAAACATGTTGATAGTGTTTAAACCTTAACGCTGTTGCTGTTGCTTTATTTTCTATTCTTACGCTATTTAATATATCGATATTAAAAAAAGTTAAAGTGTGATTGATAAAATCATTTACCTTGGCAATATCAGTTTGCACTTGATGATCATCACTATAGGCTACTTCATAATCAATCGACCAAACCATATCTAAACTGTCTTCTATTGTTTGGCGTGTCCAATTCCCCGTAGACACAATAACCCTAATAATTTTTTGCTCTGTTAGCTTATTTTTAAATAGTAATAACGCTACTTTTGCATGTAATAATCTAAACTTTTTTTCTGTATTAGATTTAGCTGCTAAATGAACCAACCCAGGGCAGTCAACCGCAGATATCTGGTGATGGCTTGGGTCTAACATCATGGCTAAATAACCACTTCCTTCATAGGCTCTTTGTGATTTAATTGTTTGCGTAAACTTATCAAGTGCATCATTAAAAAAGTGAGTATCTGCAGAATATCCAGTCAACAAGCCAAACTCACCAATACAATCTGTCGGTGGCACAAAATAAGCCGATAAAGAAAGTGGTAATGGATTACTCATCAGCTTTCTCCTTTTTATTTAGCCACATATTGGGCTGCACATTAAAGTCAATATTCAGTAGATACAAGTTCCTAAAACGAAATGAAACGCCTTTTGGAAATAAGCTTTCTGTTTCGCCAGCGTCGCTGGCATCTTGCTGGACTCCACCAAAAGCAGATCCTTTAATAACAGCTTTATCTCTTACTTTAAGTACTAAATTATCTCTTTCAACAACACTTAAAATAATTAATTCATCCTGACTTTGTAAGCATTCACGTGCAAAACTCAGCGCTAATTTATCAGGTGTAGGATCATGGCTTAAATTAACAAAACTAGTTGCTGCCGACTTCACTCTGGTTAATGCGTTTTGTAAATCTAAAGGAGTGCCTTTACGTAAATCTAAACTCCCCGACTTTTCATTAGCAACTGCGGTTTCAATAGCGTCTAATAACATCATCACACTATCTCTGAGTATGAAAAAGTAAGCTCCGCTTTTTATGTCTTTAAAATGTAAGTCTGTTAATTCTGATGGTTTTCGCCAATTAATACATGGGTTTGTATTTATATTACTAACCCACGTTAATGCATTTCTTCTTCGAAGTGCAGACTCATCATTACCAGAAACCAAACGGTCTTTTAAAATAGCTGTAGCGTCTGCCGCTAAACTATAAATTGGCGCTAGCGCCTGTATTAAACCACTCACTCTAGGATTTCTATGATTGCCTAGCACCCACTTAACTAAAAAATTAACAATACTACTGTTATGGCATTTAAGATTAGCGCAGCCGGCAATAACTAACTTCAATCCGTTGTCGTTCAAACTATAGCTATTAAATCGCTCTCCTTGTGATTCAACTAACCCAAGCCCTGGTAATAATTGCACAGTAGCCATACGCATAGGCTGTGTTACATAATAATTGTTAGCGCCAACTACTTTATATGATAAATCTTTTGCACCTGCTAACTTGGAGTTTCCCCTTAACCTTTCATCAGACTGCCAATTATTTTTTTCAAACGACAAAATACAGCCGAGCGCTTCAATTGCATTTGCAACTTGTATGTTACTTACCTGCTTACCCTCTAATCTTACTTTTTCAGCCACATGAATGCCCAAACAGGCTAAAAAAACATTTTTACTAAATTTTACCCCACCTAAATTAGGTACTGCCAAGTCATTAAATGCACGTACAGCAACTGCAAGACCCAAGGTGCGAGTGCGTCGTTCAGATTCAAGTTTATCAGGGCCAAGTAGACCCCAGTTTATTATTGTCATGTAAACCTTCTTAGGCCGTTATTTTATTAAAGTAAATAAAAAGCACTCAACCGAAATCTTGCAAACTCAGTCAGCAAAATAAACGAGTTATCGGCTGTTTTAAGCCTCTTTCTTTGCTTTCACATTTTGCGCTTGCTCAAATATTTCTTTGTACACTTCATCGCGGCTGATTGGTGGGTATTTAAATTTAGCGAGTATTAAAATTAGCTCTACTTTGAGCGATGATTTAATGTCGTCACGGTTATTCCAATCTACAAATTTTACCTTGTCGTCTACGATAACTTTTACTGCTTGGGCGAGCTCTATTAGTTTATCTTCGGGGTAGTCAAAGTCGTATTTAAACGCTAACATTTTTAATGCGTCGTAAAAGCCTTTTTCTTCAATATCAATGCCTAGCTCGTCGCCGGCGTTCATTTCGTCGCGTACGCTGTAAATCATATCAACCATGCTTTCTGAAAAGTCATCCAGTACGCTACTTACCAGTACGTCATCTTCTTTGCGCTCGTTGTAGCGCTGTACTAGCGATTCAAAGCGTTTAGTAAAATCGATACCTTGAGTTTGGTTTACTTTTTTAAGCTCGCCAATGGCTTTGGCTAGCATTTGTTGCAGTATTTTTATTTTGGTATTGGGGAGTTTTATTTTTTCTATTTTGGCGATGTAGTCGTCATTAAAAATGTCGATTTCGCCGCCTTCTTCATTACCGAGTTTAAATACCTCTTCTACGCCCTCGCTTTGCAGGGCCTCGCTTATCATTTCGCGCACTTTAGCGTTCATTTGCGCGGTGTCGGGCGCTTCGCCTTTGGTGAGCTTGTAAATAATGGCGCGAATGGCGAGGTAAAAATGAATGTGGTTTCGCTCATTTTCGTTAATTTTTTCACTACCACAACATACATCGTAAGCGGCTTTTAACCGCTTAACTAAATCCATAAAACGCTTTTGGCGCTTTTCGGTAATTAGTGCAAACTCGGCGGCGTGGTTTAAACAGTTTAGTTGGGCTACGGCTTCACCGCTAAAGTATGGGCTGCTGTCAAAGTTATGAAATAACTGGGCAAGTAGCGCTAAGTGGTTTTTTACTTCAATAACCGAGGCAGTAATGTCTTCAAAGTTGGTTTCGTCAGTTTTTGAATACTGCGCTAACGCTTTATTCATTTGCGATTTAATACCAATGTAGTCAACCACAAGGCCTTTGTCTTTGCCTTCAAACTGGCGGTTAACCCGCGAAATAGTTTGTATTAAACTGTGCTTTTGCAGTGGCTTATCAATGTACATGGTGTCTAAAAATGGCACGTCAAAACCGGTTAGCCACATGTCTACCACTATGGCTATTTTGAAGTTTGAATTTTTGTTTTTAAATTGCTTATCAAGCTCTTTACGCGCGTCTTTACTGCCCAGTAAATTATATAAGCGATCAACGTCGTCTTTGCCACGCGTCATCACCATTTTTACTTTTTCAGAAGGAGCAGCAATACGGCCTTCGCTAATAGCACGCTTTCGCTCGGTATCTGATAGTGTTTGCGCGTCACCGGTGTCAATTACATCAAACCAATGTGGGCTGAGTGCTTCAAGTTCTTGATACAACTGATAGGCAATCTCGCGCGAGCTGCACACAAACATGGCCTTGCCAGCAATGGTAGCGCCTTCCTCAACGCGTTTTTCATAATGTTCAACAAAGTCCCTTGCTAATACAGCAATGCGATCAGGGTCGCCTAAAATGCTATTCATGTTAGCGGTGGCTTTTTTGCTGTCTTCTATTTGCAGCTCGTTACTGCCTGCTTCGGCGCATTGCTTGTAATAGGCTTCAATTTCGGCCAGCTTGCTGTTGTTTAAACACACTTTGGCAGCGCGGCCTTCGTACACAATGCGTACGGTTATTTCATCTTTCACCGATTCGGTCATGGTGTACGAGTCAACCACTTCACCAAATACATCTAAAGTCGCATCCACTGGCGTGCCGGTAAAACCAACGTAAGTAGCATTGGGCAGTGAGTCGTGCAGGTATTTTGCAAAGCCAAAGGTCTTTCTCACTCCGGCATTAGGGCCCTTTTCAATAATGGTAATTTTTTGGTCAAGATTAACTTGGCTACGATGCGCCTCATCAGAAATACAAATAACGTTAGTGCGGTCAGTTAAAAGCTGGGTGTCTTCGGTAAACTTATGAATAGTCGTTAAAAATACACCGCCACTGTTACGGCCCTCTAATAACTCACGTAAGTGAGTACGGCTGGTAACAGTTTTTACCGTGTCATCGCCAATGTAGGTTTTAGCATTACCAAACTGCTGCGAAAGCTGGTCGTCTAAATCGGTTCGGTCGGTAATTAAAATAATGGTGGGGCTTTTAAGTTCAACGCTTTTCATCAACAAGCGTGTTAAAAATTGCATGGTGTAACTTTTACCGCAACCGGTTGCGCCAAAGTACGTACCGCCTTTACCATCGCCTTGTGGCTTTAAATGCTGTTTTATGTTTTCGAACAGCTTATTAGCCGCATAATATTGCGGGTAACGCGGCACAATTTTTATTTCTTTTTTGCCAGCGCTTTTATTATCAGAATCAGGGAAGAATACAAAATTGCGCATTACATCGCGCAAGCGCGCTTTATCAAATAAGCCCTGCAATAAGGTATGTAACGAGTTAATCCCCTCTTGCGCTGTCAGCTCTTGCCCCGTTACCTTACCCCACGAGTAAAAAAACTGGTACGGCGCAAATAAGTTACCCATTTTGTTGTTTACGCCATCGCTTATAACGCACAAGGTATTAAACACAAATAACTGCGGAATAGCGCGGCGGTAGCGCACCGTTAACTGCTCATACGCTTCAAATATTGGGGCTTGTTCGCGTATTGCGCTTTTAAATTCAAACACCACCAGCGGTAAACCATTTACATATAAAATGCCATCGGGAATACGCAGTTCTATGTTGTCGTACGTTGTGGGGCTTTGTATTTCTAACTGGGTAACAAAGCGGTAAATATTGTCGTCTTGTTGGTAGGTAACGCTTGCCTCACTTACTTTATCTAAAGCCGCCATAGCACTGCCTGCTACTAGGCTACTTTTAATACCTTGCGCAACGTTGTCGTAATCAAGCAGCTGAATATACAAATCTTTTTGCGCTGCACTGCCTGCTACCCTGCCACGCTCACGTGTCAATACTTCCCGTTTAAGTAAGAATCCATCACTGAGCCACTTACAAAAGGTTTTATTGCTCTCGTATAAATCACTGGCAGGCAGCTTTTCAAGCTGTGCAATAATTGAGTCTACTTCGCCCGTGGTAATATTATTGTTAGCATAACGTTTGGTTAAAAAAGCCCGTAAGTCGTCTTTAATTAATACCTCACTATTATTACGGCTCAGCTCACCACCTAGTAAATGCGGGTAGCCTTGCTCGCCCAATAGCTCAACCACCGCGTGTTCTAATTTGGCTTCAGTAAATTTCATCAAACATCCTTATTGTTGTTATTTTGGCCTTTAAACGCTCAGCTAAGGTTAATCGACTATTTCTTCAACAGTGGCTGCATCAGGTATTTGTAGTTCACCAGAGATGAGTTTGGGTAACAGAGTATCTCTTATTTTTGTAAGAACGATTGTCTGATGGCTAATCTGTTCAATTTTGTTATCCCAATTTGAGCAAATAGAACTAAAACATGAGATTAACTCAAGCGGATAAGATAACTGGGTTATTGCATTAAAGTCTTTTTGATTAATGCTTCCAAAAACAGTCCCCTCTCCCTCAAACACTGCAAAATGATTTGCTAAGTCATTCATTGCATAATATGTGAAAGAAACACTTCCAGACTTATGCTTTACGGCTGCTAAGCCTCGACCAATAGTACAATCCTCGCCGGCTAAATTTATTGTTCCAACAGGAGCTCTGACACTGACTAATGTGTCATTTTTTTTTGCTAATCGCTTTGGTAAAGTACAATAAATCCTATTCGTAGGAAACCTAAAACCATAGTCAGTTTTCCCTTGGAAAAAAGGTATGCCGTTTTCTTCTTCGTTATACGATGAACCAGGAGGAGACTGCCCCATAATAACATCAAACTCAGCCCCTACATTAGAGACTGTCCAACCCTTTGGTATCCAGCCTAGTTGTTCGTTGTGCTCGAACTCACTTGGGAAGTGGGCGTGGGTGTTGGCGTGTTGCGCTAATATGTGAGGGTTCGCGCTAACGTTTGCTTTAACGGGTGTTTCAGCGGTTTTACCTAATATTTGCACTGCTGCGTGTGTTGCTTCTTTTGTTGGTAGCTGTGCTTGTAACTCGTGAGCAAGCGCAATGAGTGAGGCTTTGCATTCGGCCGCATTTTTTAAACTGTTCAGTGCCGCTAAGCGGCGCTGTGCTTTTTGTATTAACTCGTCAGGCAAGCGGTTTTCAAGGTTGTCCAAGTTAAAATCAACGCTGGCAAGGAGATTGTCGAACACCGGATCAAAATCAACAAACCAACTTTTAAATAGCGCCTGCGCCATTTGTTCAAGGGTTTGGTTAGCTGTTTTGTTTAGGCTTATCTTGTTATTAATAGCATTTAAAGTATTAATAACTTTTCGTTGCGTTTTTATTTCAGGAATGTGGATATCGAAGTCTGGTAACTCTCTTAATGAAATTCGTTCAACTGTTGCCCCATGAATTGTACGTTTTTTTATTTCTTGTTGGAAAACAGGTGACAGGTAAGCATATAGTAAATACTCTGGGAGAACTTTAGATTGATCCGGCCTTAGCAACCCCATTCGCCTTCCTAAACAAGCAGTTACACCAGCAGGCATTAATGCGGCTTCACCAAGCCTAGTTTCGTATGAAAAGAGTACATCTCCTACTTGGGGCGTTACCCTTTTAGTCCACTTTTTGAATTGCTCCTCGCTAAGATGGGCAGATTTAGAAAGATCTAATTGACCATTTACGAGGCTTGATATACTTAAAAAATAAGGACCTACATCAATTTTCTTTGGCGTAGCATGTGGGCCATCAAAAACTTCAGCTATATCTCTTATCTTCATCAGATATTTACTCCCCATAACCCAGCGCCTCCAAATTTTTACGAATGGCTTTATCAAGCTCATCGCTGTGCTTCATTTGGCTATAAAGCGTTTGGCTAAATGCGAGTTGTTTATATTTATTATTTTTCATTGTTTAACACCTGCCAATATCCGTCTTTTTTTGATCCGATCCGCTTTATTACTTTATGATCTTTTAACCATTTAATATGACGTTCAACCGTTGCCGTACCTAAATCAAGCTTTTTAGCGAATACCTTTGTAGACAATGAAGGCGCTTGCTTAATACACGTTAACAATGGTTGAATATTTTTTGGAATAGCAGTTTGATGATTTATTCCATCATTTATTCCATCACTTATTCCATCATTTATTCCATCATTTATTCCATCATTTATTGCTAATACTTCATTACTCTGGTGTGTTTTTCTTGGGAATTCCCAATCGATAAAATCGCCTGACTCAGAGAACACAGGTAAACCGGTGTTCGCCTTGGTGCAATACTCTTTTATTCTTTGTATACCGCTGCCCCATTGCTCAACTAAGTCCAGCTCCTTAAACACTCTTGCAATCACCGTATTGCGGATTTCAGAGCGCCCTTTTAGCGCATCATGCATAGTTAATCCATGTGGTAAACCGCCCGGAGAAACAATATTTACAATATCATCGTAGATACCTATTTTTATATCTCGTCCAAAATTGCTGTAATCTCGATGCATCACTGCATTGAGTAATGCTTCTCGAATTGCAGGAAATGGGATCTCAAAGGTATCAGTACGTTGCAACCCCAGTACCTCTGCGCGTAAATGAAGATGGTTTTTTATAAATAGCTCTGCGTTTTCTATTTGCTGAAAAAGATCACCCGTGTACTCTTTTTTATCTAAAAAGATAGACATTGTGTTGCCTTTAAATCGGCTACATTTTATTTCTACATGCTCATAAAAGCCTAATAAGATCAGCAAGCCATGTGTGGGGTAAAGCGTATTATTATCGTTTTTGACTAGTTTTAAACTTAATAACTTTTCTGGCGTTAATTGTTTACCATGCGCTGCAAAACGTTGTTGAAGTGGCGTTAAATCAAGGGTTGATAAATCCACTTCATAATTAATAAGTGAGTCAAAGCTAATATGGTTACGCTGACGTTCAAGCTCTATCACTTGCGCCTGACTGACTACGCGATTAGTCGCACCAATACGTTGATAACAACCCAACTCTTTGCCCTTACTCTTTAAATAATAAGGGAGTAATGCTCCGCGCTGCACTTCTATCACTAATAACTCAATCCCGTTAATATTCTCTATATAAATATTAGGTAATAGCGTAGGTGCAACCAGTTCATGCATTGTTGAGCTAATTTTATCCATTAATTCAAATAGGTCAAAATGTTGCAAACCAATCAGAGTTCTATTATCAGAAACGCCTATAACCAGCTTTCCACCCGCAGAGTTGGCAAACGAGATAATGCTTTTAACCCACTCTTTACTGGTTGGCAATTGCACTTTAAATTCTAAATTTTTGCTTTCACCTTTTTCTATTTCAAGCAATAAAGGGTGTTTATTTTCCATTGCATCGCTCTCCATGATTCTGCGTTTCCACGATTTTGGGGATCACTTTACAAAGCTCTAATAAAAACTGTTGTAGGGTATTTATAATACTTTGCTCTACGGGTTGTTTGTTTTTACTTGAGAGTAAACGTTCGTAGTAAAGTGTACCAATTTGGCGTTCTAACGCGCGTGCCGACCACTTTTGTAAAATGGCTTCATCGCGATACCAACTGCGTGCAGTTGAATTATCAATCCGTAATAGGGTGCGATAATGCGTCCAGCTTAATTCGAGACGCACTGCGTCTCGTTTTTCAAAGGCGAGATAAAAGCGGCGCATATTACGCAGGTTGGTTATGTCAAACTCCTTACCGTAGTCAGTGGTGAGTTGCTGCGATAACCGTTTTAATGTTGCTTTACCATAAGCTGCGCGTGTTTCACCGCCTTGTTCATCTTCTACAATTAAGCGTCCTATTTGCCAATACGCTTGTAGCATGGCGGTATTTACGGTTTGTTTAACTTGCCCACGGGCTTGCTCAACAATGCGGCGAATATCAACTAATAAGTGCTCGTTTTGAGTCGATGGGTGTTCTTCACTGTTAGTCATTACGTTCTTCACTATCGCGCTTTTCAGCAAAACGTTCTTCGCCATAGCCTAAGGCCTGTAAATTTTTACGAATAGCGTTATCAAGTTCATCGGCTTGATTCATTTGGCTATAAAGGGTTTGGCTAAGTTCGCTCATTTTAGTTTCGAACGGGATGCCGTCGTCTGCAATATCAGCAGCGCCGACATAGCGCCCTGGAGTCAGTACGTAGTCGTTCGCTTTTATATCGGCAAGAGAGGCTGATTTACAGTAACCGGCGATATCTTGGTACTTTTGCTCTTTATTTGTGCTTTGCTCTTTATCTGCGCTTTGCTCTTTACTTGCGCTTTCTCGCTCCGCGTTTTGTGTGGCAAGCTCTTCGCCGCGCCAAAGGTGGTAGGTTTGGGTAATTTTAGCTATGTCGTCGTTGGTTAGCTCTTTTAAAGTACGGTTAACCATAGCGCCCATTTCGCGAGCGTCTATAAATAGCGTTTCGCCTTGGCGGTCGCGGCGTTTTAGTAGCCCTTTTTCGTTATTACCGCGTTTATCTTTACTTATAAACCACAAACACACTGGAATTTGCGTGGTGTAAAATAGCTGCCCTGGTAGGGCTATCATACAATCGACTAAATCATTTTCGATTATTTTTTGGCGAATATCGCCCTCGCCACTGGTGTTTGAACTCATTGAACCATTAGCCAATACAAAGCCTGCGGTGCCATGCTCGCTGAGTTTTGAGATCATATGCATGATCCACGCATAGTTGGCATTACCGGTAGGCGGTGTTGGATAACCTGCCCAACGGGCATCGTCGACTAGCTCGTTATCGGCGCGCCACTGTTTTTGGTTAAACGGTGGGTTTGCCATAATGTAATCGGCTTTTAGGTCGGGGTGTTGGTCTTTAAAAAAGGTGTCGCCTGCTACATCACCTAAGTTGCCCGAAATACCGCGCACGGCTAGGTTCATTTTTGCCAATTTATAGGTGGTGTTAGTGTACTCTTGCCCATAAATAGACACATTTTTTTGATTACCGTTGTGGCTATTAATAAACTTAAGCGATTGCACAAACATACCGCCCGAGCCACAACAGGGGTCGTAAATTTTGCCTTCGAATGGTTCAATCATATCGGCAATTAGGGTAACAATTGATTTTGGCGTATAGAACTCGCCCCCGCCTTTGCCTTCAGATGCGGCAAATTTACCTAAAAAGTATTCGTAAACACGGCCAACGAGGTCTTCTTCTGTTTTTTCGTTTTGGTTGGCAATGGTGTCGATATTATTAATGGTATCGATAAGCGCTGAGAGCTTACTGGCATCAAGCCCTAAACGTGAAAAGTAGTTGTCGGGCAATGCGCCCGCGAGTGATTTATTGTTTTTTTCAACCGCGTGCAGGGCGGTATCTATTTTAACGGCTATATCGCCTTGCTTGGCGTTGATTTGAATATGCGACCAGCGTGCGTCTTCTGGTAGGTAAAATACGTTATCCATCGCGTAAAAGTCGACCATGTCGATGTATTCGTCACCGTATTCGCTGGCAATGGCTTTTTTACGCCCTTCAAACTTGTCACTAATAAATTTAAGAAAGATTAAGCTTAAAACAATGTGCTTATATTCGGCTGATTCAACACTTCCGCGCAGTTTATTGGCGGCATCCCAAAGGGACTCTTCAAACCCGACTTGTGTTTTTTTTGCGGCTTTTTTAGGTGCGGGCTTTGTAGCTGTTTTTTTAGGTGCGGCTTCCATAAGTCTCTCAGACAGAATATCAATATAAATTATTGGCTTATCATACCGCAAAGGTCGTGGTTTTTTGAGTGTTAATTATAAAATATATGAGGAGGTTTTTATCGATAACAATACGTAATATATGAGCAGTTTAATTGTTGCGACAGTGTCGCAACTTTAGCTTCGTAACCCGATGAAACATAAAAAACCAATCAACAAACTAACCCGTCAATCTCACATACTTTTCGGCCAGTTCATCTAAGCTTTCACGATGAGCGGGATCGGGCTTTATGCAATCAATGGGGCATACGGTTACGCAAGTTGGTTTGTCATAATGGCCTACACATTCGGTGCATTTTGCAGGATCTATTTGATAGATTTTAGCGCCCATATAAATGGCTTCATTTGGGCACTCTGGATCGCACATGTCACAGTTAATGCATTTGCTGTTAATTAGTAAAGCCACTCTCTAACCTCATTTATTAGAGCTAGTACTTCTAGCATAAATTTGCAGCCGTAAATTATGCATTTTATTCCGCGTTTTCTTGTTGATCTCAATCAATAAAAATCATATTAGGTAATCCGCATTCAACCATTCACTTTACAACTAAAAAATGGATACTATAATATCCATTAAGATCATAAAAAAGCAGTTTTGGCTATAGTAATGTCCAATCAAGTTCGTGAGGTGCTATTATTAATTATCTATTATTAAGCGAAGGTGATGTGCAGCAAGCCTTTGCTGAGCATCTAAAAGAATGTCGCAAAAAAGCAAAAATGTCACGCGAGGCGTTAGCTAAAAAAAGCACAGTACCTGCTTCTACAATAAAAAAGTTTGAGGTTACAGGGCTTATTTCATTCAGACAGCTATTGCTTTTGTGGCAAACACTCGACGACTTAACTCGTTTATATGACTTAACAAAAGTGCCAGCTCAAAATAAAAATGCGCCAACGTCTATTGATCAGGTGTTAAACAATGGCCTTTAAACCCATAGATAAGCTAGAAGTAAAACGTACGCTGTCAGACTCAACAGAGTTAATGGTGGGTGTACTTGCTCAAAATAGGCAAGGTGTTTACTTTCAATACGATCAGGGCTATTTAGAGACATACGGTAACCTTTCGCCATTCTCACTCGCCTTTAATAGAGAGGTTCAGTTAGCACCTAAAAACCCACACAACGGGTTGCATGGGGTCTTTTCTGATTGTTTACCTGATGGGTGGGGGTTACTTCTACAGGACCACGTATTCAGACAAAATAATATAATGCCTAACTTTGTTACCGCTATGGACCGCTTATCTTTTGTTGGCCATTCGGCTATGGGCGCATTATCGTTTACACCTGAAACTCATTATGATGGCACAAATGACAATGAGGCTGGCCTTGCTACATTAGGTCAACAAGCTCAAGCAATATTTGACGGGCAAACAGAAGAAGTACTTTCTGCGTTAGTAGCTGCTGGCAGTTCCGGCGGTGCACGACCTAAGGCTCAAATTTATTTTCCTGACAATAATATACAAGAATGTAGAACAAAGCCTAAAACGGGCGATGATGCTTGGTTAATAAAGTTCACATCCAAAAACCTCGCTTTAGGACATGAGGAAGGGTTATGTGAAGCTGTGTATTTGGATTTGGCTGAACAAACGGGATTAAACCCACCTCAGAGATTACTGGTACCCGCCCCAGAAGGAACCGGTGCAAAGCAATGGCTCGCCTTAAAGCGATTCGATAGGTTTAAATTAATGGGTGATAAAATGGGCTGCAAACATATGCATAGTGCATGTGGCTTACTGGATGCTGATTTTCGCACACCTTCATTAGATTATGAGGATTTAATTAAAGCGAGCCGTGTTTTATGCAAATCACCTGCTGCAGGGCAATTGCAATTTCGTCGAGCTATGTTTAATTTATTTAGCTGTAATCAAGATGACCACAGTAAAAACTGGGCTTTTTTACAAGAAGATTCAGGTGAGTGGGATTTAGCGCCTTTTTATGATGTAACTTTTAGTCCTCATCCTTTTAACGAGCATGCGACTTCATTTGCCGGATTTGGAAAAAACCCACCACTAAAAGCGATTCAAAAGCTGGCCTCTGCAGCTGGTTATGCAAATTGGAAGCAGGTACAAGTGATCATATCTGAAATAGCAGAGATTATTTTCAACTTTAAAGACACAGCTAAAGCACTCGACGTAAATAAGCAAACGATTAACTTAATAGAGCAACAGCTTGATAATACGTACGCCATGAATAAGCATTTAACTGGTCGCTAATTGTATTCAACTAATAGCACTTACAAATCAATTAGATTTTCTCTACAAATTTGGGGTTGCAATTTTTACTCTAATTGTTCAAAAACCATATAATTTAGTCGGTAAAGATCTTGAATCAATTATCTGCTTTGTAATTTCATGGTTTTATCTTCTTAATATCTGTAGCAGTTGTAGGTGGGAATTGAATCGCAGGCAATGCAATTTTAATAATCAAAAACAAATATCGTAATAGCTATCAAAAATCTGGTCATAGAGAGTTAGCCCGTGTAATGCTAGTTTTAACAACCTCTTAAAAAAAGTGATTATAACTATTATGATAAATTTTACTTTACGACCCTTTGTATTACCCAGTTCTTTGCTGTTTTCGACAGTAAGCTTGCCCTGCATTTAACGCCCCAATTTATTGGGTTAACCAATCTCGATTATCGACAACGAATTACATCTTCTTCAGTAATTCCAGAATTTTCCATGCAGTTATAGATTTCCTATCGGCTCAAGCTTCCTGCACGGCTTAACTAAAAAACAGTTAAATAATTAATATAAATATTTTTTACAGAAAAGGTCTAATTAGTGATAATCACCTACTGAAGTGCTGGTTTTGGGGTTAAGAATAAACCTAAGGAACTAAATTAAGTAACGACGTGTATTTTAAGGGCAACTTTTTCTGATTACTATTTTTACGCAACTATCTTATAATACTAATGGAGTCAATAACTTAAAAAATACATATGATGATTGGAGCTAAATGAGTAAAGAAAAGTTAATAGAAGTTAAAGATGACTTAAATATGCTATCGCCTATTTGCTACATTACCAAGTCAATCAACTGGCTTATTGGCAAAGTCTTTAACAACTTTAAAATAAGTTTAATGGTTTATTTAATTGCTTACGTTATTGCTGTAACGGTTGTAAATATACCGATGCTGGACTTTACCCGCATGCAGAAAATATATGTTAGCGTTTCAATACTTGGCTTACCACTTTGTTTGTTCCTTGCTTATATTTTTATAGGAATGGTGTTATTAGCATTATTTGCAAGCAACCCTAAAACCCGCCTTAGTTATGCCATTATCTTAATCGTTATCGCTTTATTTCCATTTATGGTGATCGCAATGGCTGATACTCGTTTACTCCTCATTTTTGGCGTTTATTTATCTGCGGCATTAATTGTTATTAATATGATTATGCTACCAAATTTGGCCTATAAATATAGGGAAAGGCTTATAAAGCACGCTTACTTGTGTATGCCCGTAATTCTTTCAATTGTTGCATTTACTTGGTTTGAATCATCACAGGGGTTTTCGTATGGGCGTATTGATCGCGAAAATTTCACAACCAGCGATCATCAACGTGTGGTTCCTGTCAGTAAATCTGGCGCACAGGGTACGCCTTTTTATACCTGTGATGTCTTTGTTAATTTCAACGGATACCAGTATGAATTTCAAGATATGATCATACCTAGTAATGGCCACATTGAGTATATTGAAGTTAGACAAGCTGTTTTCCAGCACTTTCAATTACGCTAATGTCTATTGAAAGTGATACCGCGGCTTTGTTTTTCGGCATCACTTTTTATAGGTAATAATCAACCCAAAACTTGGATGATAGATAATTAAAGGTGTTGAAAGCATTAACACCTGTTGTTAACTACAAGCTAACCCGCGATTTGTTTAAACGGATTGCGGGTGTCTTGGTTTTCATCTAGGTTGCGCATTAATATGGCGTGTTCTAAATCGATATTGTCGGGCAGTGGAATTTTTACTATATGCCCTGAGCCTTTGGCATCGGTAATTGCCTCGCCTTTTTTGTTTTCCATGCATTCAAGGGTAAAGCTAATATTACCTTTTGGAGTCATTAGCTCTAATGAATGACCCACACAAAATTTGTTTTTAACATCAATCTCTACCAAGCCATTGCTATTTCGCCCTAATACTTCGCCGACAAATTGCTGCTTAGTCGATACCGAATGGCCGTATTCGTAGTTTTGATAATCTTGATGGGCGTGGCGCTTTAAAAAGCCTTCGGTGTAACCGCGATGGGCTAGGTTTTCTAATGTTTTAAATAAATCAGCGTCGAATGGTTTTCCTGCTGCGGCATCGTCGATTGCTTTACGATAAACCTGTGCTGTACGCGCAACATAATAAAACGATTTAGTCCGGCCTTCTATTTTTAAGCTATGCACGCCCATTTTTGTAAGCTGCTCTACGTATTGCACGGCGCGTAAATCTTTTGAGTTCATGATATAAGTGCCGTGTTCGTCTTCAAACGCTGGCATGTATTCACCCGGGCGGCCTTGCTCTTCAAGCATAACAATATCATTACTTGGTGCGCCGTCGCCAAGAGTAGGAATAACCTGCTGAGGATCAAATTTGTGCACCATTTCACCGGTTTCGTTTTCAACGCCCGGTTTTACATCGTATTCCCAGCGACATGCATTGGTACAGGTGCCTTGGTTTGGATCGCGTTTGTTTATATAGCCTGATAACAAACAACGGCCAGAATACGCCATACATAATGCGCCATGTACAAATACCTCTAGCTCTGTTGCTGGGCAAAGCGTGCGAATTTCACTTATTTCTTCAAGTGATAGCTCGCGGGATAAAATCACCCGCTCTATGCCTTGTTTAGCCCAAAACTGTACACTGGCATAATTTACAGCGTTTGCTTGTACTGATAAATGAATAGCCATATCAGGCCATTTTTCACGCACTAACATGATTAAACCCGGATCTGACATGATCAGCGCATCTGGCCCCATCGCAATTACTGGTTCAATGTCGCGTAAATACGATTTCACTTTGGCATTGTGCGGGGCAATGTTTGATACCACATAAAACTTTTTATTCAGCGCATGCGCTTCATCAATGCCTATTTTTAACGTTTCCAGATCAAATTCATTATTACGTACTCGCAAGCTATAACGAGGTTGTCCGGCATACACCGCATCAGCCCCATAAGCAAAGGCATAACGCATGTTTTTTAAACTGCCAGCTGGTGAAAGTAACTCTGGGGTAAACGAGGTAATAATTGACGACATGCGCGCTCCATACATAAAACTGGGATCAAGCCAGTGGCATGAAAATAACCTGAAAATCAGATCAAGTAATAAAGCGCGGCAGTATATGGTACGTTAAATTAAGATGTTTTGATCGAAATCATAAAACTCACTTTAATTGATTGGCAAACTGGCTCACTGCATCAACGACTTGCTGGGCACCTTTTTTAATATTGCTCATCACAATGCCAGACTCGTTTGACAGCTCTAACCCTTCTTGTGCTTTATCTTCACCTTGCTTAATGGCTTTTACGCTTGACTGCGTTAAGCTTTGATTTTTTTGTACCACTTCAACAATTTCTTCTGTGGCTTTACTGGTTCGAGATGCTAATTGACGCACTTCATCGGCGACTACCGCAAAACCTCGCCCTTGCTCACCAGCTCTTGCTGCTTCAATCGCCGCATTTAAGGCTAGCAAATTAGTTTGATCAGCAATGCTGCTAATACTTTGCACTATGCTGGCAATTAACTGTGATTGTTTATCCAATGCTGATATTTCATCCCCTGCTTGCGACATTTGCACCGCCAGCTCATTCATTACTTTAACCGCTTGCTCAATGACAGCAGCACCTTGATCTGCAAGGTGGTCAGTTTCAGTTGAAGTGCTATAGGCAATATCTGCCGCCTCTGCGATTGCGAGCTCCCGCTCAACTTGCTCAGTAATAACAGTAGCGAATTTAACCACTTTATACAGTTCGTTTTGCTCATTGAAAATCGGGTTATAAGAAGCTTCAAGCCAAACCACTCGCCCATAACTGTCTATGCGTTTAAAACGGCTTGAAACGTATTCGCCTCTTTTGAGCTGTTTCCAAAAGGCTTCATATTCAGGTGAATTTGCCTCTTCTGGTTCACAAAAAATACGATGATGTTGGCCAACAATCTCTTTAAGTGAATATCCCATTCCCGCCAAAAAGTTTTCGTTTGCCGTCAATACAATGCCATTAGTATCAAATTCAATAACGGCCATGGCACGATGTAATGCCTTAATTAAATCTTGATGCTCACGGGAGGTTTCAATCGTACGCGTTAACACATTTGAATGCAGAGTAAACTCAACTAGCTTACCTTGCTCATCAATAATCGGCTGTAAAATACTTCTTAGCCAGTCTTGTTCACCATTAACATGAACAAACTGCAATGCACCAGCCCAATGTTCATGCTTCTCTAATGCTTTTTTTAAACTTTTAAAATGCCCTGTCTGTCTGGCGTTACTTGGCACAAAATCTAGTAGCCTCTTTCCAATAAGTTGCTGTTCAGGATAACCAAGCTCGTTTGCAAAGTTTTTATTTTGCGCTGTAATAAGCCCAGTCTTATCAATGATTAAAACTAGCATTTCTTCGTCTAAGCTTTTTCTTACTTGATTCTGCACAAAAAGCTGACTTTTTAATTTAGCATTCTCACTTTTTATAGTGTTATTAAAAAACATAGCAACCTACTATCAATGAAATGGATGAAATGAAGCACGAAGATATTAAAACCTTTAATTTATTTCATGGTTATAACTTGAGTGTAAACCAAGTCCCCAAATTTAGTAGAATTTAACTAAAATAATCATTTTAAGCTAAAAGTGGATTTTCTATTGTGCACCTTATAGCAGTTTAAATGGTAAAAGCTCGAATGATACAAAAGCGCCTATCAATAATTTTAAAATAAATAATTAAAACATAAGGTTAATAAAATTTAAGGTAATTTTTAATAGTGCAGTTACAGATAAGGGCCTAAACGTTATAGTCACTGAGCACCATTTTGTACTAAAAATAACCTTCGAAAAATATTTCAACTTATTATTAGCTAAATTAAGTAATACGTAGTCCCATGCAATGTTAGATCATTAATTAATTCACAGCATCATGCTTTTCTATGCGTGGTGATTGCCTAACATTTAAAAATCGCACAATTGTCATCAAGCTAGTTTTTAATAAAACTAGGCATTGCCTACTAAAACGCGTATAATTCGCGCCCGTTAATATTCACACTTTTACTTAAAAATTATTGGAGCATAAAGATGGCTTTAGAGCGTACTTTCTCAATCGTAAAACCTGATGCAGTTGCTAAAAACCACATCGGCGCTATCTACAACCGTTTCGAAACTGCTGGCCTTAAAATCGTTGCAGCTAAAATGGTTCACCTTTCACAAGAGAAAGCGGAAGGTTTCTACGCAGAACACAGCGAGCGTCCTTTCTTTGGTGCTTTAGTATCTTTCATGACATCTGGTCCAGTAATGGTTACAGTTCTTGAAGGCGAAAACGCTGTTCTTAAAAACCGCGAAATCATGGGTGCTACTAACCCTGCTGAAGCACTAGCTGGTACTTTACGTGCTGACTACGCTGATAGCATCGACGAAAATGCTGTTCACGGTTCAGACGCTGTTGAATCTGCTGCTCGCGAAATCGCGTACTTCTTCGCAGACGAAGAGCTTTGCCCACGTACTCGTTAATTCGAACGCGCTAAGCAAAAGTAAAAAGGGCTTTCGAGCCCTTTTTTAGTCATTAGTTAAAGTATTAATTATCTAATTTATGATGTTTTACTTAATGATTAAAGTGAGTGAATTGTGTACAATTCGCCTTTGTAAATTTTTATCACCACCGTCACTGATTAAGGTTGTTTCATGACCACTGAGCAAAAAAAGATTAACTTATTAGATTTAAACCGAGATGCAATGCGCGAGTTATTTGTATCGTTCGGTGAAAAGCCATTCCGTGGCGATCAGGTGATGAAATGGATTTATCATTTTGGCGTTGATAACTTTGACGAAATGAGCAACGTTAACAAAAAGCTGAAAGAAAAACTAAAAGCAGAATGTGAAATTGTCGCGCCTGAGATCACCGTACGCCAACAAGCCAGTGACGGTACAATCAAGTACGCGCTGATACTTGAAGGCGGCCAAGAAGTTGAAGCCGTATGGATCCCAGAAAAAGAACGTGCCACTTTGTGTGTATCATCGCAAGTTGGTTGTGCGCTTGAATGTACATTTTGCTCAACAGCGCAGCAAGGGTTTAACCGTAACTTAAAAGTATCTGAAATTATCGGCCAAGTTTGGCGTGTGGCCAAAGACATAGGCCTTGATGGCAACAGTGAAAAGCGTCCGGTCACCAACGTCGTTATGATGGGCATGGGCGAGCCATTGCTTAATCTTAAAAACGTAGTTCCGGCAATGGAATTAATGATGGACGATTGGGGTTTTGGTTTATCTAAACGCCGCGTTACTTTAAGTACCTCTGGTGTGGTGCCTGCACTTGATTTATTGAAAGAAAAAATCGACGTTGCATTGGCTATTTCTCTACACGCACCTGATAACGCATTACGTGATATTTTAGTGCCAATCAATAAAAAATACCCAATTGAAGAGTTTTTAGCGGCGTGTCGTCGTTACATTGATGGCTCTAAAGCCAATAAAGATGTGACCATTGAGTATGTGATGCTAAATGGTATTAATGACAGCACAGATCAAGCCCATGAATTAGTTAAAACACTCAAAGGCACACCATCTAAAGTGAACCTTATCCCGTTTAACCCATTCCCGGGTAACGAATATACACGCTCTAGTAACAGCCGTATTGACCGCTTTTCAAAAGTGCTACAAGCAGCAGGTATTACCTGTATTGTTCGTCGTACTCGCGGTGATGATATTGATGCGGCCTGCGGCCAGTTAGTTGGTGATGTAGTTGACCGTACAAAACGTTTAGCGAAAAAGAAAATGCGCGACGATAATGCGATTGCGGTTAATATCCACCAAGCATAATCTGTTGTCGTGAATCAAAAGCCCTTAGCGCTGCTTTATTTTTAAATAAATGATGCAAGATAAGGGCTTTTCGGTAATATAGGTGCATGGACAATAATAAAGAGAAGAAGTAATGCGATCTTTACTTGCTTTAACTATCAGTGCACTCGCTTTAACAGGGTGTGTAACTGAAAATAGTTATGATGGCAATGACAAACCAGTCGTTGAAAATAAAATCAATAATACCGGCGCAGCACGTACCCGAATAGCCTTAGCATTAGAATATTTAAGCACTGGTAATAGCTCGCAAGCAAAGTATAACCTCGAACGCGCCGCGTCTTTCTCTCCTGATCTTCCTGAAGTCCATTATTCATTTGCTTATTATTACCAACAAGTCGGCGAAAACGTACAAGCCGATAAAGCCTATCAAAAAGCAATAAAAATTGATCCCAATGATCCTAATACCCGAAATAACTACGGGGTATTTTTATGCGGTATTGACGAGTACGGCCGCGCCACAGAACAACTACTCAAAGCCATTGCCATCCCAAGTTATATACGAGTAGCAGAAAGTTATGAAAATTTAGCTTTGTGCGCCATTGAGTTTGATGATTTTGATAACGCTGAAAAATATTTCAAATCGGCCATTAATCACAGTTCAATGCGTGCCTCATCACTGATCAGTTTAGCCGCTTTGTATTACGCTAAAAGTGATTTACATAGAGCAAAAGAAATACTCGAGCGTTATGAGAATAGTGGTCAAGTATCGTCTCGCTCATTGCTATTAAGCTATTTAGTTGAGCAGCGCATGGGCCACATTGAAAAAGCCGAAACCACTGCGGCAATGATATTGCAAACCTACCCAACCTCAAGTGAAGCGGGGATAATTCGCGAGCAAAAAATCAAACGTAGTGAGTTTGAAATACTGCGCTCGCAATACCGCCAAGCAAAATTAGATGAGCTACAAGCAAATAGCCCTGCGGGAGAGGTGATCTCGGCACCCAAAATACGCATTGTAAAAAAGAAAAAAGCGCCAACAACTAGTACGTCGGCGCAAAGTATCACAACGCCAACAATGGCCGTTAAAAATAACAATGCAAGCAGCAATGAATTAACTACCGCGTTGCTAACCTCACCGGTTGCGCCAACGCAAAGCACCGCATCACTAAGTAGCCAGCAAAGCCAAGCAACAGTATCAACACCAGTCGATACGAGTGGTATTTTGGCGGCTTTAAGTACCACAGCAATAACAACGCCAGTGCAAACAAACGTTGATACTACCGCTGTACAGATCAGTGCCCCAGCAAACAATAATGATCCTGTGGCAGTAATGTCTGCTCTGGCGGTCGCACAAGCACCAAACAATCCAGCTGTAAATTCAACTCAAGCGACGGACATTGCATCACTAGCCTCTGAGGAGGCAGTTGCTAAAGCATTAGCAATACCAACTGTGCATTTAGCAACAGCGCCCACAGCGACTGCCGCAACGCCTCCCCAAACGCTTGCTCGTAGTAGCAAAGCACAAGATGGTGTAACAATTGTTTCTTTTGGTGCGCCCACTGATAGCCAAGCCGTTGCAAATAACAGCCAGGCTTCAAGCCAAGCACAATTTAGTGATGAATTAACGGATGAAGAAAAGGTGGTTTTTTACCAGCCAAAACGCAACGCTGCCGTCTTCGCAGAGTCAAGTTATAGCTCTACACCTGAGATCCGTTTTCAAGATCCGCAACAAAATACTCACGCACCGTTGCTAAATTCGCGGATCCCACAATTAACGACGCCTTACCATGTTTTGCAAGATGGTGAAAACCTATTTAGCATTTCAGTACGATACAATGTTAAACTACAGAAATTACTCCAATGGAATGGTCTGAAAGAATCTGATCGGGTGGTCAATGGGACGAAAATTTATCTCAACGATCCCAACATTTATTACGAAATTAACGTCGGTGATACTTTGTATAGTATTGCCACCAAGCGTCGCTTGTTAATTGATCAGTTAATGCGATGGAATAAATTAAGCCCGGATGTTGCACTTAAACCTGGGCATAGACTGTTACTAGTGGACCCTGAATCATACTCATTATGAATGATGAAAATACGGAATCAACAACGCTCACTCTTGGCCAAACTTTAAAAAGTAGCCGCGAGCAAGCGAATGTCAGCTTAGAAGAGTTGGCAAAAAATTTAAAATTATCGGTGTTGCAATTACAACGTCTTGAGAATGACGAACACCAATTAATCGGCCCTGCTACCTTTGTTAAAGGTTATGCAAAAAGTTATTGTCGCGCCTTTAATTTAGATACTGCGGCCGTTTTAGCGCTGTTCCCTGAACCTCAGGAAACCGTTAAAAAAACCAACATGCAAAGCTTTTCTAGACGAACAGAAAAAGAAGCCCATGATAGTCGGTTGATGCTGGTGAGTTACGTTATTCTGGCAATTGTTATTGGTTCATCCGCATTATGGTGGTGGCAAAATTCAACCCCTCTTGACGAACAAGTTGTAACGCAATCTTTAAATAGCTTTGCCGAAGAGACAGTTGCAGTCGCACAAGCAGAGCCTGACGTGGCGTCAATCAGCCAGCTAGAACAAGCGGGCCCTGATGAATCGATTGATGACCCCACTGCGGCGCAAATTATGGAGCAACAAGCCGATACCACCGAACTAGACGTTGCCCAGAGCGAAGCGTCAAGCGAGCCACAAAATGATGGCCTTGGCACCATAGTTATGCATTTCAATGAAGAAAGTTGGGTTGAAATTCATGACGGCAAAGGTGATAAAGTGGCGTTTGGTGTTAAAAAAGCGGGTTATGATATGACTTTATCAGGTCATCTGCCTTTTTCTATCGTGCTTGGTAAGCATCAAGCTGTTGATATCACTCTTGACGGTGAAAAGATTGATATTTCCAGTTTCCCAAAAAATCGTTTAGCCAAATTTAATTTACCGTTAACAGAGTAGTCACTATGTTTTCAGAATCTCCCATTAAACGCAGAAAATCTACCCGCATCAACGTGGGTAACGTACCGATCGGTGATGGCGCCCCTATTGCCGTGCAATCAATGACCAACACCGATACCATGGATGTTGATGCAACTGTTGCACAAATTCAAGCTATTCAAGATGCCGGCGCCGATATAGTGCGTGTTTCCGTGCCGACTATGGACGCCGCCGAAGCATTTAGAAGCATAAAAGAACAAGTCACCATTCCACTGGTTGCAGATATTCACTTTGATTATCGTATTGCTTTGCAAGTCGCAAAGTATGGTGTTGATTGTTTACGTATTAATCCTGGCAACATTGGCAGTGAAGAACGTATTCGCGCGGTAGTCGATGCTGCCCGTGAGCACAACATTCCAATTCGTATTGGTGTTAATGGCGGCTCATTAGAGCGTGATTTACAAGAAAAGTACGGCGAACCAACGCCTGAAGCGTTACTTGAATCAGCCATGCGCCATGTGAATATTTTGCGCCGTTTAGATTTTGATCAATTTAAAATATCAGTAAAAGCTTCTGATGTGTTTTTAGCTGTGGGAGCATATCGCTTACTTGCTAAAGAAATTGACCAACCTCTGCACTTAGGGATCACAGAAGCAGGCGGTATGCGTTCAGGCTCAGTGAAATCAGCTGTAGGCTTAGGTATGTTACTTGCCGAAGGTATCGGCGATACGCTGCGAGTATCGTTGGCGGCTGATCCAGTACAAGAGATCAAAGTCGGTTTTGATATTTTAAAATCACTGCGCATTCGCTCTCGCGGGATTAACTTTATTGCCTGTCCGAGCTGTTCACGTCAAGAGTTTGATGTGGTTAGTACCATGAACCAACTTGAAGAGCGTTTGGAAGATATCATCGAACCGGTATCAGTATCGGTTATTGGTTGTGTGGTCAATGGCCCTGGCGAAGCGTTAGTGAGTGATATTGGCTTAGCTGGTGCAAATCGCCGCTCTGGCCTTTATATTAATGGCGAACGTCAAAAAGCCCGAATTGATAACAACAATATTGTTGATCAACTCGAAGGTTATGTACGCGACTTTATCGCACAAAAAGAAAAACAGACCCCTATCGACATCAAAATCGTCGAATAAATACAATATAGTCGGCAAACAAAGCCGTTTGCCGTTTACCTTTATAGCTAGAACGCTATAATGACGGGTCAATTTTTAGCATTCTTGTTGTGTAGTCATCTTTTATTACGCAAAAAACAGTTTTTAGGATTTAGCAGTGGCAAAACAAATTCAGGCAATACGTGGAATGAACGATTGTCTGCCGGGCGATACCCAAGTTTGGCAGAAAGTAGAAAACATCTTACGCGAGACAGTAGCATCGTTCGGTTATCAAGAAATTCGTTTTCCAATTGTAGAATCAACCGATCTTTTTAAACGCTCAATTGGTGAAGTCACCGATATCGTTGAAAAAGAAATGTACACCTTTGCCGATAATAATGGCGACAGCTTAACACTTCGTCCTGAAGGTACTGCTGTGTGTGTACGTGCTGGTAATCAAAACGGCTTACTGTATAACCAAGAGCAACGCCTTTGGTATATGGGCCCAATGTTTCGTCATGAACGTCCGCAAAAAGGTCGCTATCGTCAGTTTCACCAATTTGGTTTAGAAACCTTTGGTATTGCCAGCGCTGATATTGACGCTGAAGTGATTTTACTGACGGCGCAATTATGGCAACAATTTGGCATCAGCGAACATGTTCGTTTAGAGCTTAATTCTTTAGGTTCAAACGAAGCTCGCGCGCAATACCGTGATGCACTTGTGGCTTATCTTGAGCAACATATTGATGAACTAGACGAAGACTCAAAACGTCGTATGTACAGCAACCCACTGCGCGTGCTAGATAGCAAAAACCCTGATGTACAAGCGGTTTTAGTTGATGCACCAAAACTGTCTGAACACTTAGATGCTGAATCAAAAGAACATTTTGAAAATTTATGTGAACGTTTAGACGCCGCAGGCGTCATATACACGGTTAATGAAAAGTTAGTTCGTGGCCTTGATTACTATAACCGTACTGTTTTTGAGTGGGTTACAGATAGCCTCGGCTCACAAGGTACTGTATGTGCAGGTGGCCGCTATGATGGCTTAGTTGAGCAATTAGGTGGCAAAGCAACGCCAGCTGTGGGCTTTGCTATGGGTCTGGAACGTTTAGTGTTAATGTTACAAGCATTGGAATGTGTTGGTGACATTCGTCGCAACGCTGATGTATATTTGGCAGCGATGGGGGACAAAGCCAGCATTCAAGCCCCTATTATCGCAGCTAAATTACGTGCTGAAGTACCTGGCTTACGTATCATGGTCCATGCCGGTGGCGGTAACTTTAAGAAACAACTTAAACGCGCAGATAAAAGCGATGCACTCGTTGCACTGATTATCGGCGAAGATGAATTAGAACAAGGCGTAGTGACAGTTAAGTATTTACGTGAGCGTAAAGAACAGGTCACCTTAGAATTAGAACAAATTAAAACGCTTTTAGCTGAGCTAATAAACAGCTAAAAAAGACGAGGTAGTAATGGATATTTATTCAACAGAAGAACAACAAGCTGAAGCGATCAAACGTTTTTTTCGTGAAAATGGTGTATCACTGGCGCTAGGTGTAGTGCTTGGTTTAGGTGGCTTGTATGGCTGGAAAGCATATAACCAAAATCAAATTACAACTGCTGAAAGTGCCTCTGATGCATATACTCAGCTGGTTGAAGGTGGTGAAGTATTAGGTTCGGCAGATACATTTATCGCAGAGCACAAAGATACTAACTACAGCGCACTTGCAGCCTTTGTTGCTGCTAAAGAAGCCGTAGAAAAAGGTCAACTTGATGTAGCCAGTGAAAAACTCAGCTGGATAATGACTAATGTTACCAATGCAGATTTAAAAGCAACGGCGACCACCCGTTTAGCTCGCGTGCAAATAGCACAGCAGCAATACGACCAAGCTTTAACAACGCTTAACGCTAAACTTGCAGATTCATTCACTGCAACAGTCGCTGAGCTTAAAGGTGATATATACACAGCTCAAGGCGATGCAAATCAAGCTCGCAGTGCTTATCAGACTGCTGCTGATGCGGGCGGTCTGGAGAATAACCCATTATTGCAAATCAAACTTGATGACTTAGCAGTAACTAGCCCAACGGCGTAAGGGGTTACCATGAAAAAATTAACAGCGGCAACCATAGCGCTATGTATGGCAACCTTAGTCGGTTGTTCATCAAGCGATGACGAAGACGAACTGGTATTGCCTGAAATCGTTAATCAGTTTGAAACCAAAGTAATTTGGCAAGAAAGCATTGGTGACGGTGTTGAACATTACTTTTCTCGGCTAACACCGGCGGTATATAAAGACCGTGTTTTTGTAGCTAACCGTGCTGGTAAAGTCGAAGCGCTATCGCTTGAAAACGGTAATACTCTTTGGGAGACTGATGTTCGCGAAAATTTGACCTTTTGGCCATGGCAAAGCGACATTAGTGCAAAATTATCAGGTGGTATTTTACAAGCTTATGGTAAAATTTTTATCGGCTCTGAGCATGGTTATTTAGTTGCCCTTGACCGTGAAACGGGTGATGTTGTTTGGCGCAAAAAAGTACCCGGTGAAGTGTTAGCAAAACCAGCTGCCGGTGATGGCCTTATATATGTTAACCTAGGCTCAGGTAAATTATTAGCCCTTCACCCTGATACCGGTGAAGAGCGTTGGAGCCATGAGCAAGAAGTCCCCGCATTAACACTACGCGGACAAAGCTCTCCGACCGTTGCTAACGGCGGTGTATTAGTTGGCCTTGAAACAGGCAAGTTAAGCGTACTTATCTCTGACAGTGGTTACTCTGCGTGGAGTGCTGAAATTGCTACAGCAAAAGGCGCATCAGAATTCGAACGTTTAGTCGATGTTGATACACAACCTCTGATCAGTGGTCCTTATGCGTATGCTATTGCCTATAATGGTAACTTAGCAGCTGTAGATATTCGCTCTGGTAATGTTGTCTGGAAACGCGAATACAGCAGTTACCGTGAAATTGCCATGGATACCCAAACTATTTACGTAGTAGATAGTAATGGTGTTGTTTATGGATTAGATAAAACCTCTGGCATTGAACGCTGGAGTCAGCCAGCCCTTCGTGGTTGGTACTTAACAGGGCCTGCGGTAGCAGGAAATTACTTAGCCATGGGTGACCAAGAAGGTAATCTACATTGGCTGAATAAAGAATCAGGCGAACTTGTATCGCGTGAAGACTTCGACAGTTCAGGCTTTTTTATTGAGCCAATTGTTGCTGACGACAAACTGATTTTATACACCCGAGATGGTGAAGTTAGTGCGGTAAAAATACCGGACTAATTTGCTAAATAACTATAAGTTATTAATAGTTAATTTATTTTTTTAAGGCTTCGCTATGCGAAGCCTTTTGTTGTTTTTTTAAGAGGTAGTTTATGCTTCCCGTGATCGCTCTAGTTGGGCGACCCAATGTGGGCAAATCCACATTATTTAACCGTTTAACACGTACGCGTGATGCACTCGTTGCCGATTTTCCAGGCTTAACGCGAGATCGAAAATATGGCCAAGCTAATTACGATGGCTATGAATTTATCGTGGTAGACACGGGCGGTATTGATGGCTCTGAAGAAGGCATCGAGATCGAAATGGCTGATCAATCGCTACTGGCGATTGAAGAAGCCGACATCGTATTATTCTTAGTTGATGCACGCGTAGGTATGACAGTAGCTGATCAAGCTATTGCCAACCATTTACGTAAACAAGAAAAGAAAAGCTTTGTTGTTGCCAATAAAACTGATGGTATTGATGCTGACTCAAATTGTGCTGAGTTTTACCAATTGTCACTGGGCGAAGTACATCATATTGCAGCCGCTCATGGCCGTGGTATTACCTTGTTACTTGAACACACCTTACAGCCTTTGCTTGCAGAGCTGAGTGCGCAAAATGATGATGGTAAAGGCGATGACGACGAGTTAATCGATTTATACTCTGAAGATGATGAAGATTCTACAGCGCATGAAGCATTTGCAGATAAGCCAGTAAAACTTGCTATTATCGGTCGTCCTAACGTAGGTAAGTCAACACTGACTAACCGTATATTAGGTGAAGAACGCGTTATTGTTTATGATATGCCGGGCACAACCCGCGATTCTATTTATATTCCAATGACTCGTAACGAAAAAGAATACGTGTTGATCGACACCGCTGGTGTACGTAAACGCAAAAAAGTCAGCGATGTGGTTGAGAAATTCTCAGTGATCAAAACCCTCCAAGCAATCGAAGATTGTAACGTGGTGCTATTGGTTGTAGATGCCCGCGCTGGCATTTCGGATCAAGATTTAAGCTTACTTGGTTTTGCCTTAAATTCTGGCCGCTCACTGGTTATTGCTGTGAATAAATGGGATGGCCTTGATGATTACGTGAAAGATCGTATTAAATCGGAGCTTGACCGTCGCTTAGGCTTTATTGACTTTGCACGCTTACACTTTATCTCAGCTTTACATGGTACAGGTGTTGGTCATTTGTTTGAGTCAATTGACGAAGCTTATGAATCAGCAACTAAGCGTATTAGCACTGCTATGCTGCGCCGCATCATGGACATGGCACAAGCTGATCACCAGCCGCCACTGGTTCGTGGTCGCCGCGTTAAGCTTAAATACGCGCACGCGGGTGGTTATAACCCACCACGTATCGTAATTCACGGTAACCAAGTACATGATTTACCAGATAGCTATAAACGCTACTTAATGAACTACTATCGTAAAGCATTAAAAATTATGGGCACACCTATCAAAATCGAATTTAGAGAAGGTGATAACCCATTTGCAGGACGTACTAATAAAGTGACTCTTTCGCAAAAACGTAAGATCCGCGCATTTAGTAAAGAAAATAGAAATAAATAATTGGTTATCTTGGTTAATAGCTAACATATCACGAATTATTTATTAAAATTATACCTTTCATTGCCTTTATGTGGGAATGAAAGGTATATTTTACAACGATACATTAAAAGATTTTTTCTAAAAATTATTTAATGTAGATAAAATCTGATTAAAGTTTTCACCTTTAATTGTAGTTCTATATTTATCTCTTGCTTCATTTATGTATTCATAGGCTAGTTCTTCTGCTTCAACCCAACCATAAACAGCTGTATCAAATTGCTTTGTATCCATTCCTGGAAATGAAGCCCTGATCAAACAACCTTTAGGCGCCATTGGTACACTATCATCAGAAAACGAACTATCGTTATATTTTAATTCAGAATAACTTGGTACAGAGTCATCAACATAATTGTTATTAGTTCTCATATCATAACAACCATTTCCAAAATGATATATCCGTCCTAGCTTAGCTGTATAGTTATCAGTTTGAGCACCTAAACTACTTAATCTCGATGCTAAAGATCTTGCTTGTGACTGTACATAGCCATAAGAAATGTAGCCTTGTAGTTTTCTTTCAGTAAGAACTGCAATTGACATGGAAGCAATAAGCGCATAACTAGAAGTTAAAGCATAAGATTTTGGATTATAGCTTTCCTTATAAGCACGATGGTTTTTAAGCGACGTGGTGTAGTCCAACAAAACAGGGAGAATTGATGTATCTAAATTACCACCCTGAGCTGAATTACGATAGTACTCAAGCGTGTCTCCAAAGGACTCAAATTGACTTTTGGCATCTTCAACATCGCTTGTTAAAACAATTCCGGAGACAATATTTTCTATTTTGTCTAGATCATCTTGATGAATACGAACTATTTGTGGACCAGTGTTGCCATTTCCAAACAATAAGCTTGTAATGAAAGATTTAGCTTCACCTTTAACCGCACTTTTAGCGCCATCCAAAATCCAGCCAGCTATCATGGCAGAACTAAATACAACTGTAGTAGCAATTTCAGCTTGATTATTATTTATATTCTCTTCCATCGCAGAATTATCTGCGAAAGTTGGTGCTGACATCATAAGTGCTAGAGTACTAAGTAAACAATGTTTTTTTAACATAAAATATCCTTAATTTATATTTAATAGTCTAATAAACTTTACCTTTATAAAACAAGCGGTGAGTTATAATTCAATGCATTGATGTGAATTATTATTTAATCCATATTTGGCTATATTGCATATTTTAATCAAAATGCCTTAAATTAATATTTGAGCAATTAACCACCACCTTTTGCCACCAAAAAACGTTGGTTTTATGGGTACAATTTACACTATCATTACTTTTGCACTGTAGTCAATGCTTGTTTTATATACAAAACCATTTGTTAATTGATACTTTAAACTAGGTGTTTTTTCGCTAAAAACTTATATATGTGCTTTATTTAAAGTATTAATAAACTTAAATAGAGTCATCAATGGAATTAATCAATCAGGTTATCTACGTTGATAACGTTGAAGAAACCTTAGACTTTTATTTTCAAGCGTTTGGTTTTGGCACTCATGCCCTCAGCGATGATGCCGAATATGGAGAGCTTGCTACTGGCGATGTAAAAATTGCTTTTGCGAATCACCCGTATGCTCAAGCCCATTTTAAACAAGGTTATATCCGCGCTCACCCAAAGCAACCAGCGCTAGGTTTTGAGCTGCGCTTTAGCTGTACTAATCTCAGTGAAAGTTACGATAAAGCGGTGCTTGCTGGCGCAGAGCCTCTTTGCCCCCCTAGCTGTAGAGGAACTCAATATTATGCCTACGTAAGAGCCATTGAAGGTACTTTGATCTGCTTAGTACAAGCCTAGCTCTTCATCAAAACAGCATTAAAGTTTAACTTTGTAGCAATATAAGCCACACGTAACTGTCATCTAATTTCCTTATCTTAGCGGTAATTTAAATAAGGAGATTAATATGAATACATTACTACTAACATTGATGCTACTAAGCCCAACTGAAGCGCTAGTGACTGAACAAGTAAAATTACAAACCGCTGAAACACTTAAAGTTATGCAAATTGAACAGCAGACACAGTTGAAAACACAAGTCATCGCCACATTAGAAAATATAGAATTGGTATTGCCTGTGGTTGTTGATAAGCAAATTTTAGCGAAAGTACAAAACGTAAAACAGCAACTTAACCAAGACTAAGTTGCTCTGCAGAGTTAGTCCAAAAACGAAGCTAAAGCGATTTCAACTAAACTCTCGGTATTTTTGTTGTGGTTTTTCTTAATACCTCGCTGGCTAAATCGATTAGTCGGTATTTCAAAATGTATAATACCAATCGACTTAAATATTTAACCATTCTAGCGAGCTAAATAAAGCGCTAACTGCGTTATAAATTTTTCAAGTAGAACAACTACATGTCAAAATTTACGCCTTGTTATCACTCCATTTATCTGTCGCTATAAATGGTCAGTAACTTAACACGATTGGTATAAAACCATGATTATTGGCTTGCTGGTTCACTAGTAATTGTTTTTCTTTCGCTGTTAAGTGATTGTCGTGAATTTTATTAAGTTCTTTTGGATCTAGCCAAATACCCGCACAACTTGGGCACTCATCAATTTCGACCACATGAAGAGGTGTAAAAAAGCGCCGCATCATCACGATACTCGGGCACTTAGGGCAATTAATTCGTGCCGTTAAATCAACGTCTGTGTCAGGTAAAGCAGCCAAATGCTCAGCAAGCACCAGCGCTCTTTTTAAAGATGGATCACTAAAATTAAAAATCTGGCGATTATCAAAAAATACCCCACCATTGGCGGATGAGAAAACCTCGATCCCCCCGACCATTAGTTTAGTGAGTTCTATATTTGTCCTTGGGCAGCGCATATCCAGTTCCTTTGCATTTTATTACTCATCGCAGTGAGATATTAACTCGGTGCAAGCGCCTTTTCAATTAGCGGTACTAACGGCGCTGGTAAAGTAATATTACCCGCCAACACAAAGTCATGTGCCTCAGTAGACATTTTTTGCCACGTACGTTGCAAAATCCCAATCCACTTTTGCTCATCGTAGTCTGGTTTTGTTTGCACAAATGCCAACATGTAATACTCAATAAACACTAAACTTGCGATATCTTCCACCAATTGACTATCAGGATTACGCTTGATTTGTTTTTTCGCAACCGCTGCATATACTCGTTGCTGATCAACATCAGAACAACCAGCTTGCTGCATTAATTCAACCACAGTACTGGCATGAAAAACATACAACGCACTGCGCCACTGATGATAGCCTTGTTTATCCATTGGAAAGTGACTTCGCGGCGAACACCAACGCTTTATGTGCTGTGCTCTCACAGCAATATGCATTAGCTCATCAGCATCAGGTTTAAAACGGTTTAACATCTGCGTCATACGCTCTGAATATAAACGCTCTTTAGGCCACACTTTACCTGCATAGTGTTCTTGATTTGGATCCTGACTATTTGCTTCATCAATTAACGCGATTACTTGCTCAAACATTAGTTTAGTCATCACTCTTAGATTTATAGGCTATTTTAATCAGCTCATTTGTAATTAGCTAGTTGAAAATATTACGAGTTATTTATTGTTACTTTATTACTGAGCATCAATGAATTGGGAACTAAATGACGACAGCCATCGGTCTGTAAAGTAATATATCTGAGGTTTAAATCGACCACGACACCTTTACAGCTCGCGACCTCGATGTTATCACCCAACTTAATAGGTCTATAAAGCACAACCATTATCCCTGCAACGAGATTTGAAATTGCATCTTTAAGCGCAACCCCTAACGCAAACCCTGTTAAACCCAAGCCAGCGACTAAACCAGTTACATCAAAATCAAGCTTAGAGAGCGCTAATATAGTGCCAATAAAAATCAAAATCGCTTTTTGTGAGTTTGAAATTAAACGAAACGATTCCGCGGCATGGCCATCAAAACGACGTTCAACCTTCTTCAGTGCAAAGTGAAAAACTAAACTTAAAACAATACAGCCAACAAATACCAAAATAGCAGCAATAATTTGATCACTCATACTTTTACTCTGTTACTGGATTAAATTGACTTAAATCTGAAGCAATAGACGCCTTTGGTTTTTCAACTAACCGCCCAAGCTCTTCGCCTGCTGTTAATACTATAATCGTTGGTGAATACTTTAATTGGTAGCGTGCTGCAATCCCTTCAGGATCGCGTTTATCATAACCGACAGCGACCAACTTTAAGCTGGCCAATGCCACCTTGGAGCTATCAAGTAATTTAAGTAACCGTGGTACTTCACGCTGACTATCGTGACACCAAGTGCCAAATAACACCAAAATATCTTTACCTTTGAGTGTTTGCATGGCTTGTGTTTCGGCAACAGTTGGCACAAAGTTATTATATTCACTGGAAAATTGCTGATAATTGTTAAGTAAATCAGCTGCACTTATCTGCCCTACAAACGGCTTATTATCTACAGCAAAAGACAGTAGCGGCACTAAACATACTGATAAAAAGAGCGCTATTCGTTTAAACATGATAATTCTCAGCTATTTATATTAAGTTGACTATACCCAAATCACAGTTTATTGCGAGTGCTATTACCCATTTGTAAATCAGCCAATCTTGCTGCTATTAAGTAAACATTTAAAAATGGATTTTAAATTTATTATTATAAAATTTATAAGCTTGATATTACCTATAAACAACTGCTGCTGCATTGTTTTAGCACGCCAAGTTAAAAATGATGAAAATACGTTCAATTAGTCATAAATCTGCAATTAAACTATAGGATAATTTCCATTCGATTTAATTAACCTAGAAAAGACGACTGACTTCAATGACCACTCCTTTAGTGCGCTTGAACTTTGCACTGCAATCTTTTGAAGATCCGCTATCAGCTGCCATGGCACATACTATGGAGTACGATACGCTGCATCTAAATGCAAACGCGCAGCATGAAATTACATTGCTTTGTGTATTACCAGAAGATGCGCATGAAGGCGACACTGTTTCGTTAAGTGCAACACATATAGCAGCGCGTGATGCACGTTACTTTATGCAATACACACTGCGTCTGAGCGATATCGAAGCCGGTACGGTAACGCTGACACTTGAAAAAATAACTCTCAGTGATGAAAGCGACGAATATGTGCTGCAATTAATGTTGCATGGTTTACATGCCACCCTCAAAGACAGTGCTGAATTTGATGTCGCAATCAAGGAATATGGCGCAGGTTATATACCACAATACGAGCCGGCTCTAGTTTCTAAAAGTCATTCACTGCGCCAATATATGACAAGTTTTAGTAGTTCATTTTTATCATTATTTTAATCCGCAAAGCTGACTTTACCCATAGTAATGGTAGGTATGCCCTGCGCTTGATTACCAAAACGTTGCTGGCCACCCACTAAACATTCGTTTGCTAAAATCGCAAACAAAACTGCTTCTTTCGCATCTGGGTCGATACCTAGAGCATGGGTGTTTTTAATCTCATGTAACTGTGGACACAAGGATAAAATATGCTTCATCAACAGTGGATTATGTATTCCCCCACCACTGGCATAAACTGTAACATCGGCTAATTTTTCACTGCATTGATTAATAGCCTGTGCAATCATCATCGCCGAAAATCGATTTAGTGTTGCCATCACATCTTCGTGGCTTAGCTGTAGGGTGTTGGTTGTCGTTTGTGCTTGGTGTAAATAAGCCAAATTGAAAACTTCAGGGCCTGTCGTCTTAGGAAAGTCTAAATTAAAAAATTCATCTTGGCATAACTCATCCAACAGCGGCTGATTTATCTGGCCTTGGTTGGCAATTAAACTATCTTTGTCATAATGAAGCGGCGCAAAATAACGCTGTATATAAGCGTCCATAATGGTATTACCTGGGCCAATATCAGAGCTAAATACAGCGCTCGCATCAGCAGATTGTGGTAAAAAAGTCAGGTTAGCAATGCCACCCATATTCAGTAATATACGATTTTCAGTTAAGCTGCTAAAAAATAAATAGTCGCCATATACCGCAAGTGGTGCGCCTTCTCCGCCCGCTGCAATGTGCTTTTGTCTAAAATCGCCAATCGTGGTAATACCTGTCGTAACCGCTAAATGGTCGCTATCACCTATTTGCAAAGTGCCATGATTAAAATCGCTCTGGCTATGCTGACTTTTAGGGCAGTGATAAATAGTTTGCCCGTGACTTGCAATCACATCAATATCAGCTGCAGCAACTTTCCATTTAGCTAAACACTGCAATACCATTTTGCCATGTAATTGCCCCACCCAAGGGTGAAGTAAAGTAACTAACTCCAAATCACATTCGCGCTTGGCAAATACTGTTTTTATTTTCTGTTTATAGTCATCATCATAATCAACGGTGTCAAAGGCTAACACATCAATTTGGGTGTCCATGCCATGCCCTGAGACTTTGCACAATGCAACATCTAATCCATCTAATGAAGTCCCACTCATCAGACCAATTATTAATCTTTGTTGTTTTTTAGCACTGTTATACAGTTGTAATATATGCTGATGCATTCTTTTTACCCTTAAAAATCAAAATACTAATGAATGTACATTCACTTCAAACTCAAGAATACTTTATACCTTAACTTTAAATATTGAAAGAATAATTATTGCAAATACGTTAAAAATGCTTTAAAACTTACCAACACACTGAGTGTACCGACAACGATAAAATTCATAATAGCAAAAAATACATAACCACGGGAACAGACCATGAAACACTGCAAACCTAACTCAATGCGCCCACTCCACCTGCTATCACCAATTGCACTGGCAGTTATTGCCACTACTAGCCCTGCTTTATTGGCCGCTGAACAGCAACAAGTGCAGCAAAAAAAACCTGAAGTAATTACTGTTACTGGCTCGCGAATTCAGCGCACAGAATTAGTTTCAAGTAGCCCAGTAGTGAGTGTTGACGAAGCACAAATACACCTAGATCGCGCGGTTAATGTAGAAGATATTACCGCAAAATTACCACAAGCCGCAGCGGGCGCTAATAGTACAGGTGCAACGGTAGGTGACTCATTTGGCTCATCGACTATTGATTTACGTGGTCTTGGTCAAAACCGAACTTTGGTATTAATTGACGGTACGCGCGCTGTGCCATTTAGTTTTCGTAACTCAGTTGACGTCAATACAATTCCTGCCGGTTTGATCAAACGTGTTGATGTTTTAACTGGCGGTGCGGCTGCTGTTTATGGTGCCGATGCAGTAGCTGGCGTGGTTAACTTTGTGCTTGATGATGACTTTACCGGCGCTGAGTTTTCAAGTAGTTATGAAACAGCTGATGGTGGCAATGAAAAACTTAATTTTGAAGCCATTTTTGGTGGCGATATAGCTGATGGTAGTGGCCATATTACTGGCTACCTTGGTTATTCTGAACGTAAAGAGTTACTTGCTGGTGAACGTGATTATGCCTTAGAGAATGGCGCAACTATGATTAATAGCGGCGGGTTTTACACCGATGTTGCCAGCGGCAACAGTTTAGCGATTAATGATGCAGGGCAAGTCGTGAGCGACCGTCAAACCAGTGACTTTACCGGCGACCGTTATTTAACTCAGCCAATGGATAGATTTTCTGCTGGGTTATTATTTGATGTGGATGCCAGTGACAGCGCAATCATTTACGGCCGCGCTATGTATTCAAAAGTAACCGTTAATGGCGCCGGCGCTAGCGGCCAAACACCTATTCTTGTTAATGAACAAGTAACCCTCACACAAGATAACCAATATATTCCTGATGAACTACGCCAACAACTCACCTTTGATGCTGATGGAAATGCGCTAGTCAATGTTGAGCGTAATTTAGGCCTTGGCGTTCAACATACTGAAGCCGTGCGTGATTCATTACAATTTCAACTGGGTTTAAAAGGCGATATTAACGATTATTTACGTTACGACATTTATGGTCAATACGGTCAAACTGACGAAGTCGCTACAATTTACAACAATGGCTATAAAAATGATAACAGTGGCAATAGTCGCTTTGGCAATATTGCCAATAGCAGCGATATTTTTGATCCTAATTTAGATCTAAATGAATTTAGCGATCCACTGTTATATACCACCCGTGAACGTACTCAAAGTGTATTTGCTGCAACTCTCTCTGGCGATTCTAGTGCCTTATTTGAATTACCTGCCGGTTATGTCGATTTTGCAATTGGTTATGAGTACCGCAAAGAAACGGGCAAGCAAACTCCAGGGGATGCATTTAGAAATGGCACTAGCTTTGCCTCTGTTAGCGCATTTGATATGGACGCCAGCTTCGACAGTAGTGAGTTTTATGCAGAAATTTTAGTGCCGATCTTAATTGATATGCCATTTGCTAAAGAACTTAGTTTTGAAGGTGCTTACCGTATTTCTGATTATTCAAACACCGAAGCCGAAGACACTTATAAGCTTGGCATAAACTGGGCAATTAACGATGATATCCGTATTCGTGCTAATAAGCTCACTGCATTTAGAGCACCAAACTTAGGCGAATTCGCAAGTCCGATCACGGGGTTATCATTAGCTTTATTTGACCAAAATAGTGACCAATTTGTACCACGCTTTGCTGGTCGCTTTAATGGCGATCCATGTTTACTAGGTACGGGGGACGCAGCGCAATGTGCCGCTTTTGGCGCACCACCAGTAGGCACTGAGTATGACTCAACAACAGCCGAGTATACTTACGGCGGTAATCCGAACATCAAGCCTGAGCAAGCAGAATCAGATACTTTAGGTGTAGTTTATACTCCAAGTTACATTGAGGGCTTTGACCTATCACTTGATTACTATAGCATTCGTGTAACCGATGCGGTAAGTCAAATTCAACCTGCTGCAGCATTACAAAGCTGCTATATCGACGATCCAAATCCGAACAACCCATTGTGTGGCGCAGTACTTCGCGATCCTAATACAGGCTTTATTAGCACCGCGATCGTAAATGACTTTAACCTTGCAGCGATTGAACAAGCTGGTATCGATTTAGCAGCCAACTATGTATTTGATGCACCAATGGATTTAGGCGGTCGCTTTAGGCTCTCATACCAAGGTAACTTTGTAACAAAACAAACTCGCCAAAATAATAGCACCGTAGCCGAAGTTGATTGTAAAGGTACTTACGGTAGCGCGTGTTCAGGCGATTTTGCGAGTATCTTACAAGCCGATTATAAACATCGCGCCACCTTTGATTGGCAGCTAGATACCATGAACTTCCAATTAGGCTGGCGCAGAATCGGTGAAGTAGACTATGCTGTAGATAGAACCGAAACAATTTCAGCACAAGACTACATGGACTTTGCTGCATCGTGGCAAGCAACCGACACTATCGCGGTTAACTTTGGTATCGATAACCTATTTGACAAAGCACCACCAACACCTGAAATTGGCGCTAACCACTTTAATACTGTGAGTGATTACAGCGTTATTGGCCGTACAGTGGGCGTTGCAGTTCGTTACTCACCGAGTTTTTAGTTAATCCCAAATTGCTCATAGCAACACAGGATTAAACCCTTAAAGCGCACCCTGCCCGGTGCGCTTTTCATATTAGATTAGTTGAATCAAAACATTTGCTACTCATCTTGCAGATGGACTCTAAGTAACTTATTCACAAAGAAGTCATGAGACGCTGCGCTGATGAGGAAAATATTGACGCCATAAATAGCGACCTACATGGGTAAAGGTTCTAGAAAAGTATCTAGGTGCTAGGATTAATCCGTTGCCCGTCGTATTTCTGGGTGTCCCATTTACCCTTATTCACTTCTCTTTGTGCAAATTAGGGTCTTTAAACAATCACAACTAAGTCAATTCCCACAGAATGTCCGCAGTTTTACTCCACATTTATCACTTCAATCGCACCGCGTTTTTGCATAGTGACAAACAGCTTGGTTTGCTGGTCATTAAATGCCACATTGGTTGGATGCTGCCCTGTTAAAGTATAGGTTTGCAATATCTTACCTGCGGGACTAATTTTTAAAATAACACCTGCGCCATAACGGGCTACATACAGGTTACCTTGGTTATCAACACGCATGCCGTCCATACCATGATCGTCAAATGTGATCAGCGGCTGCTTATTGCTGATGTTTAGCTCACTATCAAGATCATATTGCCAAATAATCCGCTGCACGCTTTCGTTTACGTAGAGTTTACTATTGCTGTTATTAACCGCCACACCATTGGTGGTGCCCATATTCTCTTCTAATAATTGAGTACTGCCATCTGTATTTATACGCCATAATTTGCCGGTAGCATCAGCCCAATTAGGGTCGCTGGCAAACAACACACCGCGTTTAGTTATGGCAATATCATTTGGTTGATTCATGGTTTTATTATGAGCAAAAACCTCAACGCTTTTACTATTAGCAGGCACTTTTAAAATATTATGATTTACATAATCCGCAATATAGAGATTACCTTGGCCATCAAATTGCAAACCATTACCAACGCTGTCATTTGGCAGCTTTAAAAATAAGCTGGCTTTACCATTGTTATCAACCTTACCAATGGTGCCCTGATCAGCAAAATTAACTGCGTATAAATGCTGCTTATAAAAAACAGGTCCTTCAACGCCTTGAGTAAACACATTATCAGGCACAAACTCCTTACTGTGCTGCGCAATACTGGTGGCACTAAAAAGTGCTGCACAGCTCAATCCACAGATCATCGCTTTCATTTTATTATTATTCCTAATTTAAATTATTACTGGTGAAGATGCTCAAAATCGGGAAATTGTCTTCGCCAAACGACAGCGTTAATGTGCGCTGCTCACCATCGTCTAGTTTAATATTGTCAGCCAGAGCCATAGGCGATATTCGTCTGCCATCGGCAAATAACGCCATAATATGTTCAGCCTGTAAAATGCGTGAACCTGACGCGTCATTACGAATTGTCACCACTGCGACTCGCCGGCCTTGCTCACTGCTCATCAGCACAGAGTTAACCACACTGAAATCACTGTTTTTAGGCCTTACTTTCGCATCATTTTCAAAACTAAACTGCATTCCCTGTAACGCAACTTGATCGACCGACAATACTTCATCATTTGCCTTTACCAAACCGCTCACAAAAGCACTGACTAGCAGTGGCAGTAAAACCAACAGTTGTATTTTCATTTCATTCCCTCGCTAACAACATCTATCTAAAGGTTATTTTTAACACAACTTGTGTGCTTTCTCATTTAATTTTTCAATTTCTTTAATAACTAAAAAGATTTTATTAACAGTGCTGTGACGCTAATAGAAAGCTCTATAACTTTGTGCTCAATCGGCTTCTACCTTTATTTTTTGTACCAAAAAATCTACGGCGGCTTTCACTTTTGGTACTAAATATCGCTGTTTTTGATACAACAAATAAATAGCCATATTAGAGTTTTGCGTTACCGCAAGCTGATGTTCAAACTTAAGTTCTTGCAACTCGCCCGACTCAAGGTATGGAGCAAGTGCCCAGCGAGTTGACATTAAAATGCCCTCCCCATTACAGGCTTTTTTACTAAGCCATGCTCCGTTATTCGAAATAACCACAGCAGGCCCTGACACGTCATGCCATTGCTCATCTACTTTGCATAGCCAAGGGGTTGGCCCTAGTGGCGTTTTAAAATAAAGGCCATTGTGATGCTTTAACTCCATAGCATGACTAGGCACACCGTGCTGCTGTAAATAACCTGGTGACGCTACAGGAATAAACTCATTGTCCATCAATTTTATGGCTAACACGCGCTCATTGGGTGCATAACCACCGCGAATAGCAATATCAACATCGTCACGGCCCAATGTCGATAGTTCATCACTGAAGCTAACATCGAGTATAATTTCAGGGTATAACGCATTAAATTCATCTAACAACGGTAGTAATATTTTATCACCAAAACTTACCATCGAACTTATTGATAAGCGCCCCATTGGTGTTGTTTGATAACTGCGCACAGTTTCGTGGCTTTGCTCTAACTGGTTTACTATTTGCTGAACGTCGTTATAGTAAATTTGCCCCACTTCTGTCAGCTTCACAAGCCGGGTTGTGCGTTTTAAAAGCGTTGCTCCTAAGCTTTTTTCTAGATCAACCACTCGTCTTGATAAAGAAGAAGGCGGCACATTAAACGTGCTCGCCGCTTTAGTAAAGCTACCCGTTTCGACAACTTTAATGAAGTACCGTATTGCACGTAGTTGATCCATCTAACTTCTCCTTCTAATGAGCAGTGTTATTGTCTTAAAGACAAAAGTTATTGGTATTTTCTCCTATATATAATCAGATTAAAACAAGTAATAATGTATTCAGCTTAAACGTATGTGTTTTTATTTCATTTACTAGCGTTGTTAGCCCTTGTCAGCTTTGCAAAAAGTAAAAGCTCACATTCAGGTAGTAAATGCTAAGTAATACTTAGCGTTTACACAAATTCATACAAATTTTTAGGAGCGGACATAATGACAGATAAAAATATCCAACTTACTTCAACTATCAGTGAAGATAATAAACTAACGCTTGCCCTAAGAAATATCGATATGCCACAACCTGGTGCCGATGAAGTAGTGATTCGTATTGAGGCTACGCCATTAAATCCATCTGACTTAGGCGTTTTATTCAGCGCCGCTGATATGTCCAGTGCAAAGCAAACTGGTACTGAGCAAAACCCAGTTATTACCGCTGATGTTCCTGCTCAATTTATGCCATCACTTAAAACACGTGTTGGTAAAGCCACACCCGTTGGCAATGAAGGCGCAGGTACGGTTGTGGCCGCAGGCTCATCGCCAGCTGCACAAGCATTAATGGGTAAAACTGTTGCTGTAATTGGTGGTGGTACGTATCGCAAATTTATATGCGCAAATGTGCAAAGCTGCTTAGAATTAAAAGAAGGAACGACGGCTAAAGAAGGTGCGTCGGCTTTTGTTAACCCACTTACTGCATTAGCAATGGTTGAAACAATGCGTGCTGAAGGCCATAAAGCGATTATTCATGCCGCAGCGGCCTCTAATCTTGGTCAAATCCTAAATCGAATTTGTATTGCCGATGGTGTTGATTTAATCAATATTGTACGTAAGCCGGAGCAAGAAAAGTTACTACGTGATATGGGGGCAAAGTATGTTGTTAACTCAAGTAATGATACGTTCCTTGCTGATTTAACAGCCGCAATTATCGAAACCGGTGCAACGATTGCGTTTGATCCAATTGGTGGTGGCCAACTAACGAGTGACATTCTTAACTGTATGGAAGTCGCTGCAACTCGTGACATTACAGAATACAGCGTTTATGGCTCTGACACTTTCAAGCAAGTTTATATTTATGGTGCCTTAAACCGCGGCCCAATTACGCTAAATCGCAACTTTGGCTTTGCGTGGGGTGTTAATGGGTTCTTACTATTTAATGCACTAGGCAAACTTGGTACTAATACGGTAATTGCAATGCGTAAACGTATTGCAGATGAAATTACCACAACCTTTGCAAGTAATTACACCCATGAAGTGTCATTGCCAGAGGCCTTACAATTACAATCAATTGAGGCTTACTCGAAACATGCCACAGGTGAAAAATACTTAATTAAACCGCAAGCGTAATTAAGCATAAAACCCCCGTCTTAATTGTGGGGGGTTAAAATGTAAGAGCAGACACTGATTGCGGTGCCTGCTTTTTATATTCTCGTAATTAAAAAGAGTTAGGCAGCTCTTTGTTTTAGATGTGCTGACTGTGTGGCGCTCATAACTACCTTCAAATGATTTAAAGCTTAAATAATGTTTATCATAATGTTAAACACCCAAGTTAACCACTCAACATGCGCTCTCAAAGTTGTAAGAAAAAACAAAAATTCTGCCAAATGGCAGTAAGCAGAATTGCTGTTGCACAGCTGCAAAAGTGATTCTCCGTATAGCGATAAACTTATCTATGCTAGCTGTTGAATTTATCAAGCATAGCCCTAAGTTCATTGGTTAAGCATTTAATCCGCTGCAGAGACTATAACGACTGAGCATTTAGATTTACAGCCGTTATGCAGCCTTCTTTTAATCAGACAAGGAAAAAATTATGCAAGCTATTTCAAATAAACAATTTACTCTAAAGTCTCGTCCTCATGGTGCGCCAACGCTTGATAACTTTGAATTTAAAAGCGTACAAATGCCTGAACTACAACAAGGTGAAGTATTACTACGCACTATTTATTTATCACTTGACCCTTACATGCGTGGCCGCATGAGTGATGCGAAATCATATGCTGATCCGGTAGAAATTGGCGATGTCATGGTTGGCGCAACCGTGTGCCAAGTAGAAGCGTCTAAAAACGATAAATTTAGCGAAGGCGAATGGGTACTAGCCTATACAGGCTGGCAGGAATATGCGATTTCAAATGGCGAAGGATTAATGCCATTAGGCAAAGAGCCAAGTAATCCATCGTATGCATTAGGTATTATGGGTATGCCTGGCTTTACCGCTTATATGGGGCTACTTGATATTGGTGCACCAAAAGAAGGTGAAACAGTGGTGGTTGCAGCAGCAACAGGCCCAGTAGGTGCAACTGTTGGGCAAATTGCTAAACTCAAAGGTTGTAAAGTAGTCGGTGTGGCAGGCGGCAATGAAAAATGCCAATACGCAGTCGAAAAGCTTGGTTTTGATGCTTGTATTGACCACCGCAGCGATGACTTTGCCAAACAGTTAGCTGACGCATGTGATGCAGGTATTGATGTTTATTATGAAAATGTGGGCGGAAAAGTCTTCGATGCCGTATTACCACTATTAAACACCGCTGCGCGCGTACCATTATGTGGTTTAGTGTCGCAATATAGTGCGACTGAGTTACCACAAGGACCTGATCGCATGGGGGCTCTAATGGGTCAAATTCTCTCTAAGCGTATTCGTATGCAAGGCTTTATTATCTTTGATGATTATGGCCATCGTTATGATGAGTTCGCCACTGATATGCAAAAATGGCTCAGCGAAGGAAAAATTCATTACCGTGAACATTTAGTAACAGGTTTTGAAAATACCGTATCAGCGTTTAACGATATGATTGACGGCAAGAACTTTGGCAAAACGGTAGTACAAGTAAATAAACCGCTTTAAATTTACCCTGCGCAGCAACGGCTGCGCTTTTAAGGATAACTATGATCAAGTTACATCATTTAAATAAATCACGCTCTAAACGTATTATTTGGTTACTCGAAGAGCTAGACGTTGACTACGAAATTGTGGCTTATCAACGCAACAGTGAAACCTTTTTAGCTCCTGATGAGCTTAAAGCGATTCATCCACTAGGCAAATCACCAGTGATTGAGGACAATGGCCAAATAATTGCTGAATCAGGTGCGATCACCGACTATTTGATCAGTAAATACGGTAACGGTAAGTTTGCGCCAAGCCGTGACAGTAAAGACTATATTGACTACCAGCAATGGCTGCACTTCGCTGAAAGCTCAGCAATTTTACCGCTATTATTAAAAATGTTTGTGCAAAAAGATGGCGCTAAAACGCAATTTTTAGAAGGCTATGCCGATGCAGAAACCGCCAAAGTTATTAGTTACTTTAATGACCGCTTAGAAGGTAAACGTTACTTAGTGGGAGACTCTCTAACCGGTGCTGATTTTATGATGTCGTTTATTGTTGAAATTGTTAAAAATGCAGGTCAACTAGCACATTTTAAAAATCTCGTTAAATACGATGAGCAATTACAAACTCACGAGAAATTTCATTCCGCTAACGAGTTAGAGGCAAAGTACGACTAAGTTAGTTTTCGTTTTGGCTGTTTAAGGTGGTTTTACAGCCAAGCGATGCACTCATTCCGGTTCGGTCTATCGAGATAGATTTTTTTAAGCTTTACAATTCAAAAGTGCAGTTGCTCATTAACTTGACTGCTGCACATTAATTGTTCAACATTATTGATACATAACTGATTATTAGAAAAGTAAATTCGTTTTGTAAGTCATTCCACTTAACGAATTACGTTGAGTTATAATCAGCCAATATAAAATCGCACCAAATAATACTGGAAAACATATGACCATAAATATGCGCCTCGCCACTGGTTTTGGAGTGATCTTATTAATGATGCTCACATTAACCATTATTGGCACATCTCAAGTAAGTCAAATTGACAATAATATAAGTGAAATTAACGATGTAAATTCTGTTAAGCAGCGTTATGCTATTGATTTTAGGGGCGCAGTACATGATAGGGCAATAGCAATACGGGATGTGGTGCTATTAACAAATGCTAGTGATTTAAGCGATACGATTAGCTTAATAAATGAGCTCAATAACAATTACCAAATATCGCATGAAAAAATGGCGAGCTTGGTTGATCAAATGACTGATCACGAGCGCTCCCTAATGAAAAAAATTGATAAGATAGAAGAGCATACCCTCCCCTTAGTGGAAAATATTATCGCCGCTAAACGTGCTAATAATATAACGCACGCAACTATGCTATTACTAACCGATGCGCGTCCCTCATTTGTAGAATGGTTGGACAGCATTAATCAATTCATCAATCTGCAAGAACAAACAAATCATAATTTAACGGATAAAACACGTGAGATAACCAGCTCATTTGAGCTATGGATGATTTCATTAACTGCACTGGCTGTTATTATTGGCGCTGTAATTGCCTATATTATTAGTTCAAAAATTAAAAATGCAGTAGGCGGTGAACCTCAAGAAGCAGCAGAAGTAATTGCACGTATCGCTAAAGGTGATTTAACCACTGAAATAAATTCCTGCAGCCCTAATAGTATGATGGCATCAGTTCAAGTAATGCAAAAAGAATTGAAAGCTATCGTCAATAGCATTATTGATTCTTCACAAGAGCTTTCATCTCATTCAGCAAGTGTCGCCTCAGGCTCACAACAAGCACTTTATGCCGCAGATAATCAAGTTACGCTAACTAACTCTGCCGTCACCAATTTAGCCAATATGAGCCATAGCATTCACTCAGTTGCCAGTGCAGTAAAACAAACTGAAGATAATTCAAAAATTACCGCACAATTATCACAACAAGGTAGTCAATCGGTGCAAAAAGTAGCAACCGAAATTGGCGGCATATCAACTACAGTGAAAGCAACAGTCAAACAAGTAAACATACTACAAAATCATGTTAAAAACATTGGTGATATATTAAGTGTGATACGTAGTATTTCAGATCAAACTAACTTACTAGCGCTAAATGCAGCTATTGAAGCCGCTCGTGCAGGCGAATCTGGACGTGGTTTTGCCGTTGTAGCTGATGAAGTTAGGCAACTCGCCCAACGTACAGGTGATGCGACCGGTGATATTGAGAAAATGATTTTACAGATCCAAGATAATACCCAAGCATCTGTCACTGCGATGGAAACCACAGTACCACAAGTAGAAAGTGGTTTATTATTGATGGATGAAGCCAATCAACTACTGCAAGAGATACAACAACAAGCTAATGATTCCTTGGAAAAAGTGCTTGAAATTGTCGACTCAACATCAGTGCAAGTTGCCACTGTGTCAGAAATTAGTTCTGGTGTAGAGGAAATCGCTAACATGTCCAAGGAAACCAGTTTATCCTTAAAAAACAATGCACAAGAAGCAGTCGCATTGGCTGAGTTATCAAAAACACTGAAGCAGTACATTAGCTATTTCAAAGTGAACTAAAGAGCGCTTTAATACTTTAATCTACTAATCTATATCCTACCGCAGGCTCAGTAAGTAAATACTTTGGGCTTGCGGGATTTGCCTCTAATTTTTGCCTTAGCTGCGCTACATGCACACGCACATATTCAGGACGATTTATATATTGCTCTCCCCATATATGGCTTAATATTGCATTATGAGTCAGTACCTTATCTTTATTTTGAAATAATAACAGTAAGATTGCATATTCCTTTTTAGTCAGCTTAACCTCATTGTCACCAACACGCACAATATGCTTATTTGGGTCAATACAAATGTCGCCACATTGCAACGCAAAACTGACTTGATTATTAGTACGCAGTAACACCCGAATACGCGCTAATAGTTCATTGGCGCTAAAAGGTTTAGTAAGGAAATCATTGGCCCCATTATCAAGCGCAGTGACTTTTTCCACTTCACCATCACGAGCTGAAAGCACTAATACCGGTAACTGGCTCCATTGCCTAAACTCCACTAGCCAGTCTTGACCATCCATATCCAAAAGCCCTAAATCTAATAATACAAGGTCATAACTTTGCTCACTTAAAAGTGCAAAACCATCCAGCCCTTTATCACAAATACTCAGCTCATAGCCACTGGCTTGCAGTAAGGTTTTTAAAAAGCTTTGCAACGGCGGAGAATCTTCAAGTATTAAGATTTTAGTCATTATTTTTTATCCAGATTAATTTTGCCAAGGCCATTTCTGTATCGTTATCTATCGTCAGTGAAAATGTGCCTTGATGAAACTTAGCAACCACATCACAAATTAGACTGCCAAGCCCTACACCTTCATCAGCACTTGCCTGTGGCTTGCTAATTAATTTATTGCTCAATAGTAATTGATAACTCACCGCTGACTCGTAACGGCTTTGGGTAAATTCAACAACCACCTCACCATCACCATAACGCCATGCATTTTCGAGCATATTTGCCAGTGCTATTTCTAACAGTGTCACATCGCCTTGGCAGCTCGAATTGGCATCAATATTTGTTGTTACCACAAAATGCGCTAATTGCTGCTGCCTACGTGCTTTTGCTTCGCTTAGCAAAGCTTGCAAGTTAATTGTTTGCCAGCACAGGTTTTCGCCCATTTTATTTACTCGGCTAAGCTCCATCACCTTGTCAAAATGCTGATTAAGAATTTTACTTTGCTCATAAATATTACCGGCCTGCTCTTTTATTATCGCTTCACTGAGTGTGATCTCATCATCGGCCAACATGCTTGAGGCGCCCATAATAGTTGCCAGTGGCGTGCGCAAGTCATGAGATAAACTGCGTAATAATGCATTTTTAGCACGCTCGAGTTCAGCTTGAACTGAAATTGCCGCCGACTGCTGCCTCAGTAAGGTTTTCTCATGTACCTGATACAACAATGAAATTGCGGTATTTACGAAGCTCCTTTGTCCTTCAGACAGTAACGTTGCAAAAGCAAACCCCCCCATACTTTGCTCTTTATCACTTAATAGCATAAATTCACCTGCCACTTGCTGACGCATTTGTTGAAATTGGCAAGTAATGGCCAAATGCTCGCTAATAAGCTGCTGAAAGTACTGCTTTTGCTCATCCAGTGCGTCTAAACTATTTAATCCTTTAGCCAGCTCATACAGTGTTCGACTATTACTCGCGTGTAATTGTACATCTCGCACCTTAGTGTTTAATTCGCCCGCTAACTGGCTGATCATCAGTCCCACAATGAGCATCACGATAAAAGTAACTAGATACTCAATATTTTCAATATGAAAAGTAAAATACGGGGTAACATAAAACCAATCGGTACACGCTACACTGACCAAGGTGGTAATGGCTGCAACGCGTCGGTTACTGCGAACTGCAACCCAGGCGACCCATAACAGCTGTAACATCACAATGTCGGTGGTCGAAAACCAATCTCGTAACGGATAAATCGCCATAACTACAATGATCGGCATTATCACCGCCAAAAAAAATGCTTTATATTTGCTTGGTTTGCCCTGCACTTGATTCATTAACGATTCCTCTGACAATTAACTACATAGGTTACTGCCTTTTCAATATTGCCTCTATAAAGTTTTTATAAAGTTTTTTATCTCATTTATAAAATCTTTATAAAGCTTTGCAGTGCAGCGCTGACTTTACTATTTGATCCCGTATATTCAACTCAACTTTAGTGATTGCGTGTTACCTGCTATAGGTATTTGATAAGGCGTATTGATGATAAATTGGAAAATCACCTTAAGACTACTCGCCTTTCCTATTATTTGGATGGGAGTGGTACAACTGGTCTTTGCAGCGCTTTCATTATTTATTTTTAAAGACCGAGTTATTAGCGCATTTCTTATTCCTGGCGCAACGATGATCTCTGTCGCTTTAGTGCTACTTATCAATTTACGTAAAACTGATCTAACCGCCGCAACATTCAGAGATGCACTTATTTACGCCACAGTAACGTGGATTATAGCCGGTGTGTTAGGCGCCATTCCTATTCTAGTCGTCACTGGCGTTAACTTTAGCGACGCGGTATTTGAGTCAATCAGCGCCTTAACCACCACTGGCGCAACGGTGTTATCAGGGCTCGATAACATGCCTGCTAGCTTTTTATTGTATCGACAATTCTTACAATGGATGGGCGGTTTAGGCATTGTAATTTTTGTAGTGGCTATTTTACCTATGTTGAATATTGGTGGCATGAAATTATTAAAAGCAGAAACACCAGGCCCCATTAAAGACGAAAAATTAACTCCGCGCGTTGCCAGTACCGCTCATTATTTATGGGGCGTTTATTTAGCAATCACCGTACTTTGTAGTTTAGCCTATTATGCTGGCGGAATGAGTTTTTACGATGCGATTGCACATGCCTTTACCACGGTTTCAACTGGGGGCTTTTCAACCCATGATGCCAGTATGTGGTATTACCACAGCCACTTACTGCTGTGGATAGCTAATGTATTTATGCTTGCAGGAGCGATTAACTTTGCCTTGCACTTCAAAGTAGCGCACAAAAGAGCCATTACTAGTTATTATCATGATGAAGAGACGCGTTATTTTATTTATATAGTGGTGCTTTTATCGGTTCTTTTAACCACCATGCTACTGCTTAAAGACAGCTACTCAAATGTACTTGAAGCATTTAGTTTCTCTACATTTCATATTATTTCTTTTATTACCAGCACCGGTTATGGCGCAGCAAGCTTTACTGACTGGCCAGCTGAGGCTGGGTTTTTACTGGTTATTGCCGGCTATCTTGGTGGTTGTGCAGGTTCAACGGCTGGCGGAAATAAAATAATTCGTAACATTATTGTTGGCAAAATGATTAATAACAATATTAAACAGCTGCTTCACCCAAGAGCGATATTTACACTGAAGTATCAAGGATCGCCCGTTAAAGAAGATGTACGCCATGCAATTATGGCATTTATGACCTTTGCTGTTGGTTCAAGCTTACTGTTTACAATGTTGCTTATGGCAACGGGTCTGGATTTTTGGAGCGCATTTACTGCAGTAGCTGCATGCGTCAATGTACTTGGCCCTGGATTTGGTGAAGTTGGCGCTAACTTTCAACCCGTTTCAGACACCGGTATTTGGATACTCTCGGTCGCTATGATCGTGGGTCGGTTAGAATATTTTACTGTTTTTACACTTTTTACTCATAGCTTTTGGAAAAAATAACGAAGGAATACTATGGCACATTTTACAGTTATCGGTTTAGGCCGCTTTGGCATTGCAGCAAGCTTGGAGTTGATCCATTTAGGACACACAGTGACTGGCGTTGATAGCAACCCAAAACTCGCCGAAAAGTATGTTGAGCACTTATCAGAGACAGTGGTATGCGATTCAACAGATGAAGCGGCGTTAAAGGAGCTCGATTTAGCAAATAGTGAAGCGGTCTTAGTCGCGATCGGTGAAGATATGCAGTCCAGCATATTGTGTACCTTAGCACTAAAAAATTTAGCGGTTAAACAAATATGGGTTAAAGCCAGCACCAAAGCGCATCATACGATTATATCAAAGTTGGGTGTCTCGCGTATTATTCACCCAGAAGAAGAAATGGGTGTGCGCGTTGCACAAGCGCTTAATTACCCGATAGTGAACGACTATATTTCATTAGGCAATGGCTTATACGTTGTTGAAGTAAGTATAAAAGCTCACCTACATAAAACAAAACTAGGGCATCTACTCAGAGAAATAAAAGGCACTGTAGACCCTCTATTGGTAAAGCGCGCCAAGCAAACGTTTGTCAAGCTTGATGACGACTTTGAGTTACATACCCACGACACCTTACTGCTATCAGGTAGCCGAGTCGAATTAAACTATCTAGCTCCAAGGCTGTTATAACCATGGTTTTATGGCACCCTCTCAAAACGCCTATTGAGCGCAAAGTCAGTGGGCATAAAAAAATCAATGCTGCACCGCCGCTTATTTTATGCTGCAGCTTTTTGATATTAATCGCACTAGGGGCTTTAGCATTAAAGCTGCCTTTTGCCACCAATGAACCTATTTCGTGGATACAAAGTGCCTTTACTGCAACATCGGCGGTAACCGTCACCGGATTAGTTGTGGTAGACACAGGCTCCGCATTTACCCCTTTTGGCCAAGGGGTGATCGCGCTATTAATTCAACTTGGTGGCTTGGGTTTGATGACATTTGCAGTGGTAACCTTGCTGGCATTGGGTAACAAAGTTGGCTTTATTCAAAAAACAGTAACTAAAGCAGCTTTTAATCAAACAGATACATCAACACTTTTGAGTACGGCAAAATCAGTGTTGCTTTTTGCCATCATTGTTGAGTCACTCGGTGTTGTTATTTTAACGCTGTACTGGCTCCCTGAGCTGGGCTTACAAACCAGCTTTTTCCATGCGTTGTTTTATACCATTAGTGCATTTAATAATGCGGGATTTGCGCTTAGCCCCAACAGCCTAATGCAGTATGTTGACGATCCTGTGATCAATCTTACCGTTACTGGTTTGTTTATTATCGGTGGCCTAGGTTTTACCGTACTCATGGATGTGTATAAATCAAAACGTTGGGCAGCCCTTAGCACCTATAGTAAGTTAATGCTGATCAGCACGGTTATCATCAATATTGTAGCGCTGGTACTGATTTACGTTATTGAATATGACAATCCAAAAACACTGCAACCCTTGTCAGAAGTCGGTAAATGGCTAGCTGCTTGGTTTCAAGCCGTAACACCGCGTACGGCTGGATTTAATACCATTGCTATAGAAGAGCTGAGAAATGCCAGTACCGCATTAACAATGATGTTAATGTTTATTGGTGGAGGCTCACTCAGTACCGCAAGTGGTATAAAAGTAGTGACTTTTGTGGTGTTGATTTTAGCAACTTACAGCTACTTACGCCGCGATAAAGGCGTTACTGTGTTACGCCGAGAAATCGACAAAGAATCTGTATATAAAGCACTGGCTTTAACCCTTGTTTCAGCGGGTATAACATGGCTGGCTATTTTTACTTTACTGATTGTTGAAGATGCGCCTTTTTTAGATGTCGCCTTTGAGGCTGTGTCTGCACTTGGCACTGTAGGATTGTCGCGGGGTTTAACTGCTTCTCTTTCTCCGCTGGGCGAATTTATCATTATGTTTTTAATGTTTATGGGAAGGATTGGTCCCTTAACCATTGCCTACTTTTTAGCGAGTCCTCGCAGTAGGAAACTAAGGTATCCAAGCGCACAATTATCGATTGGCTAAATAGCAGAGCTGGGAGAATCTCAAACTAAATCCCAGCTAATGCTCGCTCAGTGGTTTACTCACCTGATGCCATTTAAAATTCGCCACATACTAACAGACGATTTTCATAGGTTAAAAACACAGATAATAACGCAGACACCCATCTTAATTTCGTAATATGTAGACTAAAAATTGATTGGAAAATAACAAAGACATCCACTGTTAATTTATGGAATACAGCCAAAAATTAACCATGATGGTTTAAGAGCTTGCATAAAGATAATAACACAGACACCAATCTTAATTTCGTAATGTGTAAACTAAAAATTGATTGGAAAATAACAAAGACACCCATTGTTAATTTATGGAATACAGCCAAAAATTAACCATGATGATTTAAGAGCTTGCATAACGAATATGAGGTTGGTTAATGGTTCTGAATTGAATTGAATAAAATTTAACTATCGATACATTAATAAACTAACGACAAAAAAACCTTCAAACCAGCGCTTGCTATGCAGGAGAAAAAGCTGTTCATTTGCAGTAATCAACTAATGTAAGCTAACAAAACTCGTCATCGCGAACCTTTATTTATCAGCTTGGTTATCAAACTAAAAGTGAGGATACCTAAAGCATCAGCAAGTAGATCAGCGATGTCTAAGGTTCTGCTAGGTATGAAGTATTGGCTTAGCTCTTCCAATAAAACGAATAGAAACACGACGCTCGAACCAATATACAAATTGCATGACAATACTGAATATGATTTTAGCTTAAACGCAAAATTAGCACCTAGAGTAAGCAAACCAAATAAACAAAAGTGCCCTACTTTATCGCCATAAGGGATACTTCTAACAAGCTCAAAGAAAATACTATGTTGCCCCGTATTAGCTTGATATATGACCCATATAATAAAGCTAAGAAAAGTAACTGACACAATAGTGATTATTTTATGCATGATTGTTTAATGTTATTGTTGAGTTACCAACCATAGCCGAATAGTGATTATGATTCAATCACTTAGTGTTCTACTGCTAAAGCAACCATCAGATCCCTGCAAGGTCACGCTCGGTGATGCACTCGTCCGATGCCATTTCAAATTCGCGGCATACTAACGGGCGGTTTTCGTAGATTGAACACATTAAGGTATTGCGGTCGAGTGCTTGGCACCAACCATCATCGGCGCGTTTCATCACTTCGCTGCCCCATTTATCATACTCAATATAATGAAATGGCACACCGGTGTCGGTCACAATACGCACTTCTAACTGACAACAACATGCTTGGCAGTTAGCACAGGTAACCGGCTCAGGGGCGTTAGTAACTGTTTCAATAGGAATTATATTGTCGATGGGGATAACGGTTTGAGGCATAGCGGCTTACTAAAATAATGTTAGCCGCTTAGCATACACGAGCAAAACTAACGCGCCAGTAGTTTCGCTTTTATTTCGCTGTAACGCTGCTGCTCACACAAACCAAAACCACTGAGTTGACGCACTTTGTTACGCGCAAATAACGGTACGCTCATTCCCGCTAAAAAGCGGCATTGGGTTTCAATACCTATATTATGTATACCTTTACTGGCGAGGTGACTAAGTAACTCATCAACCTTTTGATAAATTACAGCATCGTTAGCAAAGCTATGAGCGAGTGAATATTCAAGTGTTACAGCTTGGCCTCTACATACTGAGCAATGGCCGCATTGCTGTGGCGCTTGATGGTCGTCAAAATAACGAGCAAGGTTATAGCTCAAACATGTTTTAAGCTCGAAAAAGCGAATAAGTGCCGCAATACGCTTAATTTCAGCTTGCTCTTTATCAACAAAATAGCTGTGTAATTGCTTAGCCAGCTCAGGGTTATTAATTACCTCATTATGTACTTGATAGACTTGGGTGATTCGCTTTGTTTCAAGTGCTATTAAATTCTTCTCTGCTAAATAATCAAGCGCTGCAACAACGCGTTTGCGATCCACCTGAGCGGCTTGGGTAAGCGTGTCAAAATTTAGTGTGCCCCAGATTTTTTTAAACTGGGTATGGTTAAATATTAACTGTAAAAATGCTTGTCTATCAGCATCAAAGTGACCAAGTAAAGCGGCTTTATCAACCAAAAACTTATATTTAAAGTCGGCGTAATAAGCATAAAGTGGTGTTATTGCACCTTGCATTTCCAATTGTACTAACAAGGTTTTAAGCGCTAATTGGCGAATATTACTATCACTTGAAAGGCTGTATTCTTGCATTTCCCACTGTTGACTTTCTTTTGAGTGATCGCTTTGGTGTTGGCGAATATCGTTGATCACATGCTCAATACCGCTAAGCTCTGGGGTATCGCCATAAACAAAGTTTTCAACCGTGTTTAAGCCATCTAAATTAGCCAATGTAAAACACTGCGATAGTTGTCCGTCTCTCCCTGCACGACCAATTTCTTGGCTGTAGTTTTCAATCGACTTTGGTAAATCATAATGAATAACAAAACGGATATCTGATTTATCAACCCCCATACCAAAAGCAATCGTGGCCACTACGACATTAATTTTACCCGCCATAAAATCATCTTGGATACCATAACGCAGAGTATCTTCAAGCCCAGCATGATAAGCCACAGCGTGTAAGCCCTGGCGGCTAAGCGCTTCAGCGACTTGCTCTGCACTATGTTGTAAGGTCACATAAACAATCCCTGGGCCCGTTTGCTCGCGCACAATATTAGCCAATGTACTTGCTTTATCAGCGCTTTTCACGCTGAGTATCGATAAGTCTAAATTAGCCCGATAAAACCCAGTTTGTACAATGCATTCTGGGGTAATTGCAAAACGTTCACTCATATCACGCTTTACTTTTTTAGTGGCGGTGGCCGTTAATAATAATACCAAGGGAATATTGAGCTCATCACGATAGCGCGGCAGTTTTAAATAATCAGGCCTAAAATTATGGCCCCATTCGGAAATACAGTGAGCTTCGTCAACCACCAGCATTGAAATAGCCACTTGATTAATAAATTCACGAAATCGCTCGTTTTTAAAACGTTCTACCGACACCATTAAGATTTTCACTTTACCGGCACGCACATCGCTCATTACAGTGTGGCTTTGCTCTGTAGTTTGGCTTGAATCAAGGCTTGCGGCATAAATTCCCTTGTTATTTAAAAAACCAATTTGGTCTTTCATCAGCGCAAGTAATGGCGAAACAACCAGCGTTAGATTAGGTAAATGCAATGCAGTTAACTGATAACACAATGACTTACCAGATCCAGTGGGGAAAATTGCCAATGATGATTGGTTATTTAGCAGTTGCTCTATGGTTTGCTGCTGACCTTGGCGAAATTGACTAAACCCAAAGTGTTGCTCAAGTGAAGAAAGTATCGATCCGCTCATAATATTTCCCTTTATTCATATTCCCTAATAAAGGAAATCATAGTTTGAAAATGCAATGTTTGCCATGGTAACTTTTTTTTGCTTTATTTTCTTGGCTTATCTATTTGTTCCTATTAAATTTTACTGACAAATCGTGAGAAAAGGCGCATTATAAATGCGTTGCTTGAAAAGGTATTTTGAACATTTTTGTTCAGCTCAATACCTAAGTGTTCTATACGTTTCATCATCATAAGAGCATTTAGGTATAATTCTTTTGAGGGCAATGAAATGATAACCACACATCCTAAAATCGTGATCATCGGTGGCGGTGCCGGCGGCCTTGAGCTCGCAACGCAATTAGGGCATAAACTAGGGAAGAAAAAACACGCCGACATTCTATTAATTGATAAAAATCGCACCCATATTTGGAAACCTTTGCTGCACGAAGTGGCAACGGGTTCTATAGATGCCGATTTAGATGGGGTAGTTTACTCAGCACACGCAGCAAAACATCATTATAACTTTCAACTTGGCACTTTTTGCAACCTTGATAACGCTAATAAAACCATCACACTCAGTGCCTTTAATGACGAACTTGGCCATCAAATTTTACCACAACGCACCGTTCATTATGACTACTTGGTGATTGCCATCGGCAGCGTCAGTAACGACTTCAATACACCCGGTATTAAAGAACATTGTTTTTATCTTGATTCAAACCAACAAGCGGAACGCTTTCAGCACGCGCTACTCGATAACTTTACTCGGCTACATCAAGACGACGACCCACAGCATGCATTAAATATTGCCATTGTTGGCGGTGGCGCAACAGGCGTTGAACTCTCAGCTGAGCTGTATCATGTTTCTGACTTATTAAAACTTTATGGTTTGACAAATATGTCGGCAAAGCGCTTACACATTCACTTAATCGAAGCAGGCCCGCGTATTTTACCCGCCCTACCAGAGCGTATAGCAAACTCAGCGAAAAGAGAGCTACTAAAGCTTGGTGTTAACGTTCGAGAAAACACCCAAGTAAAGCAGGCAACAAATCAAGGATTCATCACTAAAGATGATGAACAGATCGATGCCGACATTATGGTATGGGCAGCGGGTGTAAAAGCCCCCGATTTTATAAAAGATCTCGGGATTTTTGAACTAACTCGTAATAACCAAATCATGGTGAACGACTATTTGCAAAGTAATAGCGATGACACCATTTTTGTATTAGGTGACTGTTGCGCGTTTACACAAAAAGATGGCAAATTAGTACCGCCCCGTGCGCAATCAGCCCATCAAATGGCACAATGTGTTGAAAAAAACCTAATTGCGACACTGCGCCAACAGCCGTTAACTGGCTTTGAATACAGCGATCATGGTTCGCTCGTCAATTTGTCACGCTACAGTACCGTGGGGAGCTTAATGGGCAACCTCACTAGTAATAGCTTTTTTATTGAAGGCAAGATAGCCCGCTTTATGTATATTTCGCTCTATCGCATGCATCAACGCGCTATCCACGGCAGCGCCAAAACCTTTGCATTATGGATCAGCGAAAAAGTGCTCCGGGTCGTTAGGCCAAAGATGAAATTACATTAAGCAACTAACAAGAGTAAGTGGAGCCGCCGCTTCACTTACACACCTAGAAATAAAATAAAAAATGACACCCATCTAGAAATTATAATGATACCCATTAAAATTAAAATTGACACCCATCCATACACCCATCCATATATATCTAAAAAAATGCAAACTTACATTTTAAAGCAATGGATTGAAGGTAAATAAAAAAGACACCCATCTAAAAATTGCAATGACACCCATTCAAAATAAGAATGAAATTGCAAACATCCAGGTTAGGGCAATAAACGAAACAATTAAAAACCGTAGTTATTTTCAAAAAGGACTTTTATACAAATGGCAGATAAATATCAGGCGTTTGCATTTTTAGGCGTCAAAAAAATCTGAATTAATAAGTTATGTATTATTGGTTGGCTACGTTATCACGCTAGTAATTTTTCGCAATTCGTTAGATTCGTTCGTCGCTTAAAGTGTTGATGTTCACAAAACATATTTAACGACTCAGGTCTTCCAACAGCACCGTGAAAAACGGTGGTAAATTTGCTGGTAACTTTCAACCAGTTTTCGGGGGTTATTTGCAACCTTTCAAGCAAAGGGGTTAGATCGGCGGCTATATAACCTATTTTATCAGGACGAATACAGCGCCCTGTCGCATCAACAAGAGAAAGGTAGGAAGTTAGCTCAAAAGGTAAACCTTTCACCATATGCTGTGTTGCCATCCCTGAAAAATGTTGTAATGATTTGGGCTGTTTCCCTGCTGCGACCGAAATAATACGCTTTTTGACACTCGTGAAATCTGAATTTTCTGGTTTGTCAGCAATACCTGCGCGAACTGGGTTTAAATCAACATACGCCATACATGCTAATAATGCGGCTTCATCAAGTAACGCTTGGGATTTGAACCGTCCCTCCCAAAATCGCCCCTTACAGTCATCTTCTTTATTTGCTTTTCGCGCTATATATTCATTTAAAGAGCGCATGAACCAGCTAATATCCATTAACCTTGAACGATATTGCGCAATACTATCTGTAACTATTTTCATCTCAAAAGATGCTAGCTTTTCACCTTTAGCAAAACGTCGTGTTAATTCAGAACCTTTAAAGGCTTTATGCCAGCGAATTGCAACTGCTCTATCATTTACTCTTTCCGCCTTTTTACTATCTACGTACACTACAATATGAGTATGATTACTCATTACTGCATAAGCGCACACATCTATAAAAAAGAGAGATGCCAAACTCATTAGCTTATCTTCAACCCATTTCCTGCGGTGTTCATAACATTGACCCGTATATTCATCCACACCACACAAATAGGCACGTCTTACACATCGTGATATACAATGATAGTAACGAGTGTCCGTTAAACTGATTTGTCGATTTCTTGCAGTAGCCATAAATATCTCAGATATCACGTTCCTTATAAAATACTAGTTCCTCATGGTAATACTGCAAATATAGTCATTATTATGGGTGTCATTTAAGTTTGAATTACTACAATCGCCATTTATTAGGTGGGTGTCTTTATTTTTTTTAGGTGGGTGTCTTTATTTTTTTATTAGTTACTCTGGCTGTGCTGAGGCTAGATGTTCGTAACGGGCTAATATTTCATCATATTCACCTGAGCGCTTTATTTGCTCTAGCCCTTTGTTGAAGGAGGTTATTATATATTCAGCATCGGGATGCTCTTTACTGATCCCTATATGAAGAGGGTGCTTAATTAAAGCTGGTTGCCAAATTGTTAGCTCTGTTGAGTAACCATTTTTTTTCATTTCAAACCATGCTGCATATTTATCAACCAGAGCAATATCAGCGCGATGCTTTTTTACATGCTCAAGACAACTATGGACATTAAGCAAAGGAACGATTGTAAGCCTATCAATAGACTATAAATACTCATGATATCCATAACCTCTGATTGTACTGATTGTTAAGCTTTCTAGGCTGTGAGGGCCTTGATAATCAAGCTGCGACTTAGTATTACTAATTATGCTAAGTTCATTAGTAAAGTAGGGCTGGCTGAACAAAATTGTTTTAGCACGATTTTCTGTCCACCATAATGCAGGGATCAAATCTATTTCATTATTTTCTAACATTCGCATTGCACGACTAAATGGCGCTATTTTAATATCGAATGCAATATTCTGGCTAAAAAATGCAGCACGTACAAGCTCAGTAGTCATACCCGTTCCATCAGCAAATATGTAGGGAGGCCATTCATTATGAGATCCTACTAAAGGCTGTGTTATTGAATTAGAAAGCGCAGCAGTACTTTGTATGCATAACAGCAAAATAATAAAAAATTTAGTCATAGCAACACGATACCTTTTATCATGCCTATCTAAAGATACACAATAATACATTTGCTCTAGGCAAATCTGCGTAACTTAACTATTTAACCTAAGGCTTAATGGCAACTTGAACTTTGTTACTAAACCAGAGCTTCAACTGTTTAAGCTTAGACTACATTTGACTATATTATTTTCAATCTATAAAAAAGTATTGCCTAAAATTAATAACAAAAAATCCTTATAGCATATTTGAGTGGATTGTCTTCAAATTTAAATAATTTACCTGTAAGTTATAAAAAACCACATAAAGGAATGATGCTATGACCGCGAAAACGCTGATTTTCAACTTTGATGGCACAGGTAGTGAGCCACGTGATGCTGAGCAGTTCAGCTCTGCGCATTTTAAGGAAGATGCAAGCATTTCGAATATTCTCAAACTTCATTTATTAATGGGTGGCCAATTAAATAACGAGCCCGTTACTCCTTTTACTAATCAACTTAGCTTCTATTACCAAGGTATTGGAACTCAAGGAAGTCGTTTAAAGCGATTCCTCAATCAATCTTTCGCACCACGCGATGACGATGTTGCCAGTATTTTAAATCATGCTATAAATGATTTTAAGCGCTACTACAAAACTGGCGATACATTGTTACTCACTGGCTTTAGTCGCGGCGCTGCGTTAGCACGACGTTTTGCAAAGTGCTTAGAGCCGCTCATAGATAATAACGTTTATTTATGCGTATTTGATACTGTGGCATCCATTGGTTTATCCAAAGTCACCAAGGCCACCCGAGGCGCTGAGCATGTTATTTTTGAAAACCATACTTTAGCGACCAACATAAATCAGGCTCTGCATTGTGTGGCACTGGATGAAAAGCGTCGAGCTTTTGAGCCTACCCTTATAAATCATCAAAACAATGTACATGAAATATGGTTTGCAGGCGCACATTCCGATATCGGTGGTGGCTATTATCGAGATGGGCTGGCGGATATTTGCTTACGCTTTGCAATGGAGTGGTTACTTGAACTGCCTGTGGCTTTATCCTTTTTAACTAGTCAAGCAATCGAGTATTCATCGTTATTTCCTGCGGATCAAAACAGTTTTATCGCCCAAGATGATATGACCATCACCCCAGATCCTCTCGCGTTAAGCCATCAACAGAATTATTTTTGGTTTAATCCTTTATTTAAACTGATTGATCGTGAATGTACCGTGCTGGTTGATGACGAACAAAGTAAGCTGTTACCCATTATCCACCACAGTGTTGCTACACGTATCAATCAATTAACCAGTTATCGTCCCGAGTCTTTAAAAAACCTTAGTTATCAACTGCTGTATGCAGATCAAACTACGTTTAGTTTTAACGGTTTGTCTGCCCATATAGCTTTAAAAAATCAAAACATGTCAGTGTTACAAATTGGCCAAAGCCAAGATGTGTTGGTTTATGCCGCAGAGCAATACAATGCAACAGGACTAATGCTTGAACAAGGAGCTACTTATCGCTTTAGCCCTTACCCAGAACAACTTTGGTATGACGATGGCGTAAAATGTGGGCCACAAGGTTGGCACCGAGATAACCTACAGTTGGGTGTAAAAGAGATCCCCATGGCATTGCTCGAACCCTTTCGTCGTTTACCACATGCAAACTGGTTTGCCTTAATTGGTGCTATTGCCCATAGCGATAATGATGCTTTTGAGATTGCCGATGGGGGTGAATTTAAAATGACTCACTCAGGAGAATTTACGCCTTTTGCAAATGATTTGGTGCGTTTTTATGGCGCTAATGCTGGGCGTATAAAAATAAACGTGACCCGCCTTGGTTAATTGCATTATTAATAGGCCGTGCTAACGGCCTATTGGTAACATTAAACTATCACTATTTTGCACTTAAAGCGGCTTCAGCTTCAGCCAACATAGCAAACTCTTCATCGGCACTGTGTGCGACTAAGTGCTTACTACTGTATGCAAAGTAATAAATCGCTCCGATCACAAATAGCACCACAGTAAACAAGAATGCACGAGGATCAAACGCGTATACCCCAGTTAAAGCCACCAAAGATAAGACCAGCGCAATTGCTGAGGTTATCATGCCACCTGGCGTTTTATAAGGTCGTGCGAGTTCAGGCTGTTTAATACGCAGTAAAATATGGCTCAATGCCATCAATGCATACGAAACCGTAGCGCCTACCACGGCCATCGCCAGCATTAAATCACCTTCACCACTTAATGATGCTAAGAAACCAAAAATACCCGGCACAATTAAGGCACGTGCCGGCACTTTTCGTGAAGTTGTAACCGACAAACTTTTTGGAAAGTAGCCCGCTCTAGAGAGCGCAAACACTAACCGACTATACCCATAGATAATCGAGAAAAACGACGCCACTAAACCCGCTAAACCTAATATATTAACGAGTGTTGCTAAGCTTGCATTCCCTGTTACGTTTAGCGCATCAACTAACGGCACGGCACTAGACCCCATTGCGCTGGCACCACCGGCACCAGGGATCAATACTACAACTAACAAAGCAGTAAACAATAAAAACAACATTGCACCTATAATTCCTTTTGGCACGTCTTTAGCTGGATCTTTGGCTTCTTCTGCCGCTAATGGTACGCCTTCAACGGCTAAAAATAACCACATTGCAAACGGCAATGCAGCCCACACGCCATACCAACCAAAGGGCAAAAACTCGGAGGCTCCAGCAGCATCGGTGATGGCAATATCAAACAATCGCGACACATCAAAATGTGTAAATAATGCGATCGCAGTGGCTATAATGGCAAAAACCGCTAAGCCACTTATCACCATCATCACTTTTAATGCTTCACCCACTCCCGCTAAATGAATACTGATAAACACAATATAGAACAGCGCATACACCCAAGGACCATTAAAACCCAGTAGCGCTTCGACCGCCGAGCCAATAAAAATAACAATCGCAGCGGGTGCTAATGCATACTCGATTAACACGGCCAAGCCGGTCAAATAACCACCAGCAGGGCCCATTGCCTGACGCGCAAAACTATAGCCACCACCCGATGCCGGAATGGCCGCCGACATTTCTGCTAATGACAAAACCAAAGTTAAATACATCACCGCCATTAATACTGTGGCGACAGCAAAGCCGCCCCAACCAGCTTCTGCAATACCAAAGTTCCAACCCGCAAAATCCCCAGAAATAACATACGACACTCCTAATCCCGCCAATAAAACCCATCCCGCGGAGCCTCGTTTTAACTGTCTTTTTGCAAGGTACTCTTTATTATCTGACATTATCTTCTCCTGCTATTTATTGTTGTAATTACATTATGTTTTCGTTGTTGATTATTCTGATAGTAAAAAGTTTGTTGTTTGCGTTTGATGCTCTATCACATCGTCTTGACTGCGATCTTTTAACCCCACCCCTGACAGGTTTAAACGTTTCGCTTCTTGTAAAAGATATAAAGTTCGTTGTGCTGCATCCTGATATGACAGCCCCGCAGGACGAATATTAGAGATACAATTACGACAAGCATCATTCAGCCCTGTTTTTGGCTGCCAAGTTAAATACAGCCCTAAACTATCTGGAGAACTTAGCCCTGGCCGTTCACCAATTAATACCAGCACCACCTTGGCATTAAGGAGCTCACCTATGTCGTCGCCTATCGCCACTCTACCTTGCTCAACTAAGCTGATCGGTGCCAAACGCCATGGCTCTGGTTGTTCACGCAGTATCGTCAGTAACTGAACAAGAAAAGGATGGGCATTTTTTTGTACTGCTAAAGACGATAAACCATCAACAATAACGATTGCGATATCATGGTGTAACTCAGTGGCTATAGCCGCTTTCCTCATATAGTTGCTTAGCTGATCGCGCGATGCTTGATCTAGTTTTCGACCTAAATCAGGGCGTTGTAAATAATGATTGCGATCCACGGCTTGACTATGTAAATGCAGTGGTGATGCGCAAAAATCCTCTAGCTGTTCACTTAACGCAGCTAAATCCAATGGAAAATTAACCGCATCTCGTGCTTGCGCATGGGAGAGTTGAAACGCCAACATTTCAGCCGTCGGAAGACTGATCCCAGCGCGCCCTAAACCAATGCGTGCATCGGTAAAGCTGCGTAGTTGCCGCCATGGGTTATGCACCACTTTGCCATTATCTTGATGTTGTTGCTGTATTTGCTGTGCCGTTTTGGGAGATGAGTTTTTCATGGCTGTCCACCACCTAAAGCTTTCAAAGAACGCGCAAATTGTGACGGTAACGTGTCAGACAAAATATGCTGCTGGGTATCTGTCATAATGTTCATTTTTGCCAGCCAAAGTTCGAATTCAGGTGCTGGACGCAAACCTAATACCCGCCTTGCATACAGAGCATCATGAAATGAGGTGGTTTGATAGTTAAGCATAATATCGTCAGATCCGGGGATCCCCATTACAAACGAACACCCCGCTACACCGAGTAAGGTCAGTAAGTTGTCCATATCATTTTGATCTGCCTCAGCATGGTTGGTGTAGCACACATCACAGCCCATAGGCACACCCAGTAATTTGGCACAAAAATGGTCTTCAAGCCCTGCTCGAGTAATTTCTTTGCCATCAAATAGATATTCCGGGCCAATAAAACCCACTACGGTATTGACCAGTAACGGTTTGAATTTTCGCGCTACGGCATAAGCACGGGTTTCACACGTTTGTTGATCAAGCCCATGGTGGGCATTTGCTGATAGCGAGCTGCCCTGCCCCGTTTCAAAATACATCACATTATTGCCTACTGTTCCGCGTTTTAAACTTTGTGCTGCATCTTGCGCCTCAGCAAGTGTATTTAAATTAAAACCAAAACTTGAGTTAGTCGCCTCAGTCCCCCCTATAGACTGAAACACTAAGTCAACCGGCGCACCGGCCTCAATACATTCAATGGTGTTAGTTACATGCGTGAGAACACAGCTTTGAGTCGGGATCTGGTATTTTTCAATCACATCATCCATTAAGCGCATTAATTTAATCGCTTGTGCAACATTATCAGTGGCGGGGTTAATACCAATTACGGCATCGCCACTGCCATACAGCAGCCCATCTAAAATACTCGCGGCAATGCCATTTACATTATCTGTTGGATGATTAGGCTGTAAGCGTGTTGATAAGTGGCCAGGTAAGCCAATGGTATTTCTAAATGCAGTCGTAACATGGCACTTTTTGGCAACTAAGATCAGATCTTGATTACGCATTATTTTACTAACAGCAGCAGCCATTTCGGGGGTAATACCCGCTCTGATTGTCGCTAAAACATGGCTTGTTGCGTGATCACTCAGCAGCCAATTACGAAAATCACCTACCGTTAAATGTGCGATTGCTGCAAATGCGTTAGTGTCATGTTCATCTATTATTAGCCGAGTAATTTCATCGTCTTCATAAGGGATCAAGGCATCGTTCAAGAATGTTTTTAAAGGGACTTCTGCCAGCGTCATTTGTGCCACGGCTCGCTCTTCGGCAGAACTGGCAATAACACCTGCCAAGCTATCACCAGAGCGCTGCGGGGTCGCTTTAGCCATTAACTGTGCGAGATTGTTAAACTGGTAGGTTTTACTTCCTAACGTGTATCGATACGATTTACTCATAAACTTACCTTGCTGACAAAATGTGTGTTAAAAAGGATAGGCACAGCTATTGCTTTTACTACAATAAAAAACAATAAATAAAGCAATAAACAGTGCAACGATTCTTTTAAGGTAGCTTATAGCGTACCAAGCAACTATCAAATTTTGGCAAAAGTTATTTAAACAATATAAATCAAATAGTTAAAATTAAAAATCGGACAACTACTGTTTGCTTGTAATAATTAGCCTGGGGTGTAATACGCAACTATGCAACATAATTTACCGACAAATGCACCAAGTAAGTGCACTTTAGCTACGACCGATGTGGACCAGCAGGCGGGAAACCTAACAAACTGGCAACAAAAATATGATCAAGTCAGTGATGGCCGCTTTTATGGCTGTATTGATGAAGTGGCTTATGATGGTTTGCAAGTGTTTAAAGAGTATACCCAGTGCGCATTACGACAACAGTGTAAAGTATGGCCAAATGCGTTATGGCTTGGCATTCCGGTAAACGCACTAAACAGTAAAATTAACGGTCTCACCATCGCTGATAATCAATTAATGTGCCGCCCAAGTGATTGCAACTTTGAGCTGATCACCCCTGCGCAATTTAATATTTATGGCATGGTGATCAATCAAGATACCCTTCATCAAATTGCTCAGCAACAAGGGTTGTCGCTTCAGGGCATTTGTGAGCATGGATCACCGCGTATTACAACATCACCACAAGCACTGCAACGTGCTCGTGAATGCATTGAACAAATCATTTATGCTAATGGCGGTGGAGCAAGTGCGGCTTTACAACACGATATTTTATTAAATTTAGTGCTGCACTTACTGCAATCACAACTCCCCCAGCAAAAAGTAACCCCAAGTTATAAACACCGTAAAAACGTTGTTGATAAAGCGAAAGAATTTATTCACGATCACCCAGACAACATAGTGACTATCACCCAATTATGTGAGTTTACCTACGTTTGTCGACGGACTTTACAATACAGCTTTGAAAGTATTTTAGGCATCAATCCGCTGCGTTTTTTACGCATGACCAGGCTTAACCAAATACGCCGTGAACTCAGTGATCCGCAACAAAATAAACCCATTTCAATGATTGCCGCCAATTGGGGCTTTTGGCATCCGGGCCAGTTTGCTAAAGACTATAAACAACTATTTGGTGAAAACCCTTCAGACACAGTAAAACGTGCGCAGCTTTAGTGGTATCAATTATAGCCAGTTAATTAATAGGTATAGCTGGCAATTATTTGCTTGATATTCGATTGCATATCAATGATCGCTGCATTAATTGAGCGCACATTGTCCATCGTGACCGTTTTTTTACTGAGCATAAAATGGATTGGATTATCATGAATAACATAAGGATGCAGTGTAATACCGGGGATTTTTTCTTGGCTTATGAGGTATAACCCAGATATTTCATCATCGATCATAAAATCGACGCGTTTAGCTTTTAACATATATAGCCGGTGCTTGAGCAAAGGTACTCGTACAAGTAAATCTTTATTGTTTGTGACTTTGCTTAGCTGCTCAAATTCTTTACCATAATAACCACCATTATTTACGGCTATGGTTTTTTGTTGCGCCAACAGGCTGGCTAAATCGTGTGTTAGGTACTTAGCATCTTCATACCAGAACAGCCGCATTTTCTCACGTCTATATGGGGTTGAAAAGTGACTATATTGGGCACGTTGTTGATTGAAACTCGCAGCAGTTAATATATCCACGCGGCCTTTTTCAAGCTCGACCAAACCGCGCTTTGATGACGGTAAAGACACAAACTGACTACAGAATCCAGCATGCGTTAACACCAAACGGCTGATCTCTACATCTATTCCTGTAAGAGCCTGCTCACCATCAAAGACAAACGGTGGCCAAGGTAACACCACCCCTACTTGCAGAGTTTTTTCGCAGCCGCTACTAATTGGACTCAACAATATCAAAAATAAGTAAATGTATTTAATAACTACAGCCTAGTAAAATTATAGACGCTTTGTACAGTATGGTGCATCTGACTCGAAATACAAAAAAAGCAGCCCGAAAGCTGCTTTATGTGAGTAAATTACACTTTAATTTATTACCTAAAAGTAGGCTTGATTAATAGGCTAATTAAAGTAATTTCCATACGTCTGCTACGCCGGGCTCATTTCCTTGAGTCCACCACTTCGCTTGGTATTTGTTACCACCATAAGAAACTTGGTCACCGCTATTGTAAGTTGCTGATGACTGCCAAATCAGAGCACCTGTATCATCTGTTGGTTGCGTAATTGCTTCCCAAACGCCACCTAAGTCGGGACGATCACCTTGAGTCCACCATTTAGCTTTGTATGTTACGCCGTTATAAACAACAGTATCGCCACCAACATATACCTTACTGGCATCCCACCTATCACCTGTAGGAGGCGTTGTATCGGTGTTAGTTACCGTTACAGTAAAGCTTTGAGTGGTAGCAACTTGGCCGTCACTTACTGCCACAGATACTGTTAAGTTTGTATCTGCAGCTACTACTGCGCCGGCCGTAAGATTAACACTGGCACCACTGCCAACTAATGTAAGACCTGCAGGGACATACCATGTATAAGTCAGTGCGTCGTTTTGCGGATCAGAGGCAACAACCGTTACTGCTGCAGAAGCGCCTTCTTCAATAGTGATATCAGCAATCGCATCAACTGTCGGTGCAGTGTTGTCACCAGTTGTTGGCGCGATGACATTAACCAAAACACTTTGGCTTACCGTTGCTTTGCCATCAGTTACACTGACGGTTGCGGTAAACTGGCTGTTTTGGGTTACGTTAGGTGCAGTAATTGCCAATGTGCTTGTTGCACTGCCAGATACTGTTAACTCAGGTGATGCAGTCCAACTAAACGTCAGTGGATCATTATCGGCATCTGTTGCTGAAGCACTGACAGAAACACTTTCGCCAGCGTTCACGGTTACAGTGCTTGATACTGATAACACTGGTTTTTTATTACTTGGTGGTGTAACAACTCCGCCTAAGCCATCGTGCATAGCATTGAGAATATCGCCATTATCTGCATCAATTTCCCATGCAAATAACCCACCTAAGTTATATTGATTAACATAAGCACCTTTAGCTATCACTGACTCACGGCTATCATAAGTGATTAGTTTACCTGTGGCGCGATTCCACACATACGCCGCTTGCGCTTGGTCATCGTAGCCTACTTCAAAGCCATTAACACCAGTACCTGCAGCACCAATCATATGAGTTTTGATGCCTTTATAATCAATAACGCCATCTTCCCACACGCCTTGTGCTGTTGAGCCTTTTAATGGACCGGAGCCTGTTGCTGTCATAGGGTTACCATCAATAGTGGTGCCTGTTGGATAAACACCTTCCCAACCACGGCCATACATAGCAGTACCAACAACAATTTTTTTCGAGTTTACATTTTGTGCTAATAATAACTGTACTGCGTTATCTGTTGTATAAGCAGGGCCTTTACGTGGCTCACCGTTTTCATCTACGCCCGTACCATTACATTGCCCTACGCTCATATGCTCACCACAATAAAGCGCAGTTTGATGGCCAGTTACGCCACTCCATGCCCCATAAAAGTCATAAGTCATAGCGAAGATATAATCCATGTATTGGCTAGCGGCTTGGTAGTCAACGTCTTCAATTTTATCGTAACCAGCGCCAATTGCTGACGTAAGCTCATAAGTACGGCCTGTTTCAGCTTCAAGCTTATCAAGCATAGCGCGCAGCTCTTGCATTAACGCAACATATGCAGGACCATCATTTATCGGATCGCCAATATCTGGGTTAGGGCCGTCACCACCAGGAAATTCCCAGTCAATATCAACACCATCGTAAAACTTCCAGGTTCTTAAAAACTCTTCCATTGATGCTACAAATGTGTCGCGGTTAGCTTTATTAGTAAAACCACCAAATGGGTCAGATAGCGTCCAGCCACCTACTGATGGTAAGATTTTAAGATCCGGGTAACGCTGCTTAAGTGCCATTAACTGTGAATACGTACCACGGATTGGATCCGCTGCATCCACACCTGGTAATGCTTTTTGTACAGCAGCCCATGGATCGTGGATAACCACTTCATAATCAGCAGAGCCAGCACAGGCTGTTTCAAGTGCTTGTTTAGGACTGCCAGTTAGTGATGCATTTTCACCACAAATTGGAATGAAGCCATATAAAATGTGACTTAAGTTTTGTGCTGGAATATTTGTTACATCATAATCACGACCGTAAATACCCCACTCAACAAAATACGCACCGGTCACTAACCCTGCTTTGGTACCAATATCACGATTATTAGGATCAACATCCATCGGCAATGGCGCTAAGTGCCCGCCGTCGGTATCTGCAATTACGATTGGCTTACCGGCACTGCGTGCGCAAGTAGTACCGACTTCGCATAGTTCTACATACAATGTATGGCGACCAGCTTTGTCATAAGGGAAAGAAATAGTTCCGCTCTTAGAACCTGCAGAAAGTGTGCCTTCATTTACCAACATATCATCAAAGTAAACTTTGTAGCTGTCACCACCGTCACCGCTCCATGCACTCCATTGAATATTGATGCTCACCTGCTCCACACGGGTAACAAGTTGCTTATAAGAACCGTTACCTTCTAAGTTCACTTCAACAAACGAATATTGTTGCGGTTCCCAATTAATACTTGGTGTAGACGGTGCTGCAAAGGCTGTACTTGCAAATAGAGCAACGCCAATGGCTGCTGTTAACTGTTTAATATTCATATTTCTCTCTTATCCATTATTAATTTAATTATTTAATAAGTTTGAACTACAAAACTTAGGCTTCTTATTAAAGTTTGGTCCATACATTGGCTTGTCCAGGTGTATCACCTTGAGTCCACCACTTAGCGCTATAGCGCTGTCCTTGATAGGTTACTTCAGCGCCACTTTGATAGGCTTTACTTGCATTCCAATCGTTATTCACATCCGATTGTGAATCGCTTTGCCATGCATTAGAGCTATCAGGTTGCTGACCCTGACTCCACCATTTCGCGGTATAAACAACTCCTTGAAAACTGGCTTTGTCACCGGCTTGATAAACTGCACTACTACTCCAAGCTACAACATCAGGATCAGTGATAACGCTGTCATTTACGGTGACTTTAAAACTAGTTTGAGTACTTAATTGACCATCCGAAACCGACACTGACACGGTATAATCTGTGCTTGTTGATACCTCTGGCGCACTAATCACCACGTTTGCGTCACCACCGGTAAAGCTCAGTGGTGCTGGCACTAACCAGCTGTAGCTCAATTGCGTTTGTTCATCATCAAAAGCATGAAGGTGTAAGGCTGTGCTGGTGTTTTCATCGACAACTAAATCATCTGGCGTATGTACAATTGGCGCAGTATTAGTGGGAGCGCTTTGCACGCTTAAGCTATAAGTGTAATTTTCATTACTGCTATACACTTGATTAGTCAGTACATCAGTACTGTTATAAACCACGTCACCGGCTTGATTTTGCACGCCAATTTGTACTAAGTGGGCATAATCTAAGTTCAGTTGTTGTGCCAGTGCTTGCTGCCAACTCGCTTGATTCGCAGCGGTCACTTTTAATTGCTGATTGATAACCTCTTGGCCATTTTCATCAAATAAACGTGCCCAAACAGTGTCACCAGCAATGGCACTTTGTCCTTGACGAACAAAGTAACCAACACTTGACCAAACACTCGGATCCGTCGGCCCTGCGTCTGTCACAATATTGATATCGCTACAGTTATAGAAACCTTCCCCCACCACATCAATACGTTGCCAACGGCTATATAAAATAGCATCGCCGCTGCGCCCTTGTGGAATAGCAACATTCATTTCGTAATAACGCTTTCCATCGGTATCTTTGATAACGTCAATATTTTCATGTTGTTGAACTAGCTCTAAGTCAGCCCACGTCAATACATCTGTTGCTGCATTAAAGCTTGGTTTAGTTAAATAAAACTGCCAAAAACTGGGATTATGCGGCGTTGCTGCTAAGTAACGAATTTGAATTTCACCATTGGCATTAGGCACCACATCACTGCGTTGCCAATGCGGCGAAGGTAAATCCATACCACGCTTTGCGTTGTCACCACCGGCACATAACGACCCATTTGGTACCTTAGCCTCTACCGCAGCTTGATTTAAGTAGTCCGGTGTATTAACTGAAAACTCAATATCTTGTACAAATTGCACTGTACCCGACTCTAAAAATGCGGCACGACAAGCAAGGTTTGGAATATTAGTGCCATCTTCTGGCCACCAATACCCACCATCGGCTTGGCAAAAAGCTTGCCGCGCTTTTGGGCTATCCATATAACCATGGGCGTTCACTTGCGCTGGCATAATTGTTAGTAATACGCTGCTTGCCACTGCCGAGAGTGATAAAGTTTTAAATTTAATAGCTTTCATTGTTTTGTCCTTGAAAAGCTGAAATTTTGGGACAAGCAAACTTGCCCCTATTATTTACTTACAGACTACAACTTTTAGTCCAGTCAGCTGTTGCTCCTGGTTCAGAACTTGTCCACCACTTCGCTTTATAAACGGCACTGTTATGAACCATTAAGTCACCGCCTGCGGCATGGCTTGGATTGCCTGCCCAGTCTTTTTGAGGGAAGTTTGGATATACAGGGATTGAGCTCACAGCCACACCTTCACACATACCAGATGTATCGCCACCACCATTACCAGGATCCGTGGTGTCGCCGCCACCGGTAGTCCCATCAGGCAATTGTGGGAATTCAAATTTGAACGCGTAAACTTTGCCATCTTTTTCTATAGTAAAGTTACTAGGACCGGTAATTGGCATGTAATACATAACTTGCGCATTGACTGTTTTGCCACCACTGAGGTCTTTCGGTTGACCGCCCCATTCATTGTTCAGAGTGATTGAAAAACGGTGGAATTCATTTTCATACCCACCAATGTTGTTACCTGCGGCATTTGAGCCATTTACTTCAACTGCCATGCCCAATTTTTCTTGTGCGTTCCAGTTAGATTTAAAAATAGCCGATGTTGATACAGGTACATCAAACGAAATTTTCGCACCGCTTAGATCAATATTGGAGTTATTAGTGAACGCAAATGTTGGGCTAATTGGGTAGTTATCATCACCAATTGGGAAGTCTTTTGCTGCAAACGTTACATCTACCGCTTCAGTTGGTACAACAAAGTTTGGATTACCTGGATGAGTGTCGTACGCCACACCACTTTGGTTAAACTTGTCATAAGCCAAAGTTGTTAAGGTAGAACCCATGAAGTATTCACCTTTTGCTGAGTCAAAATCATAATCACCAGCAAGTTCCCAGAACATGATACCGCCAAGGCCATTGTTAATTACGTAATCAACTTTAGCTGCCATAGACTGCTCATCTTCAATAGATAGGAATACTTTTTTCTCTGAGTTCCATAACCAAGGTGCAACAGCAACGCTGTCATAGTGACGTGTATAAGTACCCGTTAATTGATCATCAACATCAGTCTCTGGTGTTAAGCCATACACACCTAAGTACGAACCAACAATGCCGTTCTCAAGATTTTTAACATGCCACAACGGGTTAGAACCTGCTGGCATTTCTTGTCCTGCATCGTTCTTATCATGCCAAAGATTATCAATGCCTAATGCGCCATTACCACACTTGTTCTTTTCACCAACGCCGGTACCTGTTGCGCAATCTGCTTGATTAGGTAGTGCAGATTGCCCCCACAGCCCATTAGTACCCCCGCTGACATCTTTAAAACCTCGGGTGTAGTAAGGAATACCAATATTGATACGTCCTGCCGATACTGCACCACGAAAATAACGTACCGCCCAATCAGTATTTAAATAACCAATCCCTTCAAACTCAGCTGTTGAGTAAACCCCCCATTGCGCTAGTTCAGAATCAATACCGGTATCAAACAAGGCCGCATTGTGGCCAACATGCGAGTTCCATGCACCGTGAAGGTCATAAGACATGATGTTAACGTAATCGAGGTATTTAACCGCTTGGAATGTTTCCATACCACGTAGTAAATAACCTGAAGAAGGCGATGCAATTGTTAGTAAATAATGTTTACCCGCTTTTTCACCAGCACGGTCTAGCTCTTCGCGCAGCTTTTTCATTAGTACTTGGTAAGATGCATTTAAACCTGCACGACGTGCATTTGAAATTGGGAAATCATCAGGATGACCTGAATCTTTCATTGATGATGGGTATTCATAATCAATATCAACACCATCAAAACCATATTTTTCAATGAACTCGACTGAGCTTTTTGCAAAGGCATCAATACCCGCTTGATTAACTGAACCATCTGCATTGGTCGTCATGGTATAAAAACCACCACTTTCAACGCGGCCCGTTTCATCAAAGAAACCACCCGTTTCAGCCCAACCACCTACAGATACTAATGTTTTAACGTGTGGGTGTTGTTTTTTGAATTTGTTTAAAAGATTAAAGTGACCTTTATACGAGAAGCTTGGGTCCATTTCGGCACCTACCACTCCTGGCCATTCCATATTTGTAGCTGGATTACCTGCAGCATTTGGATCGCCAATCGATACTTTATTATTGGCATCAACATGGGCAAACGCATAGTTGATATGAGTTATCTTATCCCATGGAATATCATTTACTAAATAGCTCGGTTGGCCATTTGCGCCATTGCGCCAACTGGTAAAGTAACCAATTACACGACGCGGATGATCAACACCCATTATCTCACGACCATCTGCATCATACACAGTACAATACGGCGTATTTACACCTGGTGTTTGATATAACCCCTGCGGATGACAATCAGTTCCAGTCACTGGTCCGGTATTTTCTTCAACAACAGTAAGCAGCTTTGTTACTTGGGCTGTTGCGCCTTCGTTATCAGTTACCGTTAACGTAAAGGTTGCCTGACCAAGCGCTGTTGCTTGCCAAGCATAACTGCTTGATGCCGTACTTGCTTGGTGCACATCAGCACCATTAACCGCAAAGTTAAGTGCCGTTACTTGACCATCACTGTCAGTACCAGCAAGCGCAAACACCACTTGTGAGCCAACCGTTAATTCTGTTGGTAAACTGCTGAAACTAATTGTTGCCACCGGTGCTTGATTAACCGGCTCCACGATCTCAGTAACACTGATCGTATTGATCACTTGCGTAGATTGCGCGCCATCGTCATCGGTTGCCACAGCACTCACTTGATGTGTGCCGACAACTGCAGGCCAATTAGTACTAAACGGTGCGCTACTATCAGTTGCGATTAATGCACCATCAACAAAAAACTCAACTTTTGTCACAGAGCCATCGTCATCGGTTGCTTGCGCAGTCATGACAACGCTGTCTTTATCAGCAAATTGAGAATTGTTTGCGGGGGTTAATACTGTAATATTTGGCGCCTGATTTTCTGTGACAGCGCTGTCACACAAACCCAAAAGTTTCCAATCTTGCCAGTCACCAGCATTTTCAACTGGATTTGACTGTGTCCACCATTTTGCCTCATACGCATTATCTTGTGCGTGTACTTGGCTGCCACCGCTGTGAGTTTGACCCGTTTGCCATTGTGTTAATACACTACAGTCAACTGCTGCATGCGTACTTAAGCCTACAAAACTAAGCGATACCGCACTTAGCTTAAAAGCATTTTTTATTGTCATTTGTGAGCTCATAGCTCCTCCGCCCAGGGTTAAATATAACATTAAATTTACAACTCAGTTTAAAAACTACCACAGTTAACTCATACGTCAACTTAATTTGGATATATGATGTATATAAAACAGCCACTTTATTAATAAAAAAAGACCATAAAATATATTTTTTATCGTTATTTAGAACTAAATTAGAGCCATCCCGTTTAAAGAAAGGGTAATTTCGCATACAGAATATGAATACAAGGTTAATTTATGGTTAAGTTTTATTTGCGAGTATCTTCGCGGGCTCTAGCAAGTTTTACGAAAACGTAAATGAGAGTGGGAATAGATATAAACAATAAGGTGGTAGACTATATAACCAAAAAACCTCGCTTAGAAAAAAATTATCTAAGCGAGGTTTTAAAAAAAATGTCGGAGCTTGCTATTTTTTGTAAAAAATAGCATTTAAATAAAAGCCCTATTTGATCACAACGTCATTAAGCGGCGATTAAATAGGACTCTTGTCCTGCGTGTTTTTTGTTGCGTTTGTAAGCGCCTTTGCCTTTTTTAGCAGCTACAATTTGTGGCTTAAAAATTTTCGATGTCACTAATGCCGCTAATGCATTATCGCGAATAACACCCCGACCTGTATCTACTGATGTTGTAGATTTAGTCACTTTAGAACGACGTTTACTCATTTATTTTTCCTCTTTAAAAGTTTTGCGATTGTATGCTTGATATAAAAAAATACAAGTATTTTAAATCAAAAAGCCCGCTTATTTGCGGGCTTAATAAACAACTATAAATTTAGAAACTAAAACTTACTTTTGCGTAATAACTTCTGCCATCAAAGCCATAAGGCAATGCTCGTAAAGGGTATTTAAATGCCCCATTTGAAATAGCGTTTAATACTTCATCATCGCCTAATTCATCCGGTGTTTCGTCAAATACGTTGTCTGCACCAACAGATAACGCAAACATATCGTTAATTTGATAACTTACATTTAAATCCACTAATACAGCTGATTCTACCGTACTGGTTGCTTTAAATGAGCCATCTGTTGCAAGTTCAATATGGTCATTACCAAAGTACTTCACATCGGTTTCTCCAAAGTAATTAAAGCGGATCATTGAGCTATACGCGTCACGCTCATAATCAAACGTTAGCGTTGCACGTTCGCCCGGCTGCCCATCAGTTAAAAAGCTACTTTGAATATCATCAAGTGCTAGGTTTTCAGGAATACCAGGTGCTGCATTGACACGGTCAATTTTGGTTTCGTTTAAATTACCGGCAAACGTAGCAGAGAAATTACCGTCATATAAATCGGTGCGATATGACGCAATAATATCGACACCTTCTGTTGTTGTATCGACTGAGTTTGAAAAATAAGCAGCTTGGTCAGATCCTGTTGCCTGAAGAGCAGCAACAGCAGTGGGGTTAAATGCAAGATCTTCAGCTTTAATAAAGTTACCCAAAGTAATTCGATCTTTTATTGTTATATGATAAAAGTCTACTGTTAATGACAACTCACTGCTTACATCATAAACAAAACCAAAACTAGTATTTCTGGAGCTTTCTAATTCTAAACTTTCAACACCTAAAGCAACAGGAAGATCTGAACCTGCTTTAGCAATAAATGATTGCTCAAGTTCACCAACATTATTCAAATTAGTGGTAAACGCAGTGTATGCGCTTTGCTGAAGTGATGGCGCTCTAAAACCAGTTGATAACGCGCCACGAACTGCGAAGTCATCGTTAAATTCATAACGCGTAGCTAACTTACCAATTAAATCATCTCCAGCATCAGAGAAGTCTTCATAGCGAAGTGCACCACTGATATTCCAGTCATCAGTGAGCATGGTTTCTGCATCCACATAAAATGCATAACTGTCACGACCTTGTTTGTTTGATGCTTCTGGCCTTAAACCGTTATAAGCTTGAAAACCGCACTCAGCAACAAAATTAGGATTGTTTACTGAAGGGTACAAAGTACTATTATTAGCTAAACCACAAGCGTACGATGCTTCATCACCAGGTACTATCTGGTAATTTTCTTTTCGATATTCGCCACCAAATGACAGATAAATAGGCTCATTGCGACCGATATCAATAATACCATTAATATCTACATTTATTGTGGTTTGATCAAATCTAAAACCACCCGAGTAACCAGCAGTTGGGCCTGCATTTGCTGCTATATCAGCATCACTTGCCGTTGGGTTATTAAATAAATACTCCGCCGCGTAAGAAGCGTTTAATGTATTGCGTGATGTAAAGTCATATTGGTTTTCACCATAAACTGCCGATACATCGTAATTCCAATCTGGATTAATATCACCTTTAAAACCTAGCGCAATAGAAATATCCTGTGCTTCGTTATAAATGCGCGGTAAAAAACCATCACTGTATACTTGAGTAACATTTTTAGATGCTTCGTCAAAGTTACGGTAAAAGCCGTTACCCAGTGCAGTGCGCTCAGAGTAACCACCAAACGAGTAAAGCTCACCGTCGCTCATTGGCAATGCCATATTATAAAATAACGAGGTAAATTCACTTTCCGAATTACCTTGGCCCCAACGAACGTTGTCAGATAACGTACCTGGCTCTACATCAAGCGAACCACCGGTATCGCGCTCTGCACGGTTAGTACCATCGGCATCACGATACTCAAGAGATAAATTAATAAAACCGCCTTCAGTGCCCAAATCAAAACCGCGATTTAAACCCGCTGAAATAGTCTCGCCATCACCTTCAGCTGTTTCACTATATTGTACATAACCAGTTGTTATACCTGTTGAGTTATTCAGTGATAAGTTAATGACCCCAGCAATAGCATCAGAGCCATACTGCGCTGCTGCACCATCACGTAATACTTCAACCCCTTTAAGTGCCGTAAGTGGAATAGCATTCATATCGGTACCCGCAGCACCTGCACCAACTGTTCCATTAAGGCCAAAAATAGATTGATTATGACGGCGCTTACCGTTTACTAAAACCAGCGTTTGGTCTGGCTGTAAGCCGCGTAATGTTGCTGGGCGGAATAAATCAGAGCCGTCTGATACTTGAGTACGCGAAAAATTAAACGATGGCGCTGTAGCTTGTAAGCTTTGGCCAAGCTCGGTAAAGCCACCTTTGTTTAAATCATCAGCGTCAATTAAATCAATGGGTGACGAAGATTCAGTTGCTGTGCGGTTAGAAACCCGTGAACCTAAAACGGAAATTTGTTCTATATTTTTTTCTGCTTGAACTGTTGCTTCTTCAGCAATAACTGAAGAGGTGCTAAATGCAAGTCCTACGGCGATAGCCAATGTATTTAAACGAAGTGTTGTCATGTGTGTTGTTCGACCCTGTTGACTCTTCACCTGTTTACTCAATTGCAGTAGTAAACAGGTAAATTAATAAAAGTTATAATTAGTGTGATCAAGCGTCATTTACAAAATTGCGCTTTGGCAAACATCCTAGCAACATACACATATAAAAAGAAACATATTTAACTGCGACAATGGTCGATATATGCAAAAGTTAGCTAAATTTTCTCCTATTTCATGTTTTTGATTGAATTTTAAACAAAAAAAAGCATGATTATTCACATCATGCTGGTTGTTAAAACTATGTTTTCTAGCCTTCTTCTTCCCACAAAGCCAGTTTTTCATCTTCTAGCATCAATGCCATGGATGCAATGCCAGTAAGACTTTCATCTAATCCGGTATACAGTAGCGCAAAGCCTTCACTAAGTACCGCAGGTTCTGGATGCTCTTTGAGCGAATCTGGCCACATCGCAAAAGTGGCTAGTAAATTAAGCGTCGCTTCAAAGTTATCAATAAATAACTGTCCATCCGCCTGATTCTCAACGACCTGTTTATCGGCACTGAGTAAAAAGTTAAAGTCATGCTGCCATACTTCTTGATTCACCATATAAGCAGCTAAATAGCCTACACACCATTGTTGTAGTTGCTCACTCGGCGCTTTAGCATCTTTACCATGAGGATAAATACTTGCCAGTATATGCTGCTGCGCTACCTGAGCTTCGGTCACATTATCCAGCAGCGTGATCATTGCGTCATGCTCCGCTGAGCTTGTCATTAATTGGGTATAAATAGGGTCATTTTTATCAGCAATATAATTGGCAATTTCTGACTCGCCATAAAATTCCGAGCACGCCAATAACCCACTGATAAAACCAATCACGCTGTCAGAACTCACCACTTTTAGTTCAGGGTGCTGACTTAGATAATCCCTAAGAACCAATTCACTTTTTTCATTAAGCATTATTCACCCTCAAGTTATTATAAAATTCATACCTACACTAACCAACAATTGGCTAATTTAAAAGCAAATTATTACTTAACCTAACTCTGGTTAAATGGTTTTGCCTGAGTTAAGGTCGCTCACTCAACACTGGAAATATACATCGCATACATGTACCTATATTTACGGTGCTCTCAATTTCAATTTTTCCCTGATGATCATTAACCATAGTGTACACTAATGGCATGCCCATACCGGTCCCCCTGCCAACTGGTTTAGTAGTAAAAAATGGATCAAAAACTTTTGCAAGCACTTGCTCACTCATGCCACAACCATTGTCATTAACACTAATAATTATTTGCTGGTCGTCGCTATCAACTTGCACGTGAATATGTGCTTGTCTATCAATTAATGCTTCGCAACTATGTGAAGCATTAATAAGTATGTTAACCATTATTTGATTGATGGTTGCCAAATCACAATAACTCAGCGGCAATGTCGTTATTGATGTGGTTAACTGACAACCTTTTAATTGATTTTTAAGCAATTTAAGCGCATTTTTCACAGCATCTGTCATATCAGCCAATTGTTTCTTGTTAGTTGTTGGTCGCGCAAAATTAAGCAAATTGCCCACGATTTGATTAATGCGCCTTAAGCCTTCAGCACTATCAGCCACTAGTTGATGAATATCTTGCTGCAGTTCAGCAAATGATTGCTGCTCACTAAGTGATGCTAACTGTTGTTGAAAATTTGTTTCACTAATCCTCTTAGCTAAATATTGCTGGTTTAAATCAAGTAACTCACAAAAGCCATGCATGCTCTGTTGCAAACTTTCTACATTGCTCATTGCATAAGCTAAGGGATTATTAATTTCATGGGCAACCCCAGCACATAAGGTACCTAAAGTGGCCATTTTTTCTGCTTGAATAAATAACTGCTGTTGATACTCAAGATCAGCTACTTTTTTTATTAACTCTTCATTTAGTGCATATAAAACGCGACTTTTATCTTCAATCAGCTGCTCAGCCTTTATACGCGCGGTACGTTCACGAAAATAAGCTTGCTTGTAGTCTTCATCTATCGCATCCATCTTAATTAACCAGCAATTAAAAACGATTATCTTGTCATTAAAATTAGCACAATTGATGCCAATGACACGGTTTAATTAGAAAAACTATAGCAGACAGGCTATGGTTAATAATATTGTTTATCCATAGGTAAAATCGTGAGTCAATCAGCAGACCTACCAACCATGCAAGTATTATGCGTTGACGATGATGAGATTGTGCTACGTTCTTTATCGCGGCTGTTCAAAACGCAGCAACTTACGGTACTTACCAGTGATTCACCTATAGATGCACTAAAATTAATCAAACAGTATGAATTTGATGTAATTATTAGCGATATGCGGATGCCAAAAATGAATGGCGCTGAACTTTTTCAACAAGCGCAAAAATTAGCACCTGATACTCAGCGTATTTTACTTACTGGTTATGCAGATATCGAAATCACCTTAGCAGCTGTTAATCAAGGCAAGATCCATGGCTATATCCAAAAACCATGGCAAAATGACTTATTACTACGTTCCATCACCGACAGTATTGAAAAATATCAACTTAAAAAACAAAACCTGAAACTCCAACAACAAATTAATCGCCATAATGAAGTCCTCAAAGAACTTAATAGCTCTCTTGAACAGCGCGTTGAAAAAAGAACCAAACAAATAAAACAAGTACTTAAAAAACTCGAAATTGCCAACGCCCATGAAAAACACGAACATAGTTCAACAGTTGAGTTGCTCTATAACTTCATTAATGCCAATCCATATTTAGATGGCACCAAAGCGCAGAACATTGCCAATACCTGTACGCAAATAGCAAAACAGTTGCAGCTACCACCAAAAAATATAGAAATGGCGGCAATGGCTGGTTACTTAGCTCAGATAGGGCTGTTAGCAATGGATCCCGCACTTTATGAAAAACCCGTGCATGCGCTTAATGAACAGCAACGCAAAAGTTATTATACGCATCCAAGTACAGCACAATTGATGTTAATGCCTGCGACTCATCTGCATGAAGTATCTGACGCCATTTATCACCAGTACGAACGCTATAACGGAAATGGCCTACCTAAAGGATTAAAAGGTAATGATATTCCTCTTAGTGCAATGATACTCGCGCTTGCACGTGACTATTGGGATGCATTTGAACAAAGTAATTTAAAAGATGAAGAAAAGCACCAACATGCACTCGAAACAGTAAAAATGTACAGCGGTAACTTTTACCATCCTAAATTAGTGCAAGCTATGGAGGCTTGCCGAGTTAAATGCATTAAGCAGCAAGCAAAAGTAGGCTCGATGAAAATAATAACGGCCAAAGAGCTAGCCATCAATATGGTACTTAGCCATGCACTGCATAGTCACACAGGGATTATGTTGCTGCCAAAGGGGCATATATTTAGTGCTAAATCCATTGAAAAGTTACAGCAACTAGAAGCTAAAAAACCGACTCCATTTAGGATCATGATCAAATCATTGTAAATCAGTGATCCTATTAACCCTTTCATTCGTTACAATAGGCTATTAATATTAATAGCCTATATTCCATAACCGTCTATTTTGCTTTAGGAGCATTGCGTGTCGCGATTTTCAGCCGTTACCGATAACCCTCATGATCAGCGTTTTAATCAAAAAACAGGGATTTTACTGACCAACTTAGGCAGCCCCGATGCCCCAACAGCAAGTGCATTGCGCATTTACTTACGTGAGTTTTTGTCAGATCCTCGTATCGTAGAAATACCGCGTATTGTGTGGATGATCATCCTGCATGGCATCATTTTGCGTATTCGCCCAAAACGCTCAGCTAAACTATATAAAAGTATTTGGACTGAAAATGGCTCGCCACTGACCCATATTACACGCCAGCAAAGCCTTAAATTAAATGCCTTATTAAAACAGCATGGCTATACCAATACCGAAGTGGTTATGGCGATGCGCTACGGTAATCCATCAATCGAAGCGGGCCTTGAAGAGCTTAGAGATAAAGGCTTAACCCGCATTATTGTGTTGCCACTTTACCCACAATATTCAAGCCCAACCACAGGCTCAACATTTGATGCCGTGGCGAATGTATTAAAAAAATGGCGCTGGGTGCCAGAGCTTCACTTTATAAATGGGTATCACAAAAACCCAACCTACCTAGAGTCACTCGCTAACAGCATTAGCGAAGATTTAGAAAAACACGGTATGCCACAAAAATTAGTGTTTTCGTACCACGGTATGCCTAAACAGTTTTTAGATAATGGCGACCCATATCATTGCTTATGTTTACAAACCACTCGCTTAGTGGTCGAAAAGCTCGGACTCGATAAAGATTTAGTTATCAGCACCTTTCAGAGCCGTTTTGGTAAAGCCGAGTGGTTAAAACCTTACACAGATGCAACCCTTGAGAGCTTACCAAACGAAGGGATTAAAGACGTGGCTATTATCAGCCCTGCATTTAGCGCTGATTGCCTTGAAACACTTGAAGAATTAGAAGGTGAAAACCGAGAGATTTTTGAACAAGCTGGCGGTGAAAAATACCGTTATATAGCTGCGCTTAATGATAGAGACGATCATATTAACGCGTTATTTGAGGTGCTTAAACCAAACTTATAAATTAAACTTTAACACTGCCGCGCAGCGCTTTGGTATTACCATGTTTGGTTTTCTTATCCATGCGTCTGCGCTGTGAATTACGTGTTGGCTTTGTAGCACGACGAGCACGTTCGACCTTAGTGGCTGATAAAATAAGCTGTTTTAGTCGCTTTAACGCATCTTCCCTGTTTAGCTCTTGAGTTCGATGACTTTGCGCTTTGAGAACAATCACACCTTCTTTAGTGATACGACTATCATTGAACGCCAACAACCGCTCTTTATAAAACTCTGGTAACTTTGAGCGATTAATATCAAAGCGAAGGTGGATCGCACTGGCCACTTTATTAACATTTTGACCACCCGCTCCTTGTGAACGAATAGCTGACAGCTCGACTTCCCATTCATCGATTGTTACGGTATTTGAAATAATTAACATGTGGTTCAGCTACATCAGGCAAAAATGTAGTATATCATCTGATGTTAACAGACTAAAACCCTCTTTAATTTATAGCGGTTATCTAATTAATAGTCTTTAATGCAACTAACAATTGAATAAAAAAGGTGCTCAACATGAAAAAAATAATTTTATCTCTTAGTTTGTTAGCAATGAGTTTTTCAAGCCTTGCGGCAGATATCACAGAAAAAGATTTACAAGGTTATATGCAAGCATTACCCGCGGTTGTTGATTGGTCACAAAATCAAGATTCATTAAAAAGCATGGATTTGGGTAGTATGTTAGGTGGCTCTGAAGGGGGCTCGACGGCAATGGCATTAGGCGCCCTTGGTACAATCAAAGATAATGATTTATACAAAGAGTTTGCAGCCCTTACCAATAAATATGGTTTCACGCCTGAACAACTAATTACTGTGGGTTCTGAAGTCTCGATGGCTTACCTTGAAAACATCAAAGGTAATTTATCGACAGAAAACAAAGATAAAGTAAATCAGTTAATGGGCGGTTTGCAAAGTATGGGCGGCTCGAAAAATAACAGCGCTAGTTCAATGATGGGCACACTTGGTAACTCAGCTAATGCTGCTAATACAGATGCGCCGGTTGTTAGCGAAAGTAATTTAAAACTAATTAAAGAATATATGCCGCAACTACAAAAACTATTTGCCAGAGTGCAATAGGTTTTTATAAAAAAGCGACCTTAGGGTCGCTTTTTTATAGTTGTAACTCCCCCAGCTGAAAATTATACTGTCTACAATCATTAGCGACTTTAATTATTGATTTTATGCCATTAAGTACTTTTTCGCCCGCCACAACTGATAACGACCAAAAACAACTGTGTGTATTACTTGCACTGATAATAAGTGGCTCATCGCATGGCTATGAGAACTCTGTCCAGCAGCTCACTAAACGTCTTTATAGTCACATTAAAAATGGCTATTCGTTTTCTCAAGCTGAAGTCGCTAAATACACTAAACAACTCGAATCTAAAGATTTAATTTGGAAGCTCCCCTACGGACCAAACTTTCGTATATCAGTTAGCGCAGTTGCTTATGTAGCTATTAATGCTATAAAACATCAGCCAGTTTTATTGCATGCTTTTTTAACCGAAGCTACAAAAAGCTATTATTACCACGATCAAGCCGTGCACTTTCTGCACCTGCTATTCAATGATCTTGACCGCGCAATAAGCGGAAAAAAACCGCTCCCTAGTGATTTATCACTTGAGCTTGATAGCGCTTTTGTTAATTTGCTCGCGCAATCACCATACAGCGAGCAACTGTGGCAATGCCTTCCTGAGCAATGGCAACAGCTTTGCTTGGATAACTTTATCCGCGGTCAATTTTTCAACCTCACCAGTGAGCGTGCATGGCCGACTCTGATTGCCAAAGCGCTCCCAACAACAGAGCTGAGAAAACGCATTTATCTGAATGAGAATTTAGCCATATTATTACAAGAAGATAATTTTGCTGAATTGTTAGATGATAAAAGAGACCGTGTTTTAGCCACTTTTTATGAAGCAAATACCAATGCCATCAAGGGTGAGTTTATTGATATTGCTTTGATACAGTATAAAAGCGCTTTAACAGCGTTTAGAAAAAACTTTGGCAAAGGCATCTATCCGACCGAGATCACCGGATTACTTTACACTGTATGCCTATTTATCAGTGCAACCGCTGCAGATATTAAACAACTAAATACCTGTCGAAAATGGTATCAAAAAAATCTTGGGGAATTAAGCCACCCAAGCCAAGCGATTGATTATTTGCTGGAAGAGGATTTAGCTAACTATCAAAACCATCGTTTAAGCAACAGCTTAAGTCATCTACTTGGTAACCCGAATGCATTAGCGCCATTATTTTGCTTATTACTGGCAATTATTAAAAACGCCACAGACGAACAGGTAAATCATCTAAGGGATGATACTGAACTGTTAGAACAGCTCAATAGCGCAATTAGTGCGCATCAACACTGGTTAGCTGAGCAATGCCAGCACTTAGTTAATTGGCTTAGCGATGACACACCATTACCCAATACTGGTTTATTACAGCACTTTACCCGCGTCCCACAATGGCAGCGTTGGCTTAATGATATTAGCCAAATTGATACGCCCACTGCGCAGCAACGAATTGTATGGCAACTGGATTTAACCCATCTAGATTTACCGCTCATACAAGCCAAAGTACAGCAACTCAATGCCAAAGGCGAATGGACCAAAGGTCGTAAAGTAAACGCCCAAGAACTTGCTTATAACCAGTATCAAGATGCATTAACCAGCGCCGATCATAACTTAGTACAAGTGCTAAATAACCATGCCGGATTTGGTTATCACGAAATACACGCAACGGCCGCGGTATTACAAGCACTAATAGGGTTTAAAGGGCTTGAAGATCACAATGGACAGTCACTTACGCTGATCAAAGGCGAGTTTGTCATTGAAATCGCACAAGACAGCAATGATTGCTATCGCCTGGTAATGCAACCGAGTATCAGCGATCCGGACTGTGACTTTTTACTTATCCACAGTCACGCAAATTGTTACCAAGTATTCGCCATTGATGACAAACAGCTCAAATTACTGCAACTATTTGAGCAACAACCCAATAATTTAACCGAAGAAAAACTGCCACAACTAAATGCCGCATTACAAGTACTGGCTAACGAGCATCATATTAGCAGCCAGCGTACCGAGTTTGCTCATATCAACAACGTACGCCAAGGCTTGTGTGAATTTGCCGCAGTGATCGCTCTTACCCAATTAGGTATCAACATTAACTTTTATGCCATGCCAAATGGCGTAGATGGCCCTTGGGTTGAGCCCGGCATTGGTGCTTTGACACTGGCACATACTGATGATGATCAAACCGACAGCATTGTTATTAAACGTGATTTAAAAGCAGAGCAAAAAGCGTTTAGAAAATTACTGAAAAGTATGGCCGGATTATTTGCTGATCGGCAATCACCGCAACATAATCAAATTCAACAGCAGTTTTATTTACCTGAAGATATTAGCCAAGCAATTGAGTTACTTGAAGCTGCGCAAAAAGCACAGTCTCTGGTATTAAGTTGGGACGAAACGAGCCAAGGCATGAAAGTTGCCAAAAGCCAGCACCTTTCTCTTAACTTAAATGATGATAACGATTGGTTAAGCGTCAGTGGTAAAATCTCACTCCCTAGCGGCCAAATATACGAATTACAAACCCTGCTTAAAGCCCCGCGCCGTGGCAGCATTTTAGAGTTTTCGGAAGGCAATTCATTATTATTGGATCAGCGTTTAACTAACTTATTAAATCGCTTAGAAGGGATGCAAAATATTGATAAGCACAACCCAAGTGATGAACTACGGATTGCCAACGCGCGTGCATTGCCTTTACACCAAAGCATTGCCGACTTAGGTGATGTCACATTTGGTGACAGCTGGAAAACGCGTTTAGCTAAATTTGAGCAAACTATCGACCCTACCTTACCTGCACATTTAGTCCATATTTTACGAGACTATCAAGTAGTCGGGGTTAAATGGCTAATGCAACTGGCCAACTGGGGACTCAATGCTTGTTTAGCCGATGACATGGGGCTGGGTAAAACCTTACAAACCTTAACCGTGTTACAAATGCGCAGTAGTTTAGGTGCCAGTGTAGTGGTTGCGCCAAAATCTGTGTGTCATAACTGGCAAGTTGAAACCGAGCGATTCGCGCCGGCTTTGCATGTAAAAATCATTGAAAACGCCACTGCATGCGCTGATATTCTGGCAACGGCTGGTAAACACGATTTAGTGATCGTCAGTTATGGTTTACTGCCACTAATTGGTGAACAACTGGCGCAATTTTCTTTTGCTAATATTGTCTTTGACGAAGCACAAGCAATTAAAAACCCCTTGAGTTTAAGAGCTAAAGCCGCATTTGCACTCAATGGTCAATTTAAAATTGCCCTATCAGGCACGCCAATCGAAAACCATTTAGGTGAACTGTGGAGCTTGTTTAACTTTTTAATGCCAGGCTTTTTACATACCCTGCCAGTATTTAAAAAGCGCTTTGGTAACGCCGATAAAAACCAACAACAAGCCGATACCCTGAAAACCCTCATTGCTCCATTTATCCTGCGTCGAACCAAACAAACGGTATTGACCGAGTTACCAGAAAAAACCGAAATAAACTTAACCTTCGCATTAAGTGAAAAAGAGCAAGCACTGTACGAAGCAACCCGTTTAAACGCACTTGAACAAGCAAATCAGGAAGATAGCCAATACATTACTATCTTGGCGTCATTAACTAAATTACGCCGCGCTTGTATTGCCCCGCAGTTGTTATTAGAAAATAGTAAGTTGCCATCGAGTAAACTCGACACCGCAGAAGCGATTATTGAAGAATTACTAGAAAACAACCACCAAGCGCTGATCTTCAGCCAATTTGTCGATGTATTAAAACTGGTTGAAAAGCGCTTACAAAAACGCGGCATCGATTATTGTTATCTTGACGGCAGCATGAGTACTAACAAACGCAAACAACAAGTTGATAAATTTCAAGCAGGTCATGCACCACTGTTTTTGATCAGCTTAAAAGCAGGCGGCACGGGGCTTAATTTAACGGCGGCTGATTATGTACTGCATCTCGATCCGTGGTGGAATCCCGCGGTTGAACAACAAGCATCAGATCGCGCGCATCGCCTAGGGCAAACACGCCCCGTTACTGTGTACCGACTGATAGCACAAAATACCATTGAAGAAAAAATCCTGCAATTGCACGAACATAAACAGGCACTCGCAGATAAAGTACTCGCCGGCAGTGGTGATGCTGGGCAAATGTCTAAAGATCAACTATTGGCGCTGTTAAGTAACAGCGAAATGTAGCTCAGACCTGTTTATCTTTCGAGATTATTACAGCAGCCCATGTGGTTTTTAGGCAGGTCTATGTAGCGCGGTTATTCTTGGTGTGCCAAAGTAACCGCAAAAGCACTGGCATCTTCTAATGTCGAAAGCATCGCTGGAGTAGGCAAACAGATATCCTGAACAAAATGCAGTACGTGGGGCTGTGGCTCACCAAAAAGAATATCCAGCGCTAAGCGGTCTTTACCATATAAACCACGGTGGATCATATTTGCCGAGAAAATTAATAAATCCCCTGCTTGCATTTCTATCACATGGCCGGTGGCTAAATCATCGCTGGTGTTGTTGTGATCAATCGCCAACCGAGTTGCCAGCTCATCAGGGGTATCCCAACGTCGATGGGTACCTGGTACTAACTCAATACCTGGCTCATCCTCAAGCGCAACCCGACAATGTATCACTTCAGGACCCGATAGCGCAGCTTGCTGCTCCGCCAAGCTTAAATGGTACTGCATATCACGATGCCAATAATTTTCTTGCTCAGGATTAACTGGGTTAAAAAACAACTGGGTATTCATAAAGGCCGCTGATTCAAGTATCGAATCAACTTGAGCCATTAACTTATGGCTGGCAATAAACTTAAATAATACTAAGCGCTGGGCCTCATCTAAATAGGTATTTGCAGTTAAATAGGCACTATTAACCGCCTTGGTTTGATAAAACTGTTGATTATCTGCGATCCATTGCTGATGAAAACAATTGATCACTTCGCGCTCATGCACAAGTTCACGTTTAGTGTAAAAACCTTTTACATGAAAAAAGCCATGCTGCTCAAATTGGGTATTGATCATCAAACTAATCATCCTCACATTGCAAAATTGCTTGAATAGTTTGCGCCAACTGTGGCACCACATCACGCTCAAACCAAGGGTTTTTAGTTAGCCAAATATTATTACGCGGACTCGGGTGTGGCAATGGCAAAACATCTGGCCAATACTCACGCCATGATTTTACTAACTCAGTGAGGGGTAAATGTTTTGTGTGTGGTAAATGGTACGCTTGGGCATATTTACCCAGCACAATGGTTAACTTAATATTGGGCAGTGCCGCTAAAAACTGGGAACGCCATGCAGGTGCGCATTCTTTACGCGGCGCTAAATCGCCTGACTTACCTTTACCTGGGTAACAAAAGCCCATCGGCAAAATAGCAACCTTAGTTGCATCATAAAAATCGCATGGCTTAAGCCCTAACCACTCGCGCAGCCGCTTACCACTGGCATCATCAAATGGAATGCCACTTTGGTGTACTTTAAGCCCCGGCGCTTGCCCTGCAATTAAAATACGCGCACTGGGATTAAATTGCAGCACCGGACGTGCCCCAAGCGCCAGCTCAGGCTCACAGATCACGCATTGACTAACTTGCTTTAACAAGGTGCTAGCCATCATCACTGCTTTGCCCTATTCGCCACAGCACACCACTTGGATCATAAATAACAAAATCAATCATTTGCCACGCTTGCAAGCTTGGCTCAGTAATTTTTATATTATATTTTTGCGCCAACCCTGCACTTGTTAATTTATCATGCCATGCTGTCACATCTGCAACTAATAAGTGCATCATAAAATTTTTAGCGTGCTCTGGATTATAAAAATTTTGCAGTAAAAAACTACAGTCTCCGTGGTAAAAGTACGCCATATCTGGGGTTTCCCACGCGATTTGAAAGCCCATATGCTGATAAAACGCACAACTAAGCGCAAAATCTTTTGCTGGTACAAATGCTTTAATTTCTTCGCAACTCAAATCTGTCATTCAATTCATTTCCTTGAGTTAGTAAAATTATGATCTATTTTTGCGTTCAATTATGTTCTGACCACACTGCAAATTCATTGCCACTGGGCTCGGTAAAATGGAATCGGCAGCCCCCTGGAAAATCAAAAATTGGTTTTATAATACTCCCGCCATATTGCTCTACTTTAGCCTGTGTTTGCGCAATATCCTCGCTATAAAATACTAACAAAGCTGCACCATGTTGCGTTAATGAGCTAAGTGGTGCTTGATAAAAACCGCCATCAAGCCCAGCAGTATCAGCACTAAATGACGTATATTCAGGGCCATAATCAATAAACTGCCAATCAAAAACCGCACTAAAAAATGCCTTAGTGGCGATTAAATCTGCTGCGGCAAATTCAACATAATTAAGTTTTTTGTGTGCTGACATAGTACTCCCTAAAAAATTAATGTAACGGCTTATAGCCTTCCAATCACTAAGCATACAAGCAGTTGAAAAATTTGCGAACTTTTCAATTAAAACAGCAAATGATAAAAGCAGATCATCATTTTACTAAGTAAATATACTGAGTATTATTGCGCTATCACCCGAACAAACAACAAAGAAAATACGAATCACTATCTTTTCTGTATCTAGAATATATAATACCCTCTTTATTCGCCCCCATTTGGGACTTTGAGGGATCATCATGCACGCTCAATCTGTCAAAAACAGCCAAACACTCTCTATAAGATCTAAATTAAGCCAAGCTTATCAAGCCCATGCTTACCGTTTTGCTGTTATCTCACGCTTTTTTGCCGCCATTGTTGGTGGTTATACCTTTACTGCCGTGTTTACCGCGTTACTGAGTATTATTTTACCGCTGAAAAAATCAGATGCTGTACTGCTTAGTATCAGCCTGACTATTTTAGTGTACAGCTGCGTGTTTATTTGGGTGTTTGCAGTTAAGTCACTATCTAAAATATGGATCACTATTTTACTAACTACTTCAGGGTGTGCTCTGATCTTATCATTACTAAAGGGTTGGCTATGAAAGAGAGTTTTTTCCGCTCCATGACCTGGATGCATACTTGGGTTGGATTATTAGTATGCTGGCTACTCTATTTAATATTTTTTGCTGGTACGGTGAGTTTTTTTCGGGACGAAATAACGCTATGGAATCAACCAGCACTGCACAATGTACAAGCGCCTGAACAGCGTGTAGCGCAACAGCGAAGCCAAATCATCAGTGGTATTAATTACTTACAAAATGCAGGCCCAGAGTCTACGCGTTGGGGAATTTACTTGCCCACAGAGCGAAAACCGCAGCTTAACTATGCTTATGAAAAGCCTCGTCCTGAAGGGAAGCGTTTTGGTGGTTGGCAAGAGCACAATATCAACCCACAAACAGGCGACGAAATAGCACAAACAAGAGACACCAGAGGTGGTAACTTTTTTTACCGACTGCATTTTGACCTACATTATATTGATGTACGCACAGCCCGATGGATTGTTTGCTTTGCGAGCTTATTTATGTTGGTAGCGCTGATATCTGGGGTGGTGATCCACAAACGTATTTTTAAAGATATGTTTAGCTTTCGTGCCAATAAAGGCAGCCGCAGTTGGTTAGATGGTCATAATGTATCGTCAGTATTGGCGTTACCTTTTCATATTATGATCACCTATACAGGCCTAATCACGCTAATATTTATGTTATTCCCCTATCCAGCAATGACCGCATACGAAGATGGTATTCGTGGTTTATTTAACGATGTGTCACCCACTAATGTGCGCACCAAAACTAGCCCAGATAGCGCTCCATTAATAGCCATCGATACTATTTTAGATCAAGTTTATACTAACTGGCCTGATGCTGACTTAACACAAATTTCAATTCGTGATCCAAATAAAGCCTCAGCCACAATTACAGTCCGTGCAGACACCGGTAGCCTAGTTCGCGACCAAACACCCACCTTATTATTTAACGGTGTAGATGGCAGCTTAATAGCTAAAACTGCTGCCCAATTAACCAATACAGAAGTGTTCTATGACTCGCTAACAGCCCTACACACAGGCCGTTTAGCTAACCCATTATTACGCTGGTTATACTTTTTATGTGGCGTAGCTGGCTGTGTAATGATAGCAACTGGCTGTATTATGTGGGCTAAGCGTATTCGCGAACGCATGAAAAAAGACCAACCCGCTACAATTGGCTTAAAGTTGGTAGAAGGGTTAAACCTTGCCACATTAATGGGCTTACCACTTGCAACCTGCGCATTTTTTATTGCCAACCGGTTACTGCCTATGACAACCCCTGAGCGCGCAGATAAAGAAATACTTGCATTTTTTGTGACTTGGCTAGCTGTTGCTTTGTTTGCGCTATTTAAACGCGCAAGACCGCAGTGGATTTTACTCGCGTGGATCAACGGTATCGCCTGTATCAGCGTGCCTGTTATTAATGCTCTTACCACCAATGGCAATCTAATAAGCTACTTGCTAAACGGCCAATGGGCGTTGTTTAGTTTTGATTTAATGTGCTTAGTATTTGCAGCCTTATTTGTAATTCAGGCCAAAAAAATACCAACTCACACTCCGGCGAAAACACCCCAACAACGGGCGCGCCGTTCAGCAAAAACCAAGTTACAGGAGCAATCATAATGCATGAATTACTGCAATTGAGCCTATGTTTACTGGCATTTAATTGTTTTGCTTTGGCTAAATTTAATCATTACCGTGATGTATTTAAAACCCGCCCTAGCGACAAACTCAGTAAACAGTTTTTGATCGCTGCTTGGATCAGTATTTTACTAAGCTTAGTACTGAGTGTTGTACAACATAACGGCTACGGCGCTTTACTATTTTGTGGTTATATGGCGCTAAGTGTCTTAATATTAATGATTTTTTATAGCTTCAAAGCATCTTGGGTAAAAATAATGAGTGCTTTAAATATCACCGTTGTAATGCTCAGTGGGCTGTTTTTAACAGTTTTTTAAGCTTAGTTAGTAAAAATATGATCTGAGCAAAAAAAAGGCAAACTAACTTAGTTTGCCTATATCCAAATGATTTGGTTATAAATAGTAGGGGGATACTCATGTTACAAATAGCTTGATTGAAGCTATTGCCAATCAATCTATGCGGAACATAATATCCCTCTAATGTGTCATATTTATTACCTAGTAATTACTTTTTAATATAAAAAAATAAAACCTATTACTGTGTAGTCGTAGCAAAGTCAAAGTTACACAAGCCGCCCTACATAGCTACTCTCTATCACTGTAAAGGGGATTTACAGTCATGGTGTACTGTTCTGTTTAACCATAATCAGGTTGTCAGTATCAAAGCCTTTTTGCTGCGCAAGTACTTTAAAGTCAGCTAAGCGTTGCTCACTCACTGTGGGGGTACGCGATAATAGCCACAAATAATCGTTATTGTAGCCAGATACGTACGCATATTGGTAATTTTGTTGATCTAACTTAAATACAATATAAGAGCTGTAAAAAGGACCAAAAAACGATACTTTTAAATGACCAACATCATTGCTATCAACAAATTTCGCAGTACCTTGAGCCTCACTCCATTTGTTTTCCTCGCTATTAAAACCACGGTTTAGCACAGTTACAGAGCCATCATCGTTAATTGTATAATCCGCTGTTATATTATCTAAACCCCGCTCAAAAGAGTGATCTAATCGGGCTATTTCATACCACTTACCTTGGTACTGTTCGATGGAAAAAGGACTCACTGGTGCAACCTTATCGGGCATGCCAGTACAGCCAAGCAGTAAACTACTGACGAACAGAGTAAGAGTGATAAATAATTGATTTTTCATCGTTGATTCCTTGATAGTTAATTAGGCCACCAACGCAGTAAAGCATAAAAAGTTCACTTAATACTAGTTGTTCTAAAAGCCTTAGGTTAGGATCATTTTTTTACTAACTATTAGAAGTTAACAATGAAGATATGGGTTGATGCTGACGCCTGTCCAGTGGTGATCAAAGAAATTTTGTTTCGTGCCGCAGAGCGTACGCAAACTGAAACAATTTTAGTCGCTAATCATGCAATGCGTATTCCGCCTTCAAAATACATTAGCCGGTTGCAGGTCTCATCAGGGTTTGATGTGGCTGATGACGAAATCGTCAAACGTATTGCAGCCAATGATTTAGTGATCACCGGTGATATTCCGCTAGCATCAGAAGTAATCGATAATGGCGGCCAAGCGCTAAATCCTCGCGGCGAACTGTATACTAGTGAAAATATTCGCTCGTTACTAAATGTGCGCGATTTTATGGATACTATGCGTTCAAGTGGCGTTGAAATGAACGGCGGACCGCCACCACTTAGCCAAAGTGATCGTCAAAACTTTGCTAATAATCTAGACCGCATTCTAGCTAAAAATAAATGAGTAAGGCTGCAAGTAATATAGGCTTTGGTGACCCAGCTTTTACAGTCGCTGTGTATATAGCGAATGTACCACCGATGCCACAGTACACCAACCTAAGTACAGTGACGTCATGTGTGGATGGACAAATTGCCAGCATCAACCAAGCCTGTGGTAATGGCTGGCGTAAAGTATTTAATGTATATGCTAAAGTGTTATTTGCACTGCCTAGCGAGTATTACCAATTCGCCAAACTCGCCCCGACTTGGCAACACTATCGTGATGAACAACTGCTGCAGCTTAATAGTCAAACTGCCTTACTTTTTAGCCCTCCGGTTTTAAATAACAATAATACCTTGCATATTATTGCCGGACGCACATATGCTAAAGCGCTGCTGCAGCAAGGACACTTACAGTGCCAATTACAGTGGTTAGATGAAGAATTTGCTATCGATAAAGTAAACAAGTTGATTGTGTGTCCATACTTTGATTACCGCCAACTTAGCAATATAAAAATAGCGCGACTTAGTCAGCTAGTTGCCCAGTGTTTTGTGGCAGAGTAAGACTTTGTTAACTAACCTTAAGGTAATTTGCATATTATGGACAATTTAACTTTATGAAAATCCTCGTCGTTGACGATATGCCTTTGATGCGCCATGTATTAATAAATATGTTAAGAAAACTAAATTATCACGATATTGTTGAAGCGACTGATGGAATACAAGCATTAAGTTTATTACAAAACCAAGGCTATGATTTAGTTATCACCGACTTGCATATGCCAAAAATGGATGGCAAAACTTTACTCAATCGTATTCGTGATGACCAAGAGTTAGCCGAAATCCCGGTGTTAATGATCACCTGCGAAGACAGCTCCACAGCAATCAAAGAAATTATCGCCGCGAAAGTGTCAGGCTTTATTGTAAAACCTTTTAATTTAAATGTGTTAGATAGCCAGTTAAAGAAAGTTATGAAGTTAGAAAGTTAGAAAGTTAGAAAGTTAGAAAGTTAGAAAGTTAGTCAATCTCAACGCAATGTTACTTTAAACATTGTTTAAGTGCGTCATCATCTTGCTGAAATCTAGATAATAACCAAGCTTGAAAAGCGATTACCTTTGGCCAATTAAAATGCTCCTTAGGGCCCACTAAATAATATTTATAGTGGCAGTTATATTCAAAATTAGGGTAAACTTCTAACTGCCCAAGTTTAATATGGGACTCAATTAAACGTCGCCTCACACCACAACCAGATAGGTTTCACTCATCAGATAACTCATATAACCCCAGCATAACTTTATGAACTAATTCGCTTTTACGTGATCGCTACTGTAGTATCATAAATGAGGAATTTATAACCAATGCAGATTTTTTTTACCATGATCATAAATGCTAAATTACACAATGCGAACAGCTAAACGATTACGTAATATATGCAACGCTAGTCTGTTACTACTGTTGTGTGTAAGTAACGCCACTAAAGCAGTACCGACAGCGCAAAGTATTGACTCAACGACAATTCAACTTAGCGCAGGTGAATGGCCGCCTTTTCTCAGTGAATCGCTGCCCTACCAAGGTGTAGTAGCGCATTTAATTCGCGATATATTTGCGGAAGCAGGCATTACCGTTAACTTTACATTTTTACCTTGGTCACGTGCATATCACGATACCGAAAATAACAAATATGCCGCTACTGCGGTATGGATGTTCAGTGACGAAAGAGCAACTGCTTACTTATATAGCGAACCGGTACTCAGTGAACGATTTGTGTTTTTTTATCAAAAGCAGCGCCATTTTGATTGGCAAAATATTGCAGATTTAAAAGGCCTATTACTCGGTGGTGGGCTTGGCTATAGTTATGGCCCAGAGTTTGATAAAGCCCTTGCCGAAGGCTCTTTTGAAATGTCGCGGGTAGGTAATACCGAGCAAAACTTTCGCCGTTTAGCACTAGGGCGTATCGACGCCTTTGCTGAAGAGCAAAGTGTTGGCTACTTTACCCTCAAACACCAACTGCCCGATCTTGTTAATGTTATTAGCCACCACCCCAAACCCCTGTTAATTAATAAAAGCTTCTTACTATTTCCAAAAAATAACAGCGAAAGTGAAAAACTGCTCAACACCTTTAATCAGTACTTATCACAGTTTAAGCACAACGGCCGTTACCAATCTTACTTTAAAGGTTTAGAGCAAGGTGATTATCAGCCCCAAGCCAAACTACAGTAACGAGTTAACCCGTAGTTCATACTTTACGTGACAATAAGCCTAACCTAACCCGGCGTTTACTTAGAGCGACTTGTTTGCACTTAATCTTTAAACCAGCGGTAAGCGCCAAAAACTCCCATAAAGGCAAGACAACCAACAGCCACTAATTGCCAAACTTTGTAGTTGTAGCCTTCTTTTTCCAAAGCAACTGTATTCAAACGGGTATCAGCTTTTGACACTGGGGTTAGCGTCATCGAATGTGTAATTGTGGCTATTGCAGTAGCGTTTTGTTGAGATAAAACAACCGTTGGCTGTTTAACATTCGCGCTTGCTTTGCTTGGTGCTTGCCACTGGGCTTCAAATTTTGCACGCTGCTCAGCTCGATTTTCACTGCACCAAACAAAGTCAGTTTGTTGCATTTCTTTAGCACGGCAGCGCTCAGGATATTGGTAAAAGCTACTCCACGCGAGTCGCTTGCTATCACTGTCGTATGTTTTACTATAGACCGTTGAGTCATGAACTTTTTTAGTTAATAAATCATTCGCAGATGAGCGAGTATAAGTTCGTGAACCTGAACTGTGGCTCCTCCAATTAGTTGGGCTTATGCAGTGACGACCTAATATTTCAAACAACTCAGTTGAGCGCCTGCGTAAACGCTCACCTTCAGCTGCCTTATATCCTGCCCTCATTCTATCCTGAACTTTTTCTCGCTCGGCTTTAATAGCATCACACCGTGATTGCGAATACTGCTCTGCGGCCAATGTGCTATTGGTTGAAATCACGCAGATAGCCAATAAAATCCTTTTAATCATAATAAATCACTGTCGTTAAATTAGGGATAGCGTAGCATTTTTTACGCTAGCAGCAAGACTTTCAATTAGAAGTTTCCGACAACCATTCGCCTCCCCCTGTGTCAGGATAGTTGTCGCCTCTAATATTTAGTAGAGGCAAATAGCTTGCTTAATTGCCTCATTGTGTGAGTTAGCGAGTTTATGCAAACATCCTAGCGCTTTTACAATTGTAGGAACCAGCTACTTAAGTTTGCTAATATCAAATCAATGCAAACCTTACTTTGACCCAACGTCAGTAAATTGATTAGAATTACGCAAAGTTTCAAAACTAAGAGTTATTTCATATGAAGTTAGGCAGAAACGATCCATGCTCGTGTAATAGCGGTAAAAAATATAAGCGTTGTTGTATGGATAGCGCATCAAAGCAGCACAGCGAAGTATTTGACGAAATAGCACACACTATTGCTGCTAACCCTGATTTAAGCCTAGATGAAATGAACCTGATAGCTCAACATAAAATTTCAGGCATCAACAATAGTTCATTAGATGATTTTTGCGGCCTGTCAGCCAATCAAATGGATAATTGGCTAAGAGCACCATTTAATGAGTTGGCAGGGGTAACAATAAGTATACCGAATGAGCTAACAACAAGTCCTGTGATGCGCTACTTAGCGATAATACTAGATGAAGCGATGCAACAAGGAGGATCATTTAAAGCAACAACCAAAGGTAATTTACCAGCCAAAATAGCCAAGCAAGCAAGTGAATTACTCCCAGAGTTTGCCGTATCTGAGCATGAAAAGCCTGTCAGTATCAGTGAGTTTGCAGGTAGTAACGAAGACAAAATTAACGCCTTACATTACACCCGAATTTTGGCAGATATTGCAGGCATTATTTACCTTAAGAGCGGCCGTTTCCATGTTAAAAAAACCGCCCAAAAACAGTATCAAACACAGGGTATAAAAGCTTTCTTCTTACCCATGCTTGAAGCTGCCACCACACGCTATAATTGGGCCTATTTTGATAGCTTTGTCAGTGATTGCGATCTACGTACTTTTTGGGTATTTATGCTATGGCGGATCCAAAGTCACGGTTCAGTTGAGCAATTGACTGAAGAAGTCATTACCGCATTTCCTGCCCTACTAAATGAAGTGCCAGCTACGCAATACAAAGAACCACAAGATCTGTTAGGTGTTTTAATCAGATCCCGTTTTATAGAGCGGTTTTTAGAGTTTTGGGGATTTATTACGGTAAACCCTAAGCGCTTTGCAGATGGCAAACCCATTGCGATAAAAACAAATATACAACCGTTACTAAAGCAAACCTTTGCGTTTGATATATAAAGCTCATGCCATTATTCGCCTCACACAGTGAGGCAAGTAATAAACTTAATTGCATCATTGTGTGAGTTTGCGAATTGAAATCGTAGGAACTGGCTTTAGCCGTGATTATCTTAAAACCACTTTCACCACCGAGGGCCACCGAGGCGCTTCGCTGCACGGAGAAGATAAAAAGTGCTTTGAGCGACAGTCTGCGGAATACACCCTAGCCCTTAACGCCTTTTACCACCGTAGGCGTTAAGCTTGCTGACGCGGTCTTTATATTCTTTCTCTAAAGCGCAGCGCCTCTTAATCTCTGTGGTGAATACATCACTTACAATCAATTTGCACAAAGAGAAGATAATGAGGGTAAATGAGAAGGTAAAAGCTTCGGGCTACGAGTCGCGAGCGACGTGCTATGAATTCAGCCTAGCACCTAGTCACTTCCCTATCGCCTTTTACTTACACCGAAGAAACTTAAATAAACGCTTTCATACTTGGTAACAGCTCAACCTGCTCACTCAGTTCGCCAGCTGCTTTATTGATAATGTTAATACATAAGCCGATATGTTCTAGTTCACTATTAGACAAATTATTTGCAATAGCAGTCGCTTTAGCCATTGTTATTGCAGCTAATACTGACTGAATTGTTTGACTCATCAGTAGCTGCATACGCGCAAGAGAAATATCAAACTCATCAGCAAAATCAGCTAACATATAAGCCGTTATTTCATTACTAAAATTACCCGCGCCTTGTGAATTATAGTCACCTAGCGACATTGCATAATGCCTTGAAATAGCTAGCTTTGAACCACCTTTTGCACAATCAATCCCCGCCTGTTCAATAATAGCCTCTATATTAACCAAGTCGTAAAACGGTGTGAGCTCTAAACCATTTTGCCAACAAAAAAACTAATGTTCTTACCATGAGCATCATAATTACGCACTAAAATATTAAATGTTATCCAGCGAATAAGTTGCGCCTGATACGCTTGCACATTCACTGTTTCAATATTAAAGAGCTTAGGAAAAGAAACCCCATCTCGAATATAAATACCGTCGCCTTCATCACCGTGCTGACGCTCATATTTATAAGAAGGAGGCAAATTTGTCGCTTGGCACCCATCAATAACATGACGACGTAACACTCGGTTTTGCTCTTTAACAACACGCCTATCAAAACGATCGATAACAAAGGCCCGCATTTCACCATAGCTACGCAATTCAACGTCAGGCACATCAAGTCCTGCGCCTCTTGCCAGCAACATAGTAAATAACTCATTTACGGCAATGAAAGGCGCAGCGCCCGTTTCAAACTTAAATATTTTATTAGAACATAATTCGCCTTCACCAAACCCCAGCCTGCCGTCGATTTCGAGTAAGTTAAGCTTATCTTGAACCCCAGCGACAGAGAGCCTCGTTCGCCCGTCCCATAATGTAATAGGCTCGCCCGCTTGCTTAAAACGGTTCAACTTTTGACTCAATTGGTGATTCGTTACTTCACGAAAGGAGGTTTGCTTTACTGCACAATTACTTGCTCTAAACGATAAAGCACCTGATGTCTCCTCGCCAATCACTTTAATTAAGCCAAGGGTATACTCAAACCACCTCAAGATGCAGAATTCAGCGTTTCACAGGAGCTTAATATCAAGGCGTTACTTTGCAAGAATGGCAGTCCCTTTTAAGAAGTAACAACGCTGAGAGTAAGTGCCTGTGAAACGCCCAGCGGGTTGGTTTAAAAGCAATTTATACTGCGTTATTGATTTTAACAATAGAACCACTATTACTTGCAATCAATGCCTTGCCTAAATCGCTTTTAATTCCAACTGAAACTCGTATCTAGAGGTAGTTTGAGTATGTATTCTTAGAAATGGTCGTGCTACTGATGATCTCCTCAAGGCCTTTCCCCTCAGGCAATAAGTTTTGCAAATAATTACGTACTGCACGAGAGTCAAAATCGCCATTGAGTGGCAAATGTGGTGAAACTGCAAAACCCTCGTTGATCCATTTAGCCTCATAAGTAAATGAAATCTCATTTTCAGAGCCTATTGCCAGCGTTATCTCAGCCACCTTTTGCGATTGACCGATAAACACATCTAAACGATTGGTGTTAGTACCACTGTTCATCGCTCACCTCATCATTGCTATGAGCTATATCATCACTGACAAGGCTGAACGACAACCCTAAATACTCCATAACTTTTAGTACATTATGCAGTTGCACAGTTACATCACCTTTTTCTATTTTTATTAGCGTAGGCTTAGAAATAGCAAGCGCTTGTGATACATCCACTAATGTCAGCTTCATACCAGTTCGCTTTGCAGTAATGGCTTTAGCCAGCTGCATGGGTGAAAATGGCTTAGAAAGCTCAGGCATTTCAGTACGCTTAACAACTCTTCCGAGTGTTTTTTTGACGGAGGAATCGCTCATTTATGGTCAACTATAGTTTACTTATACAACCAATTCTAGAATACCTTAAGAAAAAGTCAACGATACTTTACTTTTAGACTAAATAATTAATCAACAAGACCATAAGTAAAATGCATTTAACTTATGAATACTTGTAATTAAATTAAAACCCATAAGTAAATTTTAATTGACTAGTTTATAGCGTAAAACTGGTAAGTTGAAAAACGGGCTACGGTTACATCCTAGCTCCTAGTCACTACCCTAGAACCTAGCGCCTTTGCCTTAATCTATGATTGTTTTAAAACCAATTTTACCACCGAGCTCACCGAGGCGCGGCGCTACACAGAGAAGATAAAAAGTGCTTCGAGCGACGGGCTTCGAGCGACGAGCTACGAGCTACGAGCTACGAGCAAATCCTAGCTCCTTTTAGCACCGTAGGCGTTAAGCTTGCTGACGCGAAAAGCGAAGTTTTTGAATTGTAGCGGGAGTGTATCTCGCGCTTTGGTTTTTAATTAAATTTTACAAACCCATGCCTGCTAATTTAATTTTTGTAGCATAACCTCTTGCAGAAAACACTTTACATACGTGGTAAACAGAATCATCTTTATCAGCAGATACTCTATACGCTATTTGGGCTAGTTATTTAGCGACATACATAGGAGATGCCGCTAATCCTTGTGGTCTTGGAACAAAGTGCATGGCCTTAGTACATTCTTTTGATGAAGCTAACATTTCCCAAACTAACTCAATCACTTTATCGTTAATCTCTATTTGGCTAGCTGTGCCTTTACTAAAAGATCTTTTTTACGTCCTTGTCATCAATACCTTCATATTTTTTAGATATCATCCATTCCTTTGTTAAACATTATTTTTATCAGCAATTCTTTTCTTCCGTCGGTTCCTATACCAATAAACTCGTTAGGTTTACCTTCTTCAATATAAGCAACATAGTTTTTGTAAGCCGAATTTTTTATTTCTAAATCAAAGAAGTAAACCCCACCTTTATCATATTTAATACCACTAGTAGTTGATTTTAAAAGGTTCTTTCTTTGGGCTTTTATATATTCGTTTTCAGGTTCACCTTGAGGTATATATATAGATAAAAGGAGTTCTTTCACTGTCAATTTATTACCTGAAACAAAGAAGTGATCTTCATGTGTGAAGTTTTCATCTTCAAATGAAATATCAATATAAGAACCCTCTTTCTTTAATTTATAGCCCACGATATTGCCTTCATTATCAACGGCTTTTTTACAGCTATCAAAGGGTGCTATTGGCTTTACTAATTGATAAATAGTGCGATCTTTACCCTGTAAGTCGCAATCTAAAATAGCTGCATTTACATGAAGCGAGCATAGAGCTAAAAAAGAGAGGTAGATTATTTTCATTTATATCCTTTAAATTAAATATGTTCCTATTTTGATGGTATCTGTTTTTTTTATATGCAGCAATACCCATACAATATATGCAATTACTCCATAATCTTAATACGCTTAGCTTGTTGAAGCGAAAAGCGCAGCTTTTAAATTGTAGGCGAGTTTATCTCGCGCTTTGGGTTTTAATTGCAAACTTTTAGTTATGTCGCGTTGGCGACGGCAACCAAGGGGCGTATAACGCCGTACGCCCCTTGGAACCCCACGGCGCCCCGAGGATCACACTGCTTCCTCAATTTAAATTAATGATATGAACGTAAATGCTGTGTATTCGCCGTCCATGGCGAAGTCACAGCTTAACGCGCATCCATGCGCTGTTATTACTCATCATTAATTTAATTTCGGGTGTGATCACGGGGGAACTGTCTTCACAGCAGTGTGTAATTTTGCCGTAGGCGTTAAGCTTGCTGACGCGAAAAAGCATACTGTGATCTTCAGTGTTAAATTTGCTGAATATTTAAAATCAAATTAATCAGAGCAGTATTTTTATTAGGTACTTCAATGTTATTCTATACAAATACATGACTGAAAGGACTCCGCATGATTTTAAAAGATAAAACGCTCGTCACAACCAACTCAGCAAAATTAAAAGCAGGCCAAAAACAAGAGCTAGACGTAGCATTTTACTTACGCCGCGCATTTAAAGACCACCCTCAAGTATTTGTGTTTAATGATGTAAAGTTTAAACACAACGGCGAAAGCGCACAGATAGACCACCTTATTGTTTATACCTACGGGTTTATTCTTATTGAATCAAAAAGTATTACTGGTGAAGTTGCAATAAACCAACATCAAGAGTGGAGTCGCAGTTACCGTGGGCAATGGCAAGGTATGCCGTCACCTATCAAACAAGTTGAGCTACAATTGGCATTACTAAAAAGTTTAGTAAGAGACAATGCTCCTCAACCCCTGCCAAAGATGTTTGGTAAAATACAGCAAAATTTTGGTGGCCGTGAATGGTATAGCATCTGCGCAATATCGAGTAATGCCATAATTAATCGAGATAACACGCCAAAAACGCTTGAAGAGCGACTCGTTAAATCAGAGTTTATAGCGGATAAACTTTTAGACATAATGAAGCTACCGACATCAATACCAAATGCCCTGCACTTTTTCTCAACCAATACTCGCCCATGGTTTAGTGAAGAAAGCTTAGCTAGGATCTGTCAGTTTCTTTTGGAGCAAAGTATTACTCCTGCCACACAGTTAAAACCTGATGCGTTAGCAACAAGCCTCAACGAGCCAAGCCCGATTTATCAAAATGAATCAACAGCTCTTGCACCAAGATCTATTGTTCCAACAATTAAAGAAGAGCAACCAAATGTTGTCAATGAAGTAAATTTACAATGTAAACAGTGCAGTAATAGCAAGACGCTTAAAGCGCGCTCAGGCCGCTACGGCTATTTTGTTACATGTGCTGAGTGCGATACCAACACACCAATGAAAACGTCTTGCCCGCAATGTAACAGCGCTAATACCAAAGTGAGCAAACGCAAAGAGTCTTATTCATTAGTGTGTAGTGATTGTGAAAACACTGCGTTTTTCAGACTTGATGGTTAAAGCTCGATAGCATTCAAAAATAAGAGGTATATCATTCCGGAAATTCATCAACCACTTCCACTGTTGCTATGTGTGATTTTAAAACATCATTATCTGTATAGTTTATTTGAAAATACAAAGTACCCTTTTTAAAAGGTTGAGCTTTCACTGATGGCATCAATTTGTAACATCTATATTTATTGTAAGATGGTAATTTCTGTTGTGGGCTTCCATCAAACAAAGGCAATGCTTGTGTCAATTTAAATCGTGTAGGAATATCTAAGCAAATAGCCCCACTAGTTGAGCCTTTTAAAATATACTGTGTATTGTTTGAGGAGTTATTTGAAACGAGTTTTATACCATTTTGCTTCATTGCTGCTAATTGCTTTTGAGCCTTATTTAAAGAAGCGATAGGTGCAGTAAGGTTATCACTTTTAATACCAGTAGAGCTTTTTAGTAACCCATTTATTTCAGCCTCTATTGGGTAAAGTAGTTTTCGCTTTTCCCATAGCTCTGGGTCCCCACCTTTGAGAATAGATAATCTAAGCCAAGTTTTATCAGTAAAATAATTAACTTTCTCCGTGCTTCCATCTGACTTTTCATCTGACTTTGACTTATGAACTAACCCTTCGCTACGCACTTCAAGCGTTTGTGGCTCCACATCTGATAAAGATGACCCAGCGGGTGTATCAGTTAAACCAATTGTCATTGCTGTAATTGGAGAAAGTAATATATCTGTAGCGTAACCAACAGGGTTGCGTATCCCTTCTTCTTTACTGAAATAGTCGTAACATCGCCCAATAGCACACACTTCTTTCTTTATAAGCACTATTTCACCAGCTTTTAAAGGCAGAACATTTACATTATTGTTACCACTATGTCTATATAGCGAATTACCTGCAACAAAGTCCAAATCTAGCTGGAATACTAAGTCATTATCATTTGTACCTGTAACAGACTTTGCGATCTCTTTAGCTACTTTTATTTCTTCTGTGGTTACGGGGTTTGATAGACTTAGAGCCTCTCCTGCTGCTGCGATAAAATCAATAATACTTCCGGCTTTATCATTTTCATCTAAATCGTACTCATAGATTTTTAATTTGAGACTTAATAAGTCACTCTCCATTCGTTTAGGACCATATAGCGCTTTATGGAAAAATGGAGCTTTCGTAGCATCTGCAATTGAATCATACGGGCCTAATATTTTGGTAATAGTATCGCTTGATGTTCCTGTTACAACTTCTTCAAATTCAGCGACAATCAAAACTTCATTATCTCCGCCAATATCTGGTAGGTATCTTAGATAGGTATCCGTTAAATAAATACTAAAAGTATCATCGCCGCTTAAAGCATGAGCTTCATCAGTTTTATATATCATACCGTCAGCACTATACAATTCTTTGGCAGTAACAAGAGGAGAGGTAAGGTTTTTATCTGAACCGACGGAATAAATGGAGATATCACCGGTGCTTGCAGTGCAAGCACATAAAAGAGAACATAAAACAATAAATAATAAAAGCTTCATCAGAAATTCCTTTTCAACAAACTTAATGACTGGTTAAAATTTAGACCAAACAACATCAATGTCAACTTTTTATTAACACTTGTTACTTTGTAATCTCATGGCTTACATTTTGTACTGGCTAAAGGGATTTAGAAACTTAGAATTTGTCGGGAATAAAATTCCGCCATGCAATCAATTACTCATCAATTGAGTCTTTTCAGGCAAAGTAACGGGGGAGTTTTCTTAACAGCATCGTTTAGGTTGACCGTAGGCGTTAAGCTTGCTGACGCGAAAAGCGCAGCTTTTAATATCTAAGCTCGATGCCTGTAACTCGGTGCTCGTCGCTTTTATTTATACATGTCGCATTGGCGACGGCAACCAAAGAGAAGTAACCGCCGACTTCTCTTTGGAATCTCTCGGCGCCCCGAGGATCACACTATTTCCTCAATTTAAATTAATGATATGAACGTAAATGCTGTGTATTCGCCGTCCATGGCGAAGTCACAGCTTAACGCGCATCCATGCGCTGTTATTACTCATCATTAATTCAATTTCAGGTGTGATCACGGGGAACTGTCTTAGCGACGGCGTTTAAGCAAGTTTGTCGTTGTACACCGAGTTATGTATATTGAATTGAACTATGTCCTAATAGATTTGCAGAGAAATATTAGATCATACTAAAAACCGAAAACTCTTTAATTTAAGGAAACTCAGATATGGACATATTTCAATATTGGGAAAACATGAAGCAAGCGTCAGATTATAAACATCCTGACGATCTTATTGTTTTGAAAGAACTTGAAGATGACATCAAAGGGGATATTAACTTTGACTTCCCTCCGGGCCCGTACTGGGGACCAATTAAAAACGCAAAAATAGTACTCTGCTACGCAAACCCAAGCATTAACTCTCCATCTCTCGATACATTAAAATCTAAACATAATACAGTTACACTCATCAACCAATTAAAAGGAACTGAAAAATACCCTTATGAGTTAGATGGTTGGGGAAAATGGTTTGAGCAAAAAGCTAAAAGCTTATTTCCTGACATTAATAAGGAGCAAAGGTTAGAGCAGGCCAGCCATCAAATGGCTGTAATAAACCTAATCCCCTATGCTTCAGAAAATATGGATAATTTAGCAAGTATCGCAAATTGTTTACCAAGCTCGTGGGTAGCACAACAGTTTCTCAGAGAGTATCTAATACCTAAAGCTAAGGAGGGTGAGATTTTGCTTATTATGTGTCGTTCAGCCCATCTTTGGGGATTAAAGTCATCTCATGGCTCAGAAAACATAATAATCAATAAAACTCGTATGGGTTTTACAACGGAAGTTAAAGACAAAGTGCTCGCTTGGAGACAAGGCAACTTGTAGCTATGAATGTTCTACTGAAAAATATTTTTATCTAGCTAATGTCGCGTTGGCGACGGCAACCAAGGGGCGTACGATTTTCAAAGTTGACTCTGCTGCAAGTAATTCATCCGTGAAGCTGGGTTCCTGTCAGCATCCATGCTTCCACTTCCTCGCGCTGCGAAACTTCGTTTCGGTCACTCGTCACCTACGGCGCCCCGTGGATTTTACAGTTTCCTCAAAACCTCAATTGATATGAACATAAACGCCGTGTATTCGCCATCCATGGCGAAGTCACGGCTTTAATTGCTTCCATGCAATTAATTACTCATCAATTGAGGTTTTTCGGGCAAAATGACCGGGGGATTTTCTTGGCAGCTGCCTTTAATCCAATAATGAGTTAATGCTTGTTTACATTGGTTTTTTTAGTAAACTGAATGCTCGCAAACATGGAGTGATTTAATGCAGCAAATTGGTATTTACGAGCAGTTAATTACACAAGTAATTAAGCAAAATTTAAATCGTGACCAATTTTATGTGGGCGAACGCCAACTAGAATCGGCTGAGGCGGCTACGTGGCTTTCGCGCTTTTTAGGTAAGCTTGTTGAACATGCAATCGATGCAATCCCTAATTCAAGCGAGCGTTTACAAGAGCAAATTAATCTCGCAAACAGCCTTGTGCTTTGGCTTAAAGATCATATTCGCGATGACGAGCTGATCAACGAAAACCTTATCGACAGCCAAGGGCGTATTCTTACTGCACTGTTTAATACCCAAAATCCCATTGCGGCCAATCTTAAAGATTACTCTCACGATATTTTTCCGCTAACAGGGCTTACCCAAAGCGAATTGTTTAGCGGTGCGAATGCGGGTATATCGCTCGAAACCGAGCTAAAACGCGAGATTAAATCGTCCGACACTATTTACTGGCTTGTCTCATTTATAAAATGGACGGGGTTACGCATATTTAAAAATGAGCTTGAAGCCTTTACCAAAAGCGGTAACAAACTCAAAGTAATTACCACCTCGTATATGGGCGCAACGGATGCTAAAGCGGTTGAGTTTTTAGCAAACTTGCCAAACACTGAGGTAAAACTTAGTTACAACAACCAACAAGAGCGCTTACACGCAAAGTCATACTTGTTCATGCGTAATACGGGTTTTCATACCGGTTATATTGGCTCGTCTAATTTATCGCATTCAGCGCTTACCAGCGGCCTTGAGTGGAACTTAAAAATTACCGCGCAAGAAATACCGCATATCATAGCTAAAACCAAAAGTACCTTTGAAACCTACTGGCAATCACCCGATTTTGAGCTGTTTACTGGTAAAGTTGAATGTAAAGAAAAGCTCATAAATTCACTTAATGAGCAACGCGGTGTTGGCCAAGCAAGCAGCCAGTTTTATTTTGATATCACACCAAAAACCCATCAGCTCGCTATTTTAGAAAAACTAAGCGTAGAGCGCAGCGTACATAATCGTTTTAAAAATTTAGTGGTGGCCGCAACGGGCACTGGTAAAACAATAATATCGGCGTTCGATTTTAAAACCGTTTACGACAAAAACCCAAATGCACACTTTTTGTTTGTAGCCCACCGCGAAGAAATACTCCAACAAGCGCAAAGCGCTTACCGTGGCGTGCTTAAAAATAACGACTTTGGTGAGCTGTGGGTGGGTAACTACAAACCACAGCGCTATAACCAATTATTTGCGTCAATCCAAACGCTGAATAGCCAAATTGAATCGCTCAATCTAACCCACGATTACTACGACTACATTGTGATAGACGAAGTGCATCACGTAAGCGCCGCCAGTTATCGCGCTATACTAAATCACTTTACGCCCACAATATTACTTGGCTTAACTGCCACACCAGAGCGACAAGACGGTGCCAATATACTCGATGATTTTTGCGACGTAATAGCCGCTGAAATTCGCTTGCCAGAGGCAATAAATCAACGCCACTTATGCCCATTTCAGTACTTTGGCCTTGATGATGACACCGACCTAAGTCAAATAACATGGCGTGGTGGCCGTTACGATATAAGCGAGCTAAGTAACCTTTATACAGGCGAGAACAGCCGCGCTAAAAAAATTATATCGAGCCTTGCTGATATAGTGACTAATGTTCACGATATAAAAGCGTTGGCATTTTGTGTAAGCCAAAAGCACGCAGAGTTTATGGCATCTAAGTTTAACTTAGCCGGCATAAACGCCGACGTGCTGATCAGCAAAAACACCAATGAACGGGCGCACAAACAACAAGCACTGCGCCAAGGCGAAATACAAATACTGTGTGTGGTTGATATTTTTAACGAAGGGGTCGATATTCCAGAGGTTGATACTCTGTTATTTTTACGCCCAACTGAAAGCTTAACGCTGTTTTTACAGCAACTCGGCCGTGGCCTGCGCCTGCCCGACAACAGCTTTTCTTTAGGTAGATCAAAGCAGTGCTGTACCGTACTCGACTTTGTCGGTAATGCCCGTCCAGAATATGACTTTGCCAGTAAATTCCGCGCGCTAATTGGTAAAAGCAACCAACCGATAAAAACCGAGATTGAAAACAACTTCCCGCATTTACCGCTGGGTTGCCGTATAGAGCTACAAAAGCGCACACAACAAACAATATTAAAAAATATTCAGCAAGCTATAAACTCTAAACGCCGTTTACAGCAGCTGATAAATAGCTATTCGCAACATACCAATGACACGCTAACCCTAAGTAATTTTTTACGCATAAACCCCCAGGTCACGCTTGAAGATATTTACAAACCAAAAGATAAAAAACTCGGTGGCTGGCACTGGCTAAAAGGGGATGAAATACCCGCAGAGCAAGCCGACATTTACGCCGCGTATTACCGCGCTATAAACACCCAATTACTCGGCTGCGACTCGCTCAGTTACTTATGCTTTTTACGTGATTTATGTAACAACGACTTTAGTTTGACGCCAACGTCGCAAAACCAACAGTACGCGCTTATGGCGCATTACAATTTTTGGGATACCACAGGCACAAGTTTAGGGTTTAAAACCCTCGAACAGAGCTTACAAGCCCTTAAACACCAAGAGCTACAGCACGAACTTGCTCAAGTAATTACGCTGTTAATAAACCGCATTCAACAGCAAGAAAGCGATTTAACGTGCCTACCTAATCACGCAATAAAATTACACAGCCGCTACACGCGCCAACAAATACTCGCCGCGTTTGGGGCGCACTCGTTTGATAAAAAATCGACCGCTCGCGAAGGCGTTTTAGAATTTAAAAACCAAAACCTAGAGCTGCTATTTGTAACACTCAACAAGTGCGAAAAAACCTACTCGCCCACCACGCTGTATCACGACTACGCAATCAGCCCTACTCTGTTTCATTGGCAAACGCAAAACAGCGCCCGACCAGAACACGGCCGCGGCCTAAGTTATATTGAGCATCAAAAAACAGGTAAAACCATTCTGTTATTTGTCCGCGAACAAGGCAAAGACGAAAACGGCCGAACCATGGGGTTTGTAAACTACGGCGAGGTTAAATACCAAAGCCATAACGGCAGCCAGCCGATGAATATAACGTGGAAATTAACAAGCCCCATGCCAAGTGAAATGTGGCATGAGGCTGGAAAATTGGCAGTTGGGTAATAATAATCTGTATAAAAAGACAGTATTTATATATACTCTCCAAACTAATTGATAGGTCTTGCCCAAGGTTTATATGAGTCGGCAAGCAAACGAAAAGCAGTGAATAATCAATGAAAGCATTACTTTCTATAAAGCCAGAATTTGTATCTAAAATTTTTACAGGTGAAAAAATATTTGAATACCGCAAAGCTGTTTTTAAGCGTCCCATGATAAAAACGGTAGTAATTTACTCAACAATGCCTGTTGGAAAAATAGTTGGGGAGTTTGAAGTTGAAGAAATAATAGAATTACCACCAGAAGAGCTATGGCATAAGACAAGTAAATATTCAGGTATATCCAAAGAGTTTTTTGATAGCTACTTTATTGAAAAAAATACGGCTTTTGCTATAAAAATAAAAGATTTTATTCGCTATGAAGAACCTGTTGACCCTTATCTAGCTTACAATAATTTTAAAGCTCCACAATCATTTAAGTATATTGACTGAATTTTAATTTGTATTTAAAAAGTTTAAGGACTGGAAATTGAAAAAAATCATTTTTGTCTCTGGTATACATGGTGCTGGGAAAGGTACTTTATGTTCGCAACTAAGTTCAATAACTAGGCTCTCCAAATACTCATGTAGCCAAATAATAAAAGATAATTCTGATTATAAAGAAACTAGTAAGTTAGTGAGTAGTGCTGAAAAAAATCAAACGATTTTATTGCATGGTATTTCAATCTTAAAAGAAACTAATTTTTTACTTGATGGACATTTTTGCTTGTTAGCGAAAGATCAATCTATTATTGAAATCGATGACACAATTTTTACAAAAATAGGCCCGACTAAGATTATTCATGTGACATGCGATGAAAATACTATAGAGCAAAGACTAAAAAATAGAGATGGACACAGCATTGATAGAAATATCTTAAAAGAAATGCAATATAAAGAAACTGTTAAAGCAAGAAAACTTGCCTTCAAGCTCAATGTACCTATTTATGAATATAAATCTGGTGACAATATTTCAGAATTGATAGATTGGTTAAAAAACAATTAATTTTAATAACCAATCATTACATGTTACAT
>NZ_VXCS01000018.1:0-111559 GCF_052850545.1 Pseudoalteromonas sp. 1181_04
TTTTATCAGACATAAGCAAACTTGCACTTTTTATCGACATAAGCAAACTCGCACTTTTTATCAGACATAAGCAAACTTGCACTTTTTATCGACATAAGCAAACTCGCACTTTTTATCAGACATAAGCAAACTCGCACTTTTTATCAGAGATAAGCAAACTCGCACTTTTTATCAGACATAAGCAAACTTGCACTTTTTATCAGACATAAGCAAACTCGCACTTTTAATAAGTAACCAGCAAACTCGTATCAAATATGCGGCTAATAATTAACCTGCTACTGCCTTTGTTGCGTATAACTTTAAAAAAAGTTCAATAATTATCGTAATAAGTGTAAATCCGTCAGTTAATTGATGAATTTTTTTGCTACAATTGTCTGGCAAGTAATGTGAGTGAGTTCAACAGCACCATGTGCAGTTTATCTGCTTCCTTTTAGTGAGGTTGATCTTGGTCAGTATATTGTTTTTGTAAAAGTCATATCATAGAAACGGCTCTATGCTCGAGCTAACTTAGTCAATTAGTTGATAAAGTCGGGATTATTCGAGCATGAGGCTGTTAATAACCTTGTTTTAATCAAGGGTTTTAATTATGATCGCTTCTATTTTAAAATTTCGAAAAATTAACCTGCTGTAACTGATGTTCTCAATATAGCAAGTGTTGAGAATCATAGTGGAGATAAGTGGATGAGCAATGCGCCTGTAGACAATGGCCGACGTCGCTTTTTAACCATAGCTACCTCTGTTGTAGGTGGTGTTGGTGCGGCTGGGGCTGCTGTTCCTTTTATTGCGTCTTGGAATCCAAGTGAGCGAGCTAAATCTGCGGGTGCGCCTGTAGAAGTAGATATCAGCAAACTTGAGCCGGGACAATTAATACGTGTCGAGTGGCGTGGTAAACCTGTATGGGTTGTATCACGAACCCCTAAAATGCTTGAGCAGATGAAAGAACACGAAGGTCAACTTCGTGATCCGCAATCGCAAGAGCCACAACAATTAGAATCATCAACCAATGATTTCCGTTCATTACGCCCTGAGATATTTCTCGCGGTAGGTATTTGTACGCATTTAGGGTGTTCACCTGGCTTTTTCCAAGGTAATTTTGGTGAAAAGGTTGAGGGAACAGATGATGGTTTCTACTGTCCATGTCACGGTTCTAAATTTGATATGGCTGGCCGTGTATTTAAATCGGTACCTGCCCCGTTAAACTTAGAAATACCACCTTACACATTTCTTGATGATACCACTATTTTAGTGGGCGAAGAAAAAGGGGTAGCCTAATGTTCGGTAAAATTATTGGTTGGATAGACGACCGTATCCCAATGACACGTGTTTGGAACATGCATATTGCACAGTATCCAGCACCGAAAAACTTTAACTTCTGGTATTTCTTTGGCTCATTGGCCATGTTAGTACTAGTAAACCAAATTCTTACCGGGATTTGGTTAACGATGAACTTTGTTCCGTCTTCTGAGGGCGCATTCGCTTCAGTAGAATACATCATGCGTGATGTAGAATACGGCTGGTTACTACGTTATTTGCACTCAACAGGTGCATCAGCGTTTTTCATCGTTGTATATATGCATATGTTCCGTGGCATGATCTACGGTTCTTACCAAAAACCACGTGAATTACTGTGGTTATTCGGTATGTTTATCTTCTTAGCGTTAATGGCTGAAGCATTCATGGGTTACTTATTACCATGGGGTCAAATGTCATTCTGGGGTGCACAGGTAATCATTTCACTATTCGGGGCTATTCCGGTTATTGGTGATGACTTAACACTTTGGATCCGTGGTGATTATGTAATATCAGGTGCAACGCTTAACCGCTTCTTTGCATTACATGTTATTGCTTTACCATTGGTTATCGTAATTTTAGTATTCTTACACATTGTGGCACTGCACGAAGTGGGTTCAAATAACCCTGACGGCGTTGAGATCAAGCGTAAGAAAGGCTCTGTTGCTGAAGAAGATAAGCCTAAATTTAAATTCCATGAGTATTACACTGACAAGAAAGATATTGTTGATGCGATTCCGTTCCATCCTTATTACACAGTAAAAGATATTGTGGGTGTGGTTGGTTTCTTAATCTTGTTTTGTTGGGTGGTGTTCTTTATGCCTGCGATGAATGGTTTCTTCCTTGAAGGACCAAACTTTGAAGCGGCAAACCCACTTAAAACACCTGAACATATTTTCCCAGTTTGGTACTTTACGCCATTCTATGCAATCTTACGTGCAATCCCAGATAAACTAATTGGTGTTGCTGCGATGGGTGCATCGATTGTAGTGCTGGCGTTATTACCTTGGCTTGACCGTGGCACAGTGAAATCGGTTCGTTACCGTTGTGGCTTCCATAAATGGAACATCGCAGGTTTTGTTGTTACTTTCGTGCTTCTTGGTTGGGTGGGTGCAACTCCACAAACTGATATGAAGACGATCATTTCACAAATCTGTACTGTGACTTACTTTATGTTCTTCGTACTGTTGTTTGTATACAGTAAGAATGAAAAAACTAAGCCATTGCCAGAGAGGTTAACGAAATGATGAAAAAGCTAATTATCGGTTTATTTGCTTTATCAATAAACGTATTGCCGGCAATGGCGGCAGGTCCATCGGTTCCATTAATGGAAGCCGGTAATGACCTAACTGATCAGCCTTCGTTGCAACGTGGTGCAAAGTTGTTCATGAACTACTGTCTTGGTTGTCACCAAATGCAGTATCAGCGTTATGAGCGTACTTTCCGTGATATCGGTATTCCAACAGCCGTTGGCCTTGAGCAGTTAATTTTTGACGGTTCAAAAGTTGGTAGCCATATCACTAACGCAATTACTAAAGATGATGCAGCAAAATGGTTTGGTGCGGCTCCGCCGGATCTAACTCTAATTGCACGTGTAAAATCTCCGGATTATATTTACACGTACTTAAAGTCATTTTATAAAGATGAATCTCGTCCGTTTGGAGTTAACAATATTGTTTTCCCATCGGTAGGTATGCCTCACGTTTTGCAAGAACTGCAAGGTTTACCAACGCCTATTACTGAAGAAGTCGAAGAACATGGTCACACTGTGACTAAAGTTATTGGTACTGAAACAGATGGGACTGGCGAAATGAGTGTAGACGAGTACGATCAAGCGGCTCGTGACTTAACTAACTTCCTTGAGTACGTGGGTGAACCTTCACGTCTTGAATCAGAAGCGTTAGGTATCAAGGTTATCGGATTCTTAGTTATCCTATTTATCTTGGCATTCATGTTGAAGAAAGAATACTGGAGAGATGTTCATTAATTTTGAACATATTTAAAGGTAATTTTGCAATAGGGGCTTAAGCCCCTTTTGCTGTTTTTGTTATTTAATGGAGGTAGGCATGGCCGTAGCTGCCAATAAGCGCCCTGTAATGACCCTTTTTTCTGGTGCTAACTGTATGTATAGCCATCAAGTACGCATTGTACTTGCTGAAAAAGGCGTAAGTGTAGATATTCATCTGGCCGAAAAGGACAACCTGCCAGAAGCACTTCATGAAATTAACCCTTACGGTACAGTGCCAACACTGATTGACCGTGAGCTTGGTTTATATCAGGCAAACATCATCATGGAATACCTTGATGAACGTTTTCCTCACCCTCCACTAATGCCTGTTTATCCGGTAATGCGTGGCCGCAGCCGTTTAATGATGCATCGCATCGACACAGATTGGTACAGCCTTGCTGCTAAAATTTATGCTAATGGCGCTGAATCAGCGCAAGCGCGTAAAGAACTAACAGAAGCTTTACTTGCTGTTTCAGCAATCTTTACTGAAGCTCCTTACTTTATGAGTGAAGAGTTTAGTTTAGTTGATTGTTACTTAGCACCATTACTATGGCGTTTACCAGAGCTTGGTATTGAGCTAACTGGTGCAGGTTCTAAAGAGATGAAAGAATATATGATCCGTTTATTTGAGCGTGAATCATTCCAAGCTTCTCTTACTGAAACTGAGCGCGAGATCCGTTTGTAATGACGCCTAATCGTCCTTATTTACTTCGTGCTTTCTTTGATTGGATTGTTGATAATCAGTGTACACCGCATTTAGTGGTTAATGCTGATTTTCCAGCCGTGCAAATACCAACACAGTTTGTTCAAGATGGACAAATTGTGTTGAATATTAGCCCATCAGCTGTCACACAATTCTCAATGGATAATCAGCAGTTAAGCTTTAGTGCCCGCTTTGGTGGTCAGCCAATGCAAGTATACGTGCCAATTGGTGCCGTGCTTGCGATCTATGCCCGCGAAAACGGTGAAGGCACTGTGTTTACTGCAGATGAGTTTTTAGAAGATGAAGACGAGTTTGCAGCTGAGTTAGAAAGTGTTGATATCGCAGATGAATTATTACCTGACGAGCCAGCTCCTTCTAAGCCTGAAAAGAAAAAAGGCTCACACTTACGTGTTATTAAGTAATATGTAATTGTTTGATAAAAACCGCTGATTAAGCGGTTTTTTTATGCCTGTATAAAAGTAGACTGAAGGTAAAAGGTAAAAGGTAAAAGATAAAGGTAAAAGGCGCTAGGTAAACTAAGGGCTACGGGGTTGGCATGGGTGTTTGGATTTATTGTAGGCGGGGCTTTATCCACGCAGATTTATACCAATCGTGTTAAGTTACTGACCATTTATAGCGACAGATAAATACAGTGATAACAAGGCGTAAATTTTGACATGTAATTGTTCTACTTGAAAAAATTATAACGCAGTTAGCGCTTTATTTAGCTCGCTAGAATGGTTAAATATTTAAGTTGATTGGTATTAGTTAAAGTTTACGAGCGACGAGTTGTGAGACGAAGGTTAAGGTTGATTGTTGTAGCAGCGGGTTTACCCCGCGTTTTTTAGTGGAGGTGCGTGAGGTAAGCTCCCGCCTACAGGTATAGAAAACCTTGCGATATCAACTGCAAGGCTTTTAATTCCTAGAACCTGATACCTTTACAAATATTCAAATACCTTAATAACGCGTTCTACACCCGATACATTACGAGCAACGCTTACAGCGGTGTTTGCTTCTGCATCTGATACTAAGCCCATTAAAAATACTTCGCCATTCTCAGTTACTATTTTGATGTTGTTGCTACTGATGTTGTCGGTGGTAAGTAATTGTGTTTTTACTTTAGAGGTTAACCAAGAATCATGGGTCTGGGTGCTCATGCTAATGTTAGAGCCAATACGAATTTGGTTATGTATTTTGCGTATAGCAGGTAAGCCCTCAATCGTACGCTGAGCCTCGTCTTTCATTTCTTGAGTTGCAACCTGGCCTATTAACAATACAATGCCGTTAACGCTAATCACGCTGATGTTGGCATGATCAGCAAGGCGAGGTACATCGTTTATAGCGACTCCAGCTTTGATTTCGATATTACTATCATCGATTTGCGAACCAAGAGTACGACGATCGTTGGCTGCGGTAACGGCACCAGCGGTACCTGCAACAACTGCAGCAGCGCAGCCTTGTAATAATAGTACTGTACTAATAACAATTAGAGATTGTTTCAACATTAGCTTTCTTCCTGTGGGAATAGGGTCAAGTCGACGAGTTCACTCAAACAATGAAGATTAACCAAGTGAGATTCTATGATGCGGCTCGGACGTTTTGACGGAACACGAATTTCGACATCATTGGCACCGAGTAAACCTACTAGCTCACCGCCGTCATCACCAACCATAACAATAACTTTCATGTCTTTGGTGAGTGCGGCTTCGACTGCCGATATGATGTTTTTTTCGTTGCCATTGATTGCTAAAACCAATAGTAAGTCACCTTGTTGAGCAAACGCTCGTACTTGACGGGCAAAGGTTTCTTGGTCGTCACTTTGGTTACTTGGACCAAGATTGATATGTTCTTGTGATAGCGCAATTGCCGGTAAACAAGGACGTTCGGTTTCGTAGTAGTTGATCAATACGCCAGCCATATGTTGGGCCAGCATGTGGCAGCTGGCAGTACCACAACAAATCAACTTATTACCATTGATTAGGCTCTGCGCTATGGTAAATGCAGCGGCTTCTAAGGCGCTAGGAAGTACTTCACCGGCGGCTATTTGCACCTGAATGCTTTCTGTAAAAATCTCTTTTATAGTATCTTGCATATTAAAATACGTTTTTTATCCAATTAAGTTGTTGCGATGTGTCGCCAGTTATTGCGACAAAGTCGATTCTTATTGCTTGATCACTAAGCTTTTTCGTTGCTAAATAATGGTAAATAGAGCGTTTTAAACGTTCTTGCTTTTGTTTACCTAAAGCGTGGATTGCTCCACCTTTAACATAGCTACTGCGAAATTTCACTTCCACAAACACTAGCGTGTTGCCATCGCGCATTATTACATCTAGCTCCCCGTAGGGGCAGTTATAGTTACGCTCTAATGGGATCAACCCTTGCGACACTAAGTATTTTTGCGCTTGAAGCTCGTAATACTGGCCTTTCTCTCGGCTATTTTGCCACAGTTGTTTAAACCACGACATCACAACATCCTTGTTTTATATTGCTTTTAACTACTCACTGTGTGACAGGCTGGTAGCTGATTGCATAAATAATGGTAACGGCGCTGATGTTGCTAGCTGTACCGCTTGGATTTGTCTATTTTTGTATTGCGCCCAATTAAGTTGGCGATTAATTTGCCCATCACTGGTAATACTCAATTGGCCAGTTAAGCCATTAAATCGCTTACCGGGGAGCATACTCAATTGTGTGATATTACTTAGCATAGCAACTGAATCATAGGCCATGGCAAATAAACGCTGACTTATATCAGCCTGTTCTGGCCACAGCGAATTATATTGCTGGCGCAAGGCATGATCTTTTATTTGCCCACTAAGCATCCATGGTAACTCGGTAAAATACAAACCATCGAGATCGCCTTTATCGGTGCTATCGATTTGCTTGCTATGACTTTTTGAACTGGCATACAGTGGAATGCGATCAGCAAAAGTACTCACATTTACATCTAAATAAGGTTTAATCAAGCGAGTTTCAATCGCATCACCGAGAATATAAATAACATCAATATCGCGACGAGAGCGAGTTTCACTCTCTACTTCTTGTCTAAATAATGACTTAACGGTCGCAATGCGTTCTTTTGATTTATCTACTTCGAGCAGGTTAACAATGGTTGTTGGCATATCTTTTTTATCGTTATAAAGCCCAACTTCTGGTGTGGTTTCACTATAGCGTTGCCATTGTCGGTTGAAAAAATCAACTAAACGCTGGCCTGAACTATTATTTGGCGCCAGCAGCATAGGTTTTTGATAACCAGCCGTTAAAAAGTGCTCAAGTGCTTGCTGTACTTCGTGCTCCGGGTTAAGCGCAAAGAAGTAATGCTGAGGAGACTGGCGCTCACCATCAAAGGTATTTAAGTGCAAAACTGGGTAATCTTGTAATGCTTTGCTTGCAACTAGCTTATCGATACTCGTTTTGAGTAACGGCCCAATTATAAAGTCAGGATTAATTTCGAGCAGTTTTGCAGACAGCTCAGCAGAACTAAGCATTTCATCAATAAAAATGGTTTCAGCAATAGATGTACTATCTAGTGCCGCTAACACGCCAGCTTTTAAGGCATCACCTAAGCGTTCATTAGCACCTGATTGGGGTAATAAAACAACTAAGCGCTCAATATTCAGTGGTTCAGCAGCAATTAACTCAGCGTCTTTTTTTGGCAACACGGCGATTGCTGGATGACCAGGGTAACGGCGTTGCCAATTATTAATTGCTTGATCAAGCTCAACTGGAGCACCTAAATATACTTGGTGATAGAGCGCTAAGTTTACCCAGCCTTGTTGTATCACTGAGCCGCGATTAAAGCGCTCTAAAGCATACGATGATAATTGTTGTAAATTTTGCCACAGGTCTTTGTTGAGCTGTGGAATCGTTAAGTTATTTTTACTGGCGGTTTCAGAGGCACGAAAGAAGTAGGTCATCGCCTCTTTAGGCAAATTTTGTGATGCATACACACTGGCGGTTAAATATTGATGCCAAGCAAAATGCTCCGGTTGAGTCAATTGATTGTCTAAACTGGCTAGCATCTCAAGAGCCTGAGTACTCTTGTTTTGTTGCATTTGCGCAAAAGCGATATACAGTTTATTTTGCACTTGGTCTACGCTTGGAGTACGTTCTAATTCAGTACTAATTTGCTCTAACAGTGGCCATTGTTGCTCTACAATCGCAGCATCACGCGCACTATAAAGAAGTTGGATTTTATCAGCGCCTTGGCGATTTAAGGCTAGTTGGTACATAGATTGTGCGTCAGTCGCTTGAATTTGTGATGCGCTATTAGCTGAACTGAGGTTTTCACTGGTTTTAGTCGGTTTTTCGGTTGTACTACAGGCCGATAACCCTGACAATATGATTAATAGACTAACAAGTTTAAGTCGCACAATGATTTCCCAATACGTTAACGCGATTTGCTTATATTACTGACTGACGCAGGAGACCTCAATGTTAAATGAGGAGAATTCACAGAAAATCGGCACTCTTTACATTGTAGCCACCCCAATCGGCAATTATGACGACTTAAGTCAGCGTGCAATCGCGACTTTATCGCAAGTTGACTTAATCGCTGCTGAAGACACGCGCCATACCGGTAAGTTGCTAAGTCACTTTGGCATTAAGGCAAAAACCTTTGCTTTGCACGACCATAATGAAAAGCAAAAAGCGCAACAAATTATTGATCAACTTAATCAAGGTTTAAATATAGCACTAGTTTCGGATGCAGGCACGCCGCTAATTAGTGACCCTGGTTATGCGGTTGTTAATTTATGCCGAGAGCAAGGCGCACATGTCACGCCTATACCGGGGGCTTGCGCCGCAATTACTGCGGTATGTTGTTCAGGTTTACCAACAGATCGTTTTCAGTTTATTGGTTTTACCCCTGCAAAAAGCAAAGCTCGCCAAGACTTTTTTATTGAAGCGGTTAATTCCAATATAACCAGCATTATGTACGAAAGTACTCATCGCATCATGGCAAGTTTAGATGATCTTGAGATAGCGCTTGGTAGTGAGCAACAAGTGGTGTTTGCCAAAGAGTTGACCAAAACCTTTGAAACATTTTTTAATGGTACAGTCAGTGAACTTAAACAGTTTTTAACCGACGATCCAACCAAACAGCGCGGCGAAATAGTGCTAATGTTGCCTGGTAATCCAAAGCAGGTTGATGATATTCCGCCAGAAGCACGTAAAATGTTGGCGTTACTTGAGAATGAAATGCCAATGAAAAAAGCCTGCGGTATAGTGGCCGATTATTTTGGCATGAAGAAAAATGCCCTTTATAAAACAATTATTGACGAAAAAGGCTAAATCTTTACTGCACATACAATCCAGCTCAGGTATACTGCGCGCCGAGTCAGCCAAGATGATCGCTGCCTGCAACGAAAATGCGCAGGGGGAGGAAAGTCCGGGCTCCATAGGGCAGGGTGCCAGCTAACGGCTGGGGGGCGTGAGCCTACGACAAGTGCAGCAGAGAGGAGACCGCCAATCTTCGGATTGGTAAGGGTGAAAGGGTGCGGTAAGAGCGCACCGGGCCACTAGCAATAGTTGGTTGCAAGGTAAACTCCACCCGGAGCAAGACCAAATAGGGTTCTATCATTTTAAATAATGAACGCGTGGCCCACGTGAGAACCGGGTAGGTTGCTTGAGCCATAGAGCGATTTATGGCCTAGACGAATGATTATCACTTTCTTCGGAAAGGACAGAACCCGGCTTATACGGCTGACTCACTCATTCAATAAAAAAGCTCGCAGTTAACGCTGCGGGCTTTTTTGTATTTGTAGAACAGAGGACAGTCAGGTTAGCTAGGTTCTAGGTAAAAACTGATATCAAATACTATTATGTGGATGTAGCATCCAATACTTTGCACCAAAAATTGATTCTTAATACTTAATTTTTTGAATGTTAATCCGAGATCAATTTATGTATGCTAATTAAAATTAGTGAATGGTTATTTTAATTATAATAAGTAGATAAAATGGAAAATTTAAATTCAATTGGAAGACATAGACTCTCAACAGCTGACCATGATTCACTTCTTGCCTCAACTCAAAGTGATCGCGCCAGGTTAATTTACTCCGCTGCTTTTAGAAGACTTCAACAGAAAGCTCAAGTTTTTTCCTTAGAAAGTAACTCATCAGTCCGCTCTAGGTTGACTCACTCTATTGAGGTTTCTCATATCGGAAGATATATAGTTGCCAAAGTTTTAGAAAAGATAGCTGTTTCAGACAAATCAGATGAGATAAAAAAGTATTGGGAAAATAATAGCCTCTCATTATCAAATATCGTAGAAACAGCTTGTTTAATGCATGATATTGGAAACCCTCCTTTTGGTCACTTTGGTGAGGCAGCGGTATCTGAGTGGGCAGGTTCTTTAGCTCAAAAAGAATGGCTTAATGTGCTTTTTGATGATGCGGAAGTAAGAAAATCATTAACATTAGACCTAACTCATTTTGACGGTAATCCGCAAGGTTTTAGGATTATTACAAAGCTTCAAGGAGATGATGGTTTTTATGGTTTAAATTTAACCTATACTCAGTTAGTGGCCTTTTTAAAATACACATATACTTCAACTGAGAAGGCAGCAAATGATAGTTCTCCTTTTAGCAAGAAAATTGGCTATTTTAGCACAGAAGAAAAAGTGATTAAATCAGCTTGGAAGGCTCTTGAAATGCCAGAAAACAGCAGGCATCCGCTGGGCTTTTTGATGGAGGCATCCGATGATATTTCTTATTGTATAAGCGATATTGAAGATGGAATAGAAAAGAAAATTATTAATATGGATCACTTTAAAAAGGAAGTGATCCGTGGGCTAAATGAAGTTGCTGAAAAGCATCAGCACCCACATATTTGTAACGAATTGATAGGTAAGCTAAATGGAAGTAAAGGGGACTCAATAGGTATATTTTTGAGTTTTAAAACAAAGCTGTCTAACTTCTTAGTTGATTCAGTGGCTGAAAAGTATGTCAGTAACTATGAAAGCATATGTGGTTTTGACGAGAAAGAAGAATTAGTCTGCGAAGGTACTTTAAGCTATGACCTACTAAAAGTGCTCAAGGTCTATACCGGTGACTTCCTATTTACCTCAGAAGAAGCTGAGTGTATGGAATTGTCTGGTTTTAAAATTATTTTAGGAATACTTGAGGAGTTTGAATGTATTCTTAAACTTAAAAAAGAGCATTTTATACACTTGTTAACCAATGATTTCAAAGGAATTAAGAAGGAATCACTTCATAGACAAAGGAGATTATTCAATCGATTACCAGAGAAACATTTAAATGCCTATAAAGCAGCTGTTTTAGAATCATCTATCCTTAAATTTGAATCAGATTGTAGAAAGCAGAATGTTAGTGCTTCTGATAAATTTAAAGAAACCTTTAATGCTCTAAACAATGAAGTTGAGTGGAAACTGCGGTTACATTTAATTATTGATTTTGTATCAGGAATGACTGATCAGTATTCAATGGAATTTTTTCAAATGGTGAAGGGTATAAATGTCTATAAATGATCATAATGGAGCTACTCAACGGATGAAGCTAAATCGTCACCCAATTTGTTGGGTGAAAGAGGTTCTTAACAGCTACTTGAATAGTTCTATTAAGTTAAATTTGAGTAGATATCGTTATGAGCCACAATCTTTTAAAGATGAGCGGCAAGAGTTCTCCATACTGGCCTCAGATCTTAATGAAAGCAATTTATTAATAGAGTTAATAAATCTTGCTCCTGATTACGAACTGGCTCTTCACTCAAAATTATATTTAAACTCAGTATTAATGCACTTACCAATGATCGACTTTGGTTCTAAAGGTGCAGAACCTTCTGCATCTGGTGTTCTTAAAGAGTTATGTACTTATTGGGGCATGGGCTTTAATATATTTTCTAGTGGTCGCTCTTACCACGCATATGGAAATAAACTGTTGAATCATGAACAGTGGTTACAGTTTATGGGGAGCTTATTACTATTAAACAAACCAAGTGGCTATAAATTGATTGATGAAAGGTGGGTTGGTCACAGAATTATGGGTGGCTATTCTGCTTTAAGATGGAGCAAGAATACTTCACATTATAAGAAGTTTCCGACACACTGTGGGTTTGTATCAGGAACGCATTTTTTTGTGGGTGAATACTTCCCGCCCCCACCTCCACCTACTATTAGTTTTAATTAATTGATAAATATGGAAAAGTAATCTCCCCTAATATATTTAATTTAAATTTATTGCTTTTAGCGCATTATCTTAATTATTTTTCAGTCTGTTAACTTATACGGCTGACTCACTCATTCAACAAAAAAGCCCGCAGTTAACGCTGCGGGCTTTTTTGTGCTTGAAATATACGTTCTAAATCCAAACTAGGCATAAATGCTATAAGCCATTTTCTTAGTCGTAATAAGAAAAACGATGATATTAACCTCTTTCATTAGCGCCTAACCTATTGCTTTATTGCTAGTTTAGGGAATTAGAATGAGCGTGATCGAGGGCAGTACAAGGGAGTTTGGCAATACAACGGTGCTATTACATAGCTTAGGTTCATCATGCTACCGCATCGAGTGGTATAGCAAGATGACGGGGGCATCAACCAGCTTGACGCGGCTCAAACTAGGAAAATATTTAGTGCTCCGTAAATGGGCATCAGCGCTTAATATACAGGATGTGCCCAGTGAGTTTGATCGGCGTAATAGTGCACTTATTCACTTTTTGAATAATGTCGATATTGTGAAGTCTAAAGACGATTTGATACTTGCGGCAAAACAGCACTGCGTTGATCTTTTCACTAATTATGAAGGCTTAAAGCCAATCAATAAAGTCACTTTTCCTAAGCCTCGGCTGCAAGGTGCTATTGGCAAAAAAGTGGTTATAAAATCAAAAGTCGGGGATAAGGAAATTGCTCAAGGATTGCTATTACAGTTAGTCGGTAATCAAGCTGAAGTGCAAGTACCTGCTAACGATAATGAGGCGATACAGTTAAGGAAAAAGTTTTATTCCAAGCAAGTTTATATTCGCTAGCGGACTTGTTCATCAGCTGATATGGGGAATGTTGCATTAATGGTGAAGCCTTGCTCGTTTGAGAATGAGCATTGGCCGCCAAGAGCAGTCACGCGTTCATCAATGAAAGCGAGACCATAACCACCAGAGTGTGAGGCGGTTGTCGCGACATTGCCATTATCCTGAATAATTAACGTGATCAGATCCGAGTTGGAATCTAAACTAATTACCAACTCAGATGCGCAGCTGTGCTTGATGCAATTGGTGATTGCTTCTTGGCAAATTCGATAGATCGCAATTTGATGTTCATCTCTAATTGCTTCGTTTATGCATAAATGTGTTATATACCTAACTTTTTCTTTATGCATCAAGCTTTTAAACTTCCCTTGTGAAAGTGCTTTTGCTAAGCCTAATTCATCAAGCTCACGCGGACGCAGATAATGCATCAGGTGATAGACTGAATCATACATTGAATTAGCATTTTGTTTTAACGTAGTCACAATCGCGCTGACGCTTTGATCCGTCATACTGGTTAAAACGGCAAGATCGGTTTTAAATGCAGTCAGGTTTTGCCCTAATTCATCATGAAGCTCTTGTGATAAATGCTTTCTCTCACTTTCTTGTACATTCACCATTTTGATAGCCAGTTGTTGGTTTTTTTCTAATTGCGTTCTAAGTTCAATGTTTGTCAGTGTTAGCATATTATTTTTTTGTCGCAGCTCTGCTGCTGCCGCACCGAGTAATAAACTCGTTGCGGCATTGGTCAGAATAAACAATTGGCTAATATAAGTATTAGTTGCATCTTGTGTGATGCTTGCTTCTAATATTATTAAGCCATTTGCTGCTGCTGCGCCAAATATAGCGCCTGTAATACCAAAGTGATATGAAAACCAAATAATTGGTAGTAGGGAAGCCAAGCGTAATAGTGAGTAGATATCAGGGCGCAGCAGATAAATCGACAGCATTAATAGGGTAAAGACAGTGACTGTGATAATTAGTTTAACTCCGCCCTCTAGGCTAAAGGCTCGGCGATAACTGTTAGCACACAAAATAATAAAAGGTGCGATAAACAAGCTGCCAGTCAAATCACCTAAAGTCATATTTAACTGATATTGCAGTAGTTGTTTACCTTCTAACCAAGTTGTGAACTCAAAAGAGCTGGCAAACAAAAACCATTTTGATGCTGCCGCTAAGCTTGCTAGTAAAATAAGCGAAAGCACACCTTTACTATCTTTAATCGTTGGTGGCCAACGGCTATACTTAAAAGCGAAGACAATGGCTAAATAGATAGCCTCTTGCCACGCACCATGCAATAAATTTAAATGCCATTGCTGGGTATAAAAAGAACCTAAATACGCTGCATAGAGTCGTGATGCTAACCATATTATTGGCCAATAGCGTGTTGGGAACATAATAACAAAAGCCAGTTTAATACCTGCAGGGAGAAATATAGCACTACTTTGTGGGACGGTTTCTAGATGGTTACTAACCCATGTAGAGGCACACAGCGCGATTAAATAAGCAACGCAAACCGCGCATTGCTTAGCTGCCCCTAGTACTATGTTTGTAGTGGAAGGTGTGGCAATGGTAAGCCTAGGCCAACTCATTAAGTTGAATAACCCCGATATCAATGGCAACTTTTAATAGTTCAAATGAAGTTGTTGCGTTTAGTTTATTACAAATATTTGTTTTATGTACGTGAGCGGTTTTCGGCATCATGCCGAGCTGTTGAGCAACCTGTTTGGCATTTAAGCCTTTGGCAAAAAGTGGTAGAGCCTCGATTTCTCTATTTGTTAAAAGGTCTTTTTTATCAGAAACACAGGTGTAGTTGAAGTTAACGTCTTCACTGATGTAGCGATGGCCGCGCATTACTGTTTTTACCGCATCAATCATAGCGTCTGAAGCTGAGCGCTTAGACACATAACCAAGCGCCCCGAGTTGTATTGCATTACTGACGTACGGTTCATGGTCATGCATAGAAGCTACAATGGTTTTTATTTCTGGGTAATGCTCATTTAAGTATGATAGAAAAGTCAGGCCAGTCTCACCTTCGTGCATTGAAATATCAACGATAAAGACATCTGGCTGGTCAATATTTACTGCTAACTTTGCTTCGTTCACTGAGCAAGCTTCAATTGTTACTTGCCAGTTTAACTCGAGCTCAAGTAGTTTTTTAAAACTATCTCGAACTAACTGATGATCTTCAATGATACCAATCCGCATAAATCCCTCCATTTTCAGGAATTATACATCTAAATCAATTTATTATGTCTAAGAATTATTCCTAGTGAAATTACCTATCGATTCTTGAGATGAACGTTGATGTAGGTTTGTAGCAATGATGTACTGCAAAAGTGGTGTTAACTGTGCAAAGGGCTAAGTCTTTTTACTATTAATCGCTTTAAACACTGAGTAGCTAACGGCTAATACTAGACAGATGGTTGCGGGGATAAAGAGGGCATTAAATTTATAAAACTGGAATGCATAAGCACCTAATGTGCCACCGCAAATGAATCCTGAGATGATCAGTAAAAACAACAGTGCTTTGCGTTTATCAAAGGGTTCGCCTCTTAATTTAGCGCCAAGCATTAGCCCTAGATCAGTAAAGATACCGGTAACATGGGTGGTGCGAATAACTGCGCCGCTGTAAGTGGTGGCTAACGCGTTTTGTAAGCCGCAGGCTGCGGATGCTAAATAGTGCCCGTTTACAGAGTCATTCGATAAAAAATACACTGAGCTTGCTAACAGCATGGCTTCAAATAACAGCAAGCTGCTGTAGTTATGGCCGAGTTTTAATGCACCACTTTGCAAAAAAGCGCCGGAGATCGCCGCACCAGCCAAAAAACTCAGTAGGATAAGAGCTAAGTGTAATACATCAGTAACGGGGGAGGTAACAAGGCTTGTGCCAAGGAGTGTTGCAGTGCCTGATAGATGTGAAATTGATTGATGTTTGAACCCTAGTAACCCTATCGAATTAACAAGCCCAGCAACAAGCGCAAGTAAAAACGATCCATATTCTACCCAACGAGGTAATTTTGAAATCACGGCTAACAGTTAATTTAATAAAATCTGTTTGGTAACGTATCAGTTCGTTATTTATTAAACAATAGCTAGCTAAATTTTCAGTGCATAGTGTGTGCTGGATCAGCAATATTTAGGTAGCTGTTGTGGATTGGTTGCTTACCAGTGCTAAAAATTCCTGCTCGGGTAATGGCTTTGCAAACAAATAGCCTTGGCCATAATCACACCCTATACCAAGTAATAATTGCTGCTGCTCTGGTGTTTCAATGCCTTCGGCAATCACTTTTAAACCAAATTGATGTGCCATAGTGATGATTGCTTTGCATAACGCCAGATCTTGATTGTCGGCTTGAATGTTATCAACAAAACATTTATCAATTTTTAAATAATCTGCGTCCATTTGTTGCAAGTAGGCAAGCGATGAATAGCCTGTGCCAAAGTCATCTAAAGCGAGTTCCATACCGGATTTTACCAGCGCTTTCAGGCGTTGTTGAGTGAGTTGCTCTGGTGCGATCATTAACCCTTCGGTGATCTCGCTAACAATTGCACTCGGTGGTAAATTGGCGGCTTTTAGCAAGGCTGGCCACTGATCAATACCGCTATCAAGGCAACTAAATTGCACTGGCGAGACATTAATACTAAGTTGAAAGTTGGCATCAACCTGGGCTCGTAAAACCGTTAGCGTTTGTAATGCGCGAGTAAATACAAATTGTCCTAATGGGTTGATATATCTAGACTCTTCGGCCAAAGGTATAAACTCTGCGGGACTAATTACGCCGCGTGTCGGGTGGCGCCAGCGCAATAGTGCTTCTGCTTTATGAATGTGCCCAGAATCTAGGTTAACGATTGCTTGGTAATAAAGATCAAATTGTTTTTGTTCAATGCCATAGCGCATATTTTTGAGTAAATCCATACGCGCTTGTGCTTGCTCGCGTAAGTTGTGATTGAAAAACTCAAAACAGTTACGACCACTTTGTTTAGCTTTATACATGGCTTGGTCGGCGGCTTTTAATAACAGCTCTGAGCTATCGCCATCGATTGGTGCAATAGCGATGCCGATGCTGGTTGCTATGTGTAGTTCTTCGCCTTCGAGTATAAATGCTTTTGTCATGGCATTGAGGATATCGTTGGCTACTTTTTTAATGTGTTCTTCAGTGACTAGCTTGGCATGCACAATGACAAATTCGTCGCCACCAATACGTGCAATAAACTCAATATCAACAATTTCTTGTTGCAAACGAATTGCGATCAACTTAAGTAATTCGTCACCATAAAAATGGCCTAAGGTGTCATTTATGTCTTTGAAATGATCAAGATCAAGTAGCATGATCACCAGTGGCTCATTAGGATTTAAGTCGTTGTTGAGGCGCTGATTTAAGCGCTCTTTAAGCTCAATTCGATTAGGTAGATTGGTTAAATGATCAAAGTGAGTTTGATGCCATATCAGATCTTCGGCTGCTTTTTTAGCGGTAATATCGGTAAAAATCGCGACTCTGCGCTGCGCTTCAGAATGTTCATTGTATACAGTATCGATAGTAAGCCACTCTGTGAATAACTCGCCATCTTTACGACGGTTAATTATTTCACCTTGCCAACGGCCAGTCTCTTGTAATTGCAGCCACATTTCTTGATAAAACGCTTTGCTGTGCTTGCCTGAAGCTAAGATAGCGGTGGTATTGCCCAGGATTTCATTTTTACTGTATTGGGTTACTTCACAAAAAGCCGGGTTAACATCTAAGATAATGCCGTTTGGATCGGTAATAGCCATTCCTTCACTGCTATTTGAGTAGACCAATGATGCCAGATGAGAGGCTTTTTCAGCGTTCTTTCGCTGGCTAATATCTTGCAATACGATGGTGTACTCGTTGCTATTAAGCTTGGCACTGATCCGCGCTTCAAATACTTGCTCAACTTCGCTGTTATTGATTGTTAATTCAAATTGGCTAGTTTTATTTTTGCAGGGCAAATGCTGAAGTAACTGTTTACTTTTTTCTTCACCAAGTAGCTCGCGAAGGTGTAACTTTGAACGTGTATACACAGGTAAATTTAACTGTGAAATTTGCCCACCTAAGTTCAGTACATCACCGTGAACATTGATCCGAATGTAGGTATCAGGCAAAGCGTTTAATAAACTACTTAATTCGTCATGTTGGCGTTTGACACTCGCTTCTGCCGTCAGACGTGTTTGCGCCATCGCTTTAAAATGTTGATAGAGAGTATTCAGCTCTGGGCTATTTAAAGAAAACTGTTTTGGTAATAACCCTTGCGCAAGCTCTTTAATCGTCAGAGTGAGTTGTGCTATGGGCGTTAATACGTTGCGCTTTAATTGGCTATGAGCAAATATAGAGAGGCCAATAATCATCAATGTAAATGCAGCTAATGTGATAAAAAATAGTTGGTTGGCAGCTTGAATTGCGTTATTAAATGGCATGACAACATAGACATTTAGGCTATTTTTAGTTTCATCGGTATACATGGTTTTACTGTGTAAAATGTGATTAATACCTTGCAATTCAATTGTGCTATTGAGCATTGGTAGTTCAGAGCTAAATCCATAGGCGTTAATATTTTCGCCAAACAGCGATGGATCGTTAGGGTAATTTGCAATAATGCGACCGTTGTTGTCGGTTATAACAGCAATGGCATCTTCGGGTAAGTGAGAGTTGGCAAGTATCTGGCTCCACCAATCTAATGTGACAACCGTTACTACTGCCCCATATACTTGTTGCTGCTGATCAATAAGTGGATAAGCAAAATTGAAACTGAGGGAATTGATACTGCGATCTTTTTGAAAATAGCCAATGGCAAAGCTTTTAGTTGCCACAGCATTTTTAAAGTATTCACGATCGGCAATATTAATATTTTCTTTGCGTCCTTGCGATAAACACACCGCGTCGCCTTGCATGTTGACGATACCAATATTTGCAATTTCAGGTTGAAGTTTTTGTATTTTAGCTAAGTAATAAGGGCAGCCGGTTTGTAGTGGCGCGGCAAAATCTTTTAAGTCAGCAAGTTGAGTGGTAAATGTCTTAATTTTTTTGAGTAGCTCAGTCTGCTGCTCAACAAGCTGTTCGGCAACCGTTAATGCCTGCAGCCGACTTTCTTGGCGTGCGGTTTCTTTGGCATGCCAAAGGCTAAATAAGATCACCAAAATGCCGGGTAAACTCAGTAATATAAATAACCGATAAAGTCGATGTTGTAACGATGAGGAAAAAATAACAATACTCTTCATACTGGGCTTTGGCATAAAATTGTAGCCAATTAAGTTGAAAATAACCATATATAATATAAGGTTAATTGCGGTTTATCTAATAAAGACCAAAGTAATAGCTCTGAAGAGTAAGATTGTGCTGAGCAAAGCTCAGTATCTATGAGGATTTATAGCAAACGTAACAACCAGCTAAATTGACTTAGCTTTATTTTATTGGCTGAATTTTGGCTATGACCATTTAGCGCTTGATAGCCTGCACCTGCCGTAAAGGCACTGGCAATACCGACATTCGATACTGCAAAGCGTTTAAGTCGGTAGTTGAAAGCTTGATGATGTTGCTGTTTTAACGCATTGATGCTATTCATTTTTTGACTTAAGTGACGAACTTTATGATTTGGTTTCTTAATAAAATAATCAATTAGCATTATTCACCCCTATTTATATTGAGTAATTGTTTAATGCTGTGCGCAGTTTTATCAAAGCCAATTTTGCTGCTGATATAACCAATGTTTTTCCACAGCCACATTAAACAAAGCAATTGTAAGCCAATTAGACATACAGCACTGAGCCATATTGATTGACTAAAGGCAAAAACCGCAAAGCCAAGTGTGATCAGCAAACCGGCCCACAACAATACTAAACCACCGGCAAAACTTACCAGCAAAATAATAGTCAATGCCAAAGAGCGAGTTGATAGTCGCCACTCGGCACTCGCTAATTCTTTGCAAATACCAGCCTGTTGGCGATAGTCTTGATAAAGTTGCTCACCATATTGAGATAATTTAGCAAGATGATCTTGCCACTGATCAGCACTTTGCGGTGCAGGATCAGCGGCTTGATGCTGTTTATCTTTAGGATCGGTATGTGGTTGCATAATTGCTTACTTGCTACGGCGAAATAGTGCTGTCACTAGCATACCAGCAGCAAACGCAAGACCAGCTGTAGCAAGCGGGTTTTCAGAGGCTAATTGACGAGTTTTACCACTGTATTCAGACAGTTTTTCACGCGCAATTTTTTGCTTTTCAGTGAGTGTTTCAGCTGAACTTGAAGCACCATGACGAATACTTTGTTCTGCTGTTGCAGCCTTTGAAGACAGCGAATCAACAGCAAGATGAGCCGCTGAGGTTGCTTTGTCTGTTAATGGTGATTCAGTGTGAGCAGCAATATCATCAACTTTTTTACTGGTTTTTGCAGCTGAATTTGAACTTGATGTTGAAGTAGTCATAGTAATCGTTCCTTAAATATAAAACTAGATTGTGTAATACTTGTTGCAGCCTTCGTACCACTTCTACGATCTTATTTAAATTCTTAAAAATCAATGGTTTGTTTTTTATCTTGTGAATCGCTTTGTTTGAAATAACAGCGTTTAAAGTAACTATTGCAAAAAGATCGCGTAAATTTTACAAGATCTATTAAGCAGCAATTCGCTACTAATATTTTGTAACTGTTCATTGATTATTCATTAATCATTTAAGTCTATTTATTTTGTTTTATCTCAGAATAAAATATTTTTTTTGATGTTATCCACTTTTTCCCACGTAATTCAGTAGCTTCGCGCTAGGCCTTATTTTTTCTGGCTTTAACACACCATTATAGGTTTCTGCTGACTTGACAAAATAGCTTGTCAAGCCCTAAACTGGAGCACTGTGGTAAAAAGTGGTATTTAGTGGATCAAATTGGATCAAATTAATCAAAACAGATTAATTACAAACTTTTAAAGTAGGCTTTTTATGTTCCGTGGTGCGAGTTCACTGAGTTTGGATGACAAAGGACGATTTGCGGTACCGACTAAGTACCGAGACTCGCTGTTGTCTGAAGATCAGGGGACGGTGATCTGTACTGTCGCACTGAACGAGCCTTGCTTGTGGTTGTATCCACTGGCGCAATGGCAGGATATAGAAGATCGCTTAGCTAAAATTTCCAATATGAATCCACGCGCTCGACGCATGCAACGGATGTTGTTAGGTAATGCAACAGAATACCAATTAGATAAAAATGGCCGAATATTGCTGGCACCGTCGTTACGGTCTCATGCTGATTTAGGCAAAAAAATCATGTTGGTCGGTTTGATGAATAAATTTGAGATCTGGGATGAAGAACGTTGGCATGAACAAATGCGCCAAGATACCGAAATTGAACGACTCGGTGAGTTTGAATCAACCCCAGACTTAGATAATTTTTCGCTCTGATCACACAATAAAAAGGCAAACAATAGCTAATGACAGCGCAATTTGAACATATTTCCGTACTAATGGACGAAACCATCGAAGGTCTAGCAATTAAGCCAGACGGTATTTATATGGATGGTACATTTGGCCGTGGCGGACATTCTGGACAAATCTTGGCGCGCCTTGGTGAACATGGCCGATTACAGGCCATTGATCAAGATCCACAAGCGATCAAGTCTGCCGAAAAGTTTGCCGACGATAGCCGTTTTGCCATTGCCCATACTCGCTTTTCTAACCTATACGAAGTAGCAGAGCAAAACGATCTATTAGGAAAAGTAGATGGTATTTTATTAGATATCGGTGTGTCATCACCACAACTAGACGATGCTGAACGTGGTTTTAGTTTTATGAAAGATGGCCCGCTTGATATGCGTATGGATCCTACTAGCGGCCGCAGTGCTGCGCAGTGGTTAGCCGAAGCTGAGCTGGAAGACATTGTTCATGTGATCAAAACTTATGGTGAAGAAAAGTTTGGTCGTCGTATTGCACATAAAGTACTTGAAGTGCGCGCTCATACGCCGATTACAACAACTAAGCAACTTGCTGATTTAGTTGACGAAGCAGTGCCAGTAAAGGATAAGTTCAAACACCCTGCGACGCGTACTTTCCAAGCTATTCGTATTTATATCAACAGTGAATTGGAAGAGATTCAAACGGCATTACAAGCTGCGTTGGGTGTATTAAAGCCCGGTGGCCGATTAGTGGTGATTTCGTTTCATTCACTAGAAGACCGTATTGTTAAACAGTTTATTAAAAAACAGAGTAAGGGAGCGGCGTTACCCAGAGGTCTGCCTTTAACTGATGCACAAATAAATCAAAATCTGACGTTAAAAGCAGTGGGTAAAGCTATTAAGCCAAGCCAAGCTGAAGTTGACCGTAACCCACGTTCACGCAGTTCAGTACTTAGGGTGGCACAGAGATTGGGATGAAGCCAAAAGCGAATCATCGACAACCCAATTTATTTTTAGAAATAATCAAAGGCCTAGGAGCAAACAAGTTAACCTCGGCCTTACTGGTTGTGATATTCGCATCTAGTTTGAGTGTGGTGCAGGTCACTCACTTTGCTCGCCAAGAGCTGATTGAACAAGATCAGCTGTTACAACAGCGAGATGAACTCGATTTAGAATGGCGTTATCTATTAGTTGAAGAAGAGTTTTATTCGCAACATGCGCGCATTGAAGAAATTGCTATTGAGCAACTGCAAATGAAACGGTCCACAAGCCAAGACGAACAGGTGATAGTACTGCCATGAGAAGTAGAGGAAAAAAACCAGTAAATAGTTTGATCACATGGCGTTTTATGCTGGTGTGCTCTGTGGTGCTGCTGGTTTTTGTGACTTTAGTATCTCGTGCTGCTTATTTGCAAGTTATTGAGCCTGATAAAGCCCGTTCAGAAAGTAATAAACGTACCGTGCGCGTGGAAAAGTTGCATGTGCAACGCGGGATGATTTTTGACCGTAATGGCAAAGAACTTGCTGTTAGTGTGCCGGTTGTAAGTGTATATGCGGATCCTAAAGCATTACATAAATCACTGCGTGCTAAAGTGCTCAAGCAAGCGCGCAAAAATGGCGAAGATGAGAATGCCCTTGCAGAAAATACCGCGCTACTTGAACAACGTATTGCGCTGTACTACAAAAATGATTTACGTTGGCGTGAGCTTGCCGATGTACTGCGTATTGAACCGAAAAAAATTAATGGTCGCTTGCGGGATGATGCCAGTCGCCGCTTTGTTTATCTAAAACGCCAAGTAACCCCTGCCGTTGCCAATTATATTGGCGATTTACGTCTGCCTGGTATTCATTTATTAGATGAATCAAAACGCTATTACCCTGCAGGAGAAGTCACCGCACATGTGCTTGGTTTTACCAATATTGATGGTAAAGGTATCGAAGGTATAGAGAAGCTTTACGAAAACGCATTAACTGGCGTTGAAGGTCGTCGCACAATTCGTAAAGATGCACAGGGTCGTGAAGTTGAAGTGCTTGATGAACGTGAACGGATTGAACCCGAAAACATCCAACTTAGTATTGATCAGCGTATTCAAGCGATAGCCTATAAAGCGGTTAAATCAGCCGTGCTGACCTACAAAGCAACGTCTGGCTCTGCGATGGTGGTCGATGTGAGAACTGGTGAAGTGTTAGCGATGGTTAACAGCCCGTCTTTTAATCCAAATAATTTAAATGATGCAGCGCCACATAAACGTCGTAACCGAGCGATCACTGATTTGTTCGAACCAGGTTCAACCGTTAAGCCTCTAGCCATATTAGCTGGGTTAGACTACGGCTCAATCCAACCGGATGATAAAATTGATACTTACCCAGGCTGGATGCGCATCGGTGGTACGTTAGTTACAGACTCGCGTAACCATGGTGAAATGACCTTACGTGAGATTTTAAAGTACTCCAGTAACATGGGGGTGACAAAAATAACGCAAGATGTACCGAAGGATTACTTTGTTGGCTTGTTCCAAAAAGTTGGCTTTGGTTCTGATACCGGCACCGGCATGGTTGGTGAAAGTAGTGGCTTGTTTTATCCGAATCGACGTTGGTCTGACCATGAAATTGCAGCACTTTCTTTTGGCTATAACGTTGCTGTAAGCACCGCACAAATGGCGCGTTTTTATGCCATGTTAGGTGCCGGCGGGATCAATAGACCATTGACCATCCTCAAGCAAGATTCAATCCCTGAAGGCGAGCGTATTTTTCAACAAAAAGATGTTGAAGCGGTTGTGCATATGATGGAAAGCGTTTTTGAAGAAGGTGGTACAGCGAGCCGCATAAAAGTTGATGGTTATCGTGCTGCGGGTAAAACGGGTACCTCTAAAAAAGCCGCTGCAGGTGGTTATGGTGATGAGTATGTTGGTTACTTTACAGGTATAGCACCTGCGAGTAATCCACGTTTAGCTGTTGTTGTAATGATCAATGAGCCCGGTGGAGATGTTTATTATGGCGGTGCAACTGCAGGACCAGTGTTTGCAGAAATAATCTCCAATGCGTTAAGAATTTTAAACGTGGCACCAGACAAAGGCTCGGTTGCCTACGTGAAGGGCATAGATGATGATGCGTGATTTAAAAATAATTTTACAACAAATAGAAGTAGCAGCAACAAGCTTACTAGTAAAGCACTTGCGTTTGGATAGTCGAGATGTCACCCCTGGGGATGTCTTTGTAGCAATTAAAGGTCATCAATTAGATGGCGGACAATTTATTGATAAAGCGATTGCAAATGGTGCAGTTGCAGTAATTGCTGATCGTTTATGTGAGTTTGAATGTGATTTTGAACCGCTTTATTTAATTTCCGATTTGAATAAGAAATTGCCCGCATTAGCGAGTCATTTTTATCAGCAACCAAGTAAACAATTAGATGTGGTGGGTGTTACTGGCACCAATGGTAAATCAACTACCACTGCGATGATTGCTCATTTAGCTAAGTTTTGCGACACCCAATCAGCGATTATCGGTACGCTTGGGTATGGGCAACCAGAAAGTTTAACTGAGTTAATCAATACCACACCGTCTTGTGTTGATTTACAAAGAATATTAGCGCAACTTGCCACTGACAATAACAAACTGGTGGCGATGGAAGTGTCATCACATGGTTTGGTACAGCGGCGTGTTGCGAAAACGCACTTTAAAGCTGCTGTGTTTACCAATTTATCGCGCGATCATTTAGATTACCACGGTGATATGGCCAGTTATGCCGATGCAAAGTTAATGCTAATGCGAGATTTTGACGCGCAGCTGGTGGTACTAAATCAAGATGATAACCAAGTAGAGCAATGGTTAGAACAATACGATTTTAATAACTTAGTGTGTTATGGCCATAAAAACTTGCAGCCAAAAGGTGCTAAGTTTGTGTACTTCACTGATGTTTCTTACCATAAAACCGGTATATCGGCACAGTTTACGACAAGTTGGGGTGATATTGCTATTACCTGTCCGCTGTTTGGCGAATTTAATTTATATAATTTAGCGGCTGCAATCGCAACTTTACTTGGTTTAGGTTACCCATTAGATCAATTGGCAGCGGGTTGTGCAAGCTTGCAACCAGTTGCTGGACGCATGCAAGCATTTAGCGCGCCAAACCAACCAACCTGTATTGTTGATTATGCTCACACGCCAGATGCGTTAGCTTTAGCATTGCAAGCATTGCAACAACATGTGCCCGGTGGCGTAAGTTGTGTATTTGGTTGCGGCGGAGACCGTGATAAAGGTAAGCGACCAATGATGGCCCAAGCGGCTGAGCAAAATGCTGATAAAGTAATTATTACCAGTGATAACCCGCGTAGCGAAGATCCATGGCAGATCATTAAAGGTGTTGCTGCTGGTTTAAGCCAGCCTGATCGTGCGCACTTAGAAGCTGACCGTGCTCATGCTATTGCCTTTGCAATAGATAACGCAAATGCCAATGACGTAGTGCTTATTGCAGGTAAAGGCCATGAAGATTATCAAATAATTGGTACGCAACGGATAGATTTTTGCGATCGTAAATTTGTCCAGCAGCACTTACAACAAAAGCAAAAGCTAGACCCACAAGAACAACAAATAAGAGGATCGCAGTTATGATCCCAATGGATTTTGATTGGCTAGCAAATGTGCTAGCAACTGATTATCAAGGTGATAATCAAACAGTAAAAAATATTAATACCGATACTCGCACCGTATGCGAAGGAGAAGTATTTTTAGCGCTACAAGGCCCTAATTTTGATGGCCATCAGTTTTTACAACAAGCGAAAGACAAAGGCGCAATAGCCGCTATTGTTAGTCAAAAAGTTGCCGTTGATATTCCACAGTTTTTAGTTACGGATACGCGTATTGCGCTAGGCGAAATTGGTGCTGCGGTAATGGCCAGTGTGGCACCAAAAACTATCGCAATTACAGGCAGTGTCGGTAAAACCACAGTAAAAGAAATGTGCGCAGCTATTTTAGCTCCTCACGGTGAAGTACTGTCGACTAAAGGTAATTTTAATAATGACATTGGCGTGCCATTAACCTTGTTACGCCTAGAACCGCAGCACAAATATGCGGTGATTGAGCTTGGCGCTAACCATATTGGTGAAATTGCCTATACCACGGCGATGACTAAGCCAGATGTTGCCGTTGTTTGTAATGTGGCAGCTGCGCATATTGAGGGTTTTGGCTCTCTTGCGGGTGTGGCAACGGCTAAAAGTGAAATTTACGATGGTTTGAAAGAGCATGGCATTGCGCTAGTTAACTGTGACAGCGAATTTAGTGATGGTTGGCTTACTAAGTTACAAGGGCGCAATGTCAAACGTTTTTCAAGCACTGATAAACTAGATATATGGGCAGAAGAAGTCAGCCTCGATGAGCAAGCTCAGGCGTCTTTTTATATTTGTACCAAGCAGCATCGAGTACCCGTTAAGCTTGCATTGCCAGGTCGTCACAATGTTACAAACGCCCTTATAGCAGCTGCATTAACCTGTGAATTTGGCGTTAGTCTTGAGGCTGTGGCAACGGCACTCGCAACCATGGCTGAAGTAAAAGGCCGAGTAAACATTATTCAAGTCAATGAAACACTAACCGTGATTGATGACACTTATAATGCCAATGTGCAATCGGTTAAGGCTGCAATTGATTTATTACGCGACCTCCAAGGTCAGCGTATTTTAGCGTTAGGTGATATGGGAGAACTTGGTGAAGAAGCCGCGCTTTATCACCAACAAGTTGGCGCCTATGCCAAACAACAAGGTATTGATGAGTTGTATAGCTTAGGTGTACTGAGTCAATACGCCAGTGATGAATTTGCTAAACCACAGCGGCATTTTTCAAGCCGCGAGGAACTGTTGCAACAATTACAAGCACAGTTAACTGACTCAGCACAAAAAACCACCATAGTCGTGAAGGGATCGCGCAGTTCTCGCATGGAATTATTAGTACAAGATTTAGTTAACAGCCAGCAAACTGGCCGCAATGGAGTATCTCAATGTTAGTTTGGCTGGCCGAGTATTTAACACAATATTACAGTGCATTTAATGTGTTCTCGTATTTAACCGTTCGCGCTGTATTTGGTATTTTAACGGCACTATTAATTTCTTTATATTTTGGCCCTAAGTTGATCCGAGCATTGCAAAGAATGCAAATTGGTCAAGTGGTTCGTAACGATGGCCCGGAGTCGCATTTATCGAAAAAAGGCACCCCAACCATGGGAGGCTTGTTAATTTTAGCGTCTATTTTTACCAGTACTTTGCTGTGGGCTGATTTAGCGAATAAATATGTATGGGCTACCTTGTTTGTGATCGGCTCATTGGGAATTGTGGGCTTTGTTGATGATTACCGTAAAGTGATCCGCAAAGATCCAAAAGGGTTGATTGCGAAATGGAAGTATTTTTGGCAGTCAGTGATTGCCTTAGTGGTTGCCTGCGCATTATTTTTTACTGCTAATCATGCCAACGAAACATCATTAGTAGTGCCGTTTTTTAAAGATGTATTACCGCAGCTAGGTTTGTTTTACATAGTTATGACTTACTTTGTCGTGGTGGGGACGTCAAATGCTGTGAATCTGACCGATGGCTTGGATGGTTTGGCCATTGTACCGACTATTTTAGTGGCAGCAGCACTGGCTATTATTGCTTACTTAACAGGTAACGTGAATTTCTCTGCTTACTTGCATATTCCACATTTACCATTGGCCAGTGAGTTGGTTGTAGTATGTACCGCCATTGTTGGTGCCGGATTAGGCTTTTTATGGTTTAACACTTACCCAGCACAAGTATTTATGGGTGATGTTGGTTCATTAGCGCTTGGTGGAGCATTGGGTATTATTGCTGTATTAGTTCGCCAAGAGTTAATTTTAATCATTATGGGCGGTGTATTTGTGATGGAAGCACTGTCGGTTATCTTGCAAGTTGGCTCTTATAAATTACGTGGCCAACGGATTTTTAGAATGGCACCAATCCACCATCATTACGAGTTAAAAGGCTGGCCTGAGCCACGAGTTATCGTGCGTTTTTGGATAATTTCTATCGTGCTAGTGTTAGCTGGCCTAGTAACATTAAAGATCAGGTAAATGATGTATTTAAACGAGATGAAAAACAAACATATTACAGTGCTCGGACTCGGTGTAACCGGTCTGGGCATTGTGCGTTTTTTATTATCTCAAGGTTTAACGCCTAATGTAGTTGATAGTCGCCAATCACCGCCCGGTTGTGATTGGTTGCAACAACATGCGCCAAATTTAACGACGCAGTTTGGTGATTTAGCAACTGCACAGCTTGAAAGCGCCGATATGATCATCATCAGCCCTGGTTTAAGTTTAACACTTCCAGCAGTTGCACAAGCAATGCAAGCGGGTGTTGAAGTGATTGGTGATATTGAGTTATTTGCCCGTTTAACAGACAAGCCGGTGGTGGCTGTAACAGGCTCTAACGGTAAATCGACTGTCGTTACGTTGGCTTATGAAGTATTGAAAATGGCTGGTTATAAGGTCGGACTTGGCGGAAATATTGGTACTGCCGCACTGGATTTATTAGCTGATGATTTTGATGTTTACGTATTAGAGCTATCGAGTTTTCAGCTCGATACGATGCACAGCTTAAAGCTGGTTAGCGCTACGGTACTTAATGTGTCGGAAGATCATTTAGATCGTTACCCGAGCTACCAAGCCTATATTGATTCAAAACAAACGATTTATGCTAATGCCGCGCTGGCTGTAGTAAATAAGACTGACCCAGCAACGTATACACAAACAATGCCGCAATTAAGCTTTGGCTTAGAAAATGCGGATTATTGTTTAATGACGTATCAAGGTGACAGTTACTTTAGTTATCAAGGCAAAGCTCTATTGCCTGTTAGTAGCTTGGCCGTAGTTGGTCGTCATAATCAGCTAAATGCGTTAGCGGTTATGGCATTATTGAGCCCATTTGATATCAGTGCTAGTCAGTTTGCACAAGCTTTTAGCCAATTTACTGGCTTGGCGCATCGTTGTCAGTTTGTTGCCGAGCAAGCGGGGGTTAAATATTTTAATGACTCTAAAGCTACGAATGTCGGGGCCACCATTGCGGCGATAGAAAGTTTAGCCGATCAGGCCAAGCAACTAGTAGTGATTGCCGGAGGCGATGCCAAAGGCGCCGATCTCGATAGCTTAAAGCCGTATTTACAACAGCAAGTTAAAGCGCTTATTTGTTTTGGTAAAGATGCCAAAGCACTGGTTGCGTTGACTGACAAAGGCCACTTAACAGAAAATATGCAGCAAGCGGTGATGCTTGCCAAGCAACTTGCCACTGCGGGCGATATTGTGTTGCTTGCACCTGCATGTGCCAGTATCGATATGTATAACAATTATATGCAACGTGGTGAGCACTTTAGTCAATGCGTATTAGCGGAGGCAGTATGAATGCTTTAGCTAATATTCGTGACACCCTGACTCCTAAGCCTTCGGCGCAGTTATACGATGTGCCACTGTTATATTGTGTGATCATGCTAATTGGCTTGGGGTTTGTGATGGTGACGAGTGCGTCGATGCCGACCGCTGATCGCTTATTTAACAATCCCTATCATATTATTATTCGCCACAGCATGTTTTTGGCGATGGGCTTTGTGCTGTTTTGGATCACCTGCTGTGTACCAATGACCTGGTGGAAACGCTCGAATCCTTACTTATTACTGTTTGGCATGGCGCTACTGATAGTGGTGTTAATCGTTGGGCGTGAAGTGAATGGCGCAAAACGTTGGATCCCAGTAGGTCCGGTGGGCTTTCAGGTTGCTGAAGCGGCTAAATTATTCTTTTTCAGTTATATCGCCGGTTACTTAGTGCGTAAACGCGAGGAAGTTCAAGAAAATATTAAAGGCTTTGCTAAGCCAATCGCAGTGTTTGCAGTTTACGCATTGTTGATTTTATTACAGCCCGATTTAGGCACTGTGGTGGTGATGTTTGTAACTACCGTAGGCTTATTGTTCTTAGCTGGGGCTAAGTTATGGCAGTTTTTTGCCTTGATATTAACAGGCGTAGGCTTAGTCGTATTGCTCATTATTGTTGAGCCATATCGGATGGCGCGGGTGGTCGGTTTTCTAGAGCCATGGGATGACCCATTTGGTAAAGGCTACCAGTTAGTACAATCGCTGATGGCATATAGCCAAGGTGGTTGGTTTGGCCAAGGTTTAGGTAATAGTGTGCAAAAATTGCAATATTTACCTGAAGCCCATAATGACTTTATTTTTGCGGTGATTGGCGAAGAGTTAGGTTTTATCGGTATCGTCAGTATTTTAATGGTGTTTGGTACTTTGGTGTTTAGAGCACTGTTAATTGGTCAGCAAGCACTTAAATGTGGCAAAGAATATGAAGGTTACTTTGCATTCGCAATAGGTATTTGGTTTGCATTTCAAACCATGGTTAATGTGGGGGCGAGTGCCGGTATTTTGCCAACCAAAGGTTTAACCTTGCCGTTTGTATCTTATGGTGGCTCAAGTTTACTTATCATGACTATTGCGGCAGGTATTTTATTACGCGTGGATTTTGAAACCAAAATGGCCACTAAACAAGCAACATCCGGTGGAGGCAAGCGATGAATAAAAAATTAGTCGTTGTTGCTGGTGGTACTGGCGGGCATATTTTTCCCGGCATAGCTGTGGCTGATCACTTAAGGCAACAAGGTTGGCAAGTGAGTTGGATTGGCACTGCTGATCGAATGGAAGCGCAGGTTGTACCAAAGCATAATATTGAGATTGATTTTATTAATGTTAAAGGTGTACGTGGCAATGGCCTTGCACGTTTAGTAAAAGCCCCTTTTATGGTGATTAATGCCATATTACAAGCACGCAAAGTATTGAAAAAACAACAACCTGATGTTGTGTTAGCAATGGGCGGCTATGTTACTGGGCCGACTGGCATTGCCGCAAAAAGCTTAGGTATACCACTGGTGATCCATGAGCAAAATGCGGTTGCCGGTATGAGTAATAAGTACTTAGCCAAGTTTGCCAATAAAGTGTTGGCTGCATTTCCGCAAGCATTTGCCTCTGGATACAGTGACGTGGTTGGTAATCCGGTACGAGCCAGCGTAGCAAATGTGGCAATGCGGGAAGTATCAAGTCCGGTTAACGTGTTGGTCGTTGGTGGCTCGTTAGGTGCGCAGGTGCTAAACCAAACTTTGCCAGCAGCATTTAAACAGCTCAGTGAAGAGTTTCAGATCAATACATGGCATCAAACCGGTAAAGGTCATTTAGGCTCAGTAACACAGGCATATCAGCAGCAAGGTTTTAGTGCTGAACAAGCTAAGGTGGCTGAGTTTATTGATGATATGGATACCGCTTATGGCTGGGCAGATATTGTAATTTGCCGCGCGGGGGCGTTAACCGTAAGTGAGATTGCTGCTGCAGGAAAAATGGCCGTGTTTGTGCCGTTTCCGCATGCGGTTGACGATCATCAAACTGCGAATGCAAAATTTTTAGTTGATGGCAATGCGGCATTATTAATGCCACAGGGGCAGTTCAATCAACACAGTATTGTTGAACTATTACGCCCGTATTTAGCCAAACCAGCATTAATCAGTGAACTTGCAAGCAATGCTAAGCAATTGGCGACACTAGAAGCTACTGCCAATGTCGCATGGCATTGTATGGATGCCGCAGGTGTCCCCTTGTCAGCGCTGCAAGTAACAGAAAAAAGAGATAATTAAGTGAAACAAATGTCAACACACAAGAGCACTCGCCCGGCAATGCGCCGAATTAGCACTATCCACTTTATTGGTATTGGTGGCGCAGGAATGGGCGGTATTGCCGAAGTACTCGCATTTGAAGGATATCGTATTACTGGCTCTGATATTGCCCATAGTGCAATGACCGAACGTTTGATCCAAGCTGGGGCTGAAGTGTTTATTGGCCATCATCAAAGTAATGTTAAAGATGCCAATGTAGTGGTGGTTTCAAGTGCAATTGATGAAGCTAATCCTGAGATTATTGCTGCTAAGGCGGCACGTATTCCGGTTGTGCGCCGTGCAGAAATGTTGGCCGAGCTAATGCGCTTTCGCCACGGTATTGCTATCGCTGGTACTCATGGTAAAACCACCACCACTAGTTTGATCGCGAGTATTTATGCTCAAGCTGGGCTGGATCCAACCTTTATTATTGGTGGTTTACTTAATAGTGCGGGTAGTAACGCAAAAGTCGGTAAAAGTGATTTTTTAATTGCTGAAGCTGATGAGAGTGATGCGTCATTCTTGCATTTGCAACCTATGGTATCGGTGATCACTAATATTGAAGAAGATCACATGGATACCTACGGCGGTAGCTTAGAAAAAATGAAAGATACTTATGTGGACTTCATTCATAACCTGCCTTTTTATGGCCTTGCTGTGGTGTGTATCGATTCAGAAGTGGCAGCTGAGCTTATTCCGCGATTTGGCCGTCCTGTGATCACTTATGGTGAATCAAGCGACGCCGATTACCGCATGACTGATTTTAGCCAAACGGCAAATACCAGTCAGTTTAAAGTGCGCACTAAGCAAGGTGATGATTTAACTGTGCATTTAAATATGCCAGGTAAACATAATGCATTGAACGCCACTGCAGCGATTGCTGTTGCAAAAGATCAACAAATAGCTGATCACGCGATTTTAGAAGCATTGCAACAGTTTGAAGGTATCGGACGTCGTTTTCAGCATTATGGCGATTTTGAAAACGAACGTGGCAAAGTAATGCTGGTGGATGATTATGGTCATCACCCTTCAGAAGTTGCAGCGACTATAGCGGCAATTCGCCAAGGCTGGCCTGATAAACGCTTAGTAATGATTTATCAACCACATCGCTTTACTCGTACTCGTGATTTATATGAAGACTTTGTAAAAGTGTTAGCCGATGTTGATCAGTTATTATTGCTTGATGTATACGGCGCTGGTGAAGAGCCAATTATTGGCGCAGACAGTAAAAGTTTATGTCGCAGCTTACGTCAACGCGGTAAAGAACCACTGCATGTTGCAAGTAGCTCTGAACTAGCTGGAGTATTAGCTGATACGTTACAAGATAATGATTTAGTTATAACCCAAGGTGCTGGTAATATTGGTCAATTAGTAAAAACACTCGCGGCGACATCGCTGTCGATTGAGCAACTTAAGCAGGTAAAGGTATGACGCAATTAAACACACAGTTTGGCAAAGTGGCAGTGTTGTTTGGTGGACACTCAGCTGAGCGCGAAGTATCACTAAAATCAGGCCAAGCGGTATTGAACGCATTACAAAATGCGGGCGTTGATGCCATTGGCTTTGATCCAAAAGAGCAACCGTTATGGCAATTAAAAGAACTCGGCATTGAACGAGTATTTATCGCCCTGCATGGTCGCGGTGGTGAAGACGGTACTATTCAAGGTGCACTTGAGTTTATGGGGTTGCCATACACTGGCAGTAACGTATTAGGCTCAGCATTGGCGATGGATAAAATACGTTGTAAGCATTTATTTAAATCTGCGGGCTTGAGCACTGCGCCTTATGCGGTGGTGGATAGCAAGCGTGGTTTTGATGCGACAGCGATAATGAATGAACTGAAAAAAGTGATGGTAAAACCGTCGCACGAAGGTTCTAGCATTGGTATGGCGCAAGCAAATAATGCGCAAGAGCTTGAAGCTGCTTTAGCTGAAGCGTTTAAGTTTGACAGCCAAGTACTGGTTGAGCAGTGGATAACCGGGCGCGAATTTACAATCACTGTACTAGGCGATGAGGTACAGCCAGTGATTGAAATGACCACCCCAAATGGTTTTTATGATTACCAAGCAAAGTATCAGTCAAATACTACGCAATATCATTGCCCAGCAGACTTATCAGCTGGCGATACCACGCATTTACAAGCAATGGCTTTAGCGGCATTTGATCTAGTGGGTGCCAGTGGTTGGGGTCGTGTTGATGCAATGCAAGATGCAGACGGTAACTTTTATTTGTTAGAAGTAAACACAGTACCAGGAATGACTGAAAAATCGTTAGTGCCAATGGCTGCTAAAGCAAATGGTGCAAGCTTTGAGCAATTAGTTGTTCGCATTTTGGAGCAAACGCTTTAATATGCATCCCTTTTTGGAAAAAGCGCAACAATTAAAACAGCAACTAAATTGGTCGCTAATTTTAGGTGTGAGCTTTTTTTTAATCGTGGTTTTCAGTTTGGTGCAAATCACCAGCGGCGTTAGACAGTGGTTGGTAGAAAATAAAGATGCGCAAATAAAGCATTTAGCTGTGTTGGGGAAACCTCAATACACAGATGAAAAAGCGATTATTAGCGCGATTAAAAAAGCCGACTTATCGAGTTTTTTTGATTTAGACGTGAAAAACATACAACGTCTAGTGCAAGACTTACCTTGGGTGGCTACTGCATCGGTACGTAAGCAGTGGCCAGATACATTACAAGTGTATGTGGTAGAGCATCAGGCTGTCGCAGTGTGGAACAGTGATTTATTACTTAACCAAAGCGGTGAAGTGTTTCAAGCTAGCAGTGCGAAGCTCAGTGACGAGCTGCCACAACTTTATGGCCCTGAGGGCAGTGAATTTGAAGCATGGGGAGCTTTCAAGCAGTTTGATGAAATGCTTAAGGTTAATAATTTAAAGTTAACCAGCCTGGCATTGTCAGAGCGATTTTCATGGCAGTTATGGCTCGATAACGGTATTCGCCTTAAATTAGGGCGTAAAGAAAAAGCTAAACGGGTACAACGGTTTATAGATGTTTACCCGCGGATGGAAAAACGTGCAGATGCACAAGTAGATGTAGTGGATTTACGGTATGATACCGGCCTTGCGGTGAGCTGGAAGCTCCTGGAAGAAGCGCAATTACAAAATAAGAGTAAGGCATGACTAAGTCAGCAGAAAGAAACCTAGTGATTGGATTAGACGTTGGCACCTCAAAAGTGGTGGCCACGGTTGGTGAAATCACCGCAGATAACAAACTCAGCATTGTTGGGGTTGGCAGCCAAGTGTCCCATGGTATGGATAAAGGCGGCGTAAACGACCTTAACTTGGTGTCGGAGTCTATTCGTCGTGCAATCGATGAAGCTGAACTTATGGCTGATTGCCGTATTAGCTCCGTGTATTTGGGGATCTCAGGTAAACATATTCAGTGCCAAAACGAAAGTGGTGTTGTGGCAATTAATAATACTGAAGTGACTGATGAAGACATTGAAAATGTTATTCATATTGCGCGCTCTGTGCCTATTTCAGCCGAACGTAAAATGCTGCATGCACTGCCGCAAGAATATAGTATCGATATGCAAGAAGGGATTAAAAACCCGCGTGGTATGAGTGGTGTACGAATGGAAGCCCGTGCTCACATCATAACTTGCTCAAACGATATGGCGAAAAATATTGAAAAATGTGTTGAGCGTTGTGGTCTTGAAGTTGACCAACTGATTTTCACCGCATTAGCGTCGTGTTATTCGGTATTAACCGATGACGAAAAAGAGCTCGGTGTTGCGGTACTTGATATCGGTGGCGGTACGATGGATATCACTATTTATATCAATGGTGCGTTGCGCCACTCTGCAGTTATTCCTGTAGCGGGCAACCAAGTTACTGGCGATATTGCAAAAATATTTCGTACACCGATATCCCATGCTGAATCACTCAAGGTACAATATGCCTGTGCAAGTAGCCAAATGGCCAGCAGCGAAGAAACTATTGAAGTGCCTAGTGTCGGCGGGCGACCAGCGCGGTTAATGTCGCGTCATACCTTATCTGAGGTGGTTGAGCCACGTTTTAGAGAATTATTTGAATTAGCGATGGAAGAAATTCATCGTTCAGGATTAGCAGACCAAATTGCAGCAGGACTCGTCATTACTGGCGGTAGTGCTAAAATGGCTGGCGCGATGGAAGTGGCTGAAGACATTTTCCAGATGCCAGTGAGAATAGGCAAACCTATAGGGATAGTTGGTTTGACAGATTATGTAGATGACCCTTCATATGCAACGGCGGTTGGCTTATTACAATATGGCCGCACAATGCAATCGATGAATGCACAAAAATCGAAACCTGAAGGCGATAATAATTGGTGGAACCGCATAACGAAGTGGTTTCAAGGCGAGTTTTAATACTCAAGTCGGAGAGTAAACATGTTTGATATAATGGAACAACACAGCGAAGAAGCTGTCATAAAAGTAATAGGCGTGGGCGGCGGCGGCGGTAACGCTGTTGAGCACATGGTTAAGCAACAAATTGAAGGCGTGCGTTTTATTGCCGCTAATACGGATGCTCAGGCATTACGTAACTCATCAGCAGATATTACAGTGCAACTAGGTACTCAGATCACGTCTGGGCTAGGTGCGGGTGCAAACCCTGATGTAGGTCGTAAATCAGCAGAAGAAGACGCCGATACTATTCGTGCCAGCCTTGAAGGTGCTGATATGGTATTTATCGCAGCGGGTATGGGCGGTGGTACTGGCACAGGGGCTGCGCCTGTGGTTGCCAAAATTGCTAAAGAGTTAGGTATTTTAACGGTTGCTGTAGTGACACGTCCGTTTGACTTTGAAGGCAAAAAGCGCGCAGCAGCGGCTGAACAAGGTATTAACGAATTGTCAGAAATTGTAGATTCACTTATTACAATTCCTAACAATAAATTGCTTAAAGTTTTAGGTAAAGGGACTACACTGTTAGACGCATTCGCTAAAGCAAATGATGTATTATTTGGTGCCGTGCAAGGTATTGCGGAACTAATTACTCGTTCTGGTTTGATTAACGTGGATTTCGCCGACGTACGTACAGTAATGTCAGCCATGGGTACTGCGATGATGGGCACAGCGTCTGCATCGGGTCCTGATCGTGCGCAAGAAGCTGCAGAGGCTGCAATCTCAAGCCCACTACTTGAAGACGTTGATTTAACTGGCGCGAAAGGCATCCTAGTTAACATCACTGCAGGTATGGATATCGCAATTGAAGAGTTTGAAATTGTTGGTAATCACGTTAAAGCATTAGCATCTGAAAATGCGACTGTGGTGGTTGGTGCGGTTATTGACCCTGAAATGACTGATGAACTACGTGTAACTGTAGTCGCTACAGGTTTAGGCGGCGATCGTCGTCCACAGTTTGGTATTGTCGATAACGGCTTTAAAAAAGCGTCAGGTTCTGATGTTAGCAGTTCAACAAACCAAACTAGCAGTATGTATGTACCAAGCTTTGCAAGCCAAGGTAGTGGCGATGAAATGACTGCTGCTCCAGCGATTGAAAAGCATGAATCGAGCAAGACAACGCAAAGCAATAGTGGTTTATCTAAAACTAATGATAGCGGTAAAAAGTCTGATAAATCAGAAGGTGGCGATTATTTCGACATCCCTGCATTTTTAAGAAAACAAGCAGATTAAGCAAAAAGGTAATTGTTTTTGTTTAAAAAGCGAACGAATTTGGCAGCTGGTCGTATATGTGATATAATCGGCGGTCTAACTGTAACTATAAGTGAGCGAAGCTATGATTAAACAGCGTACCATTGCAGAGATAGTCAAAGCCATAGGAATTGGACTTCACAAAGGTGAGAAGGTCACTATTACTCTCCGACCTGCGAGCGCAAATACTGGGATAGTATTTCGTCGTGTCGACCTTGATCCGGTTGTTGATTTTGAAACAACACCTGAAGCCGTTGGCGATACGCAATTATGTACCTGTTTAACTAACAAAGATGGCGTTCGCTTATCTACGACTGAGCACCTTATTGCTGCGGTAGCGGCAATGGGTATCGATAATTTGATCGTTGAATTAGATAGCTCAGAAGTACCAATAATGGATGGTAGTGCATTACCATTCATTTATTTGTTACAAAAAGGCGGCATTGCAGAGCAGAATGCGGCTAAGCGCTTTATTCGTATTAAAGAAAAAGTACGTATTGAAGAAGGTGATAAATGGGCCGAGATTGAACCATATGATGGTTTTCATATCGACTTTGAAATTGCTTTCGATCATCCGGCAATCAATGAAAGCCGCCAACGTATCGGTTTAGATATTACTACGCAAAGCTTTACAGAAGAAATCAGCCGTGCACGTACTTTTGGCTTTATGAAAGACATTGAATATATGCATGCTAATAACCTAGCTTTAGGTGGCAGCATGGATAACGCCGTGGTATTGGATGAGTTTAAAGTACTTAATCCTAACGGCCTGCGTTATAGCGATGAGTTTGTTAAGCATAAGATTCTAGACTGTGTTGGTGACATGTTTATGACAGGCCACAACATTTTAGGAAAAATTACAGCTTATAAATCAGGCCATGACCTGAACAATAAGTTACTTCGTAAAATTATGGCGACTGAGTCAGCATGGGAATGGGCAACATTTGATACCCCAGTATACATGCCAGCACCAGGTTTAGAAGTAGCCACAGCTTAATCGCAAACGCTTAAAACAGTTATAAAAAATGACGCTATCTAGCGTCATTTTTTGTTTAAATAATGCAGTTTAGTTTTTTAATGTTATACCAATCGTGTTAAGTTACTGACCATTTATAGCGACAGATAAATGGAGTGATAACAAGGCGTAAATTTTGACATGTAGTTGTTCTACTTAAAAAAATTATAACGCAGTTAGCGCTTTATTTAGCTCGCTAGAATGGTTAAATATTTAAGTCGATTGGTATTAAGCCTTTTTACAATCCTAACAACTGTTGTAACTGTACCAGCTCAGTCACTTGGTATGTTGGTTCAATGCCTTCTGGCAGAACTGTGTTGGGATGCTGTAGCCAGCAGGTATCAATCCCGGCATTTTGGCCACCTAAGATATCACTGCTTGCGGTATCACCGACCATTAAGATCTGTTCTTTTGGTGGATTACCTAACAGTTCAAAAGTGTGATAAAAAATTTCTGCGGCTGGTTTTGCAATTCCCACTTGCTCAGAGATAACTAAACAATCAAACATCTCTTTTAATCCGGTATGCTCTAAGCGACGTGCTTGCAGCTGGGTAAAACCATTAGTGATAATGCCTAATTTAGCATGCGGTTTTAGTTTATTTAGCAGTTCAATAGCGCCAGGTAATGGTTCGCAGATCTCAGCCATGGCAGTTAAAAAATCATCATTAAGCTGTTGAGCTGGAACATTGAGCTTATTAGCCCACTCACTAAATCGAGTGACTTGTAGGTGAGTAGCGGAAATAGTATTGTTTTGATACTCAAGCCACAACGGTTTATTTGTTGCTTGATAATGACTGTAATCAGCGTCATTAAAATCTACGCCATAAACTGCAAACATTCTTTTTAAGCCTGCATAGGCATTAAAGCTAAATAAGGTTTCGTCGGCATCAAATAAAACATGGGTGTACTTCATTAAACTTCCTTAGAGTAAAGCGCGGGATGAAGAAAAGGCGCCATAGCGAGTGTCAGCGCTTGCGTATAGGTACTTTCGCGGGTGGCATGATGATTAGTTAATAAACCAATAGCACCGCCTTGCTGTTTGATATTGGTAGTATTAAATGCGTTATCCATTACATCGCCAAGTTCTTTGCCTTGCAATAACGCATTATACAGGCTTGGGGGTAAAGGAAGGTTACTACTACGACCGATAGCACGTTGTTGGTTATCAGCAACGACTACAAATGCAAAGGTAGCGGGGCCGTAGCTAAATTGCTCAGCACCACCTTCCATTGCAACATAAAAATCAGCTTGGTAATGCTGTTGGCAATACAAGACACGATTTTGTGCGCCTATTCGTGTTTCATCTTCACCTATTGGCTGATCAGGTACTTGTGAAGGTGCATCAACTCCTTGACAATCAATCGTCATATTAGGGTAATAGAGAGAGAAAATACTGCGGGCAGCATTTATTTTTACCGGATTTTTGGAACCGACGAGAATGCGTAATGGCTCTGTCATGCTGACATCTCCTTTTATGATGAAGTCAGCAGTTTACATAAGCTATATATTTCAGCAAGCGTATTTCTTAAATAGGCAAATCAACGGGGGCTAATTCGGCAAGCGCACGCTTTTTAAGGATAATATCTTTGATAAGTGGGGTTAATACTAACTCCATAGCGAGTCCCATTTTTCCACCAGGGACCACTAAGGTGTTGATCCTCGACATAAAGCTACCTTCGATCATACGTAGGTAATACGGAAAATCGACGTCATCTATGCCACGAAAACGAATAACTACAAAGCTTTCATCAAGGGACGGAATATCTTTTGCGCTAAATGGGTTTGAGGTGTCAACGGTTGGCACGCGCTGAAAGTTTATGTGAGTACGTGAGAACTGTGGCGTAATGTGATTAATGTAATCATCCATACTGCGGACAATTGAGCCCATAACAGCTTCGCGAGAGTGACCACGTTCAGAGGTGTCGCGGATTAACTTTTGGATCCACTCAAGGTTAATGATAGGCACCATACCAATTAGTAAATCAACATGCTTAGCTACATCATGATCTTCATCGACAACACCGCCATGCAGTCCTTCGTAGAATAAAATATCGGTGCTACTTTCCAGTTCTTGCCACGGAGTAAAGGTACCTGGTAGTTGATTGTATGGCACGGCTTCGTCAAAGGTATGCAAATAACGACGTAATTTACCTGCTCCAGTATCGCCATAGGTGCTGAACAAACCTTCTAGGGCTGCAAAGTCATTAGCTTCACGACCAAAGTAACTAATGTGTTTACCTTCTTGCTGCGCTTCGCGAACTTTTTTATCCATCTCAGGACGAGTATAGCGATGAAAACTGTCGCCCTCTATAAATGCGGCCTCAATATTAAGACTACGAAATATATGCTTAATAGCACTTGTCGTGGTGGTAGTACCCGCACCAGATGAACCAGTGATCGCAATAATAGGATGTTTAGCTGACATAATTTTTCTCGTTTTAAGTAGCTCTGTAGTTATAAGGCGTAGTAAGGGGGTAGGTCAAGTGACATATCAATAACAGACTTGGGAATAACTATAAAATAGCGCTATTATAAGGGCGATAAAAATAATTAGAGAATGATATGAAATTGACTTTACCTTGGCTAAGTTTTGTTGCCACCCTTGCAGTTACCCCTAATAGCGTTTTAGCTGCGATGCCAAAAAGCGAAATTTTACTTGCTAAACTTAACACAGAATATGGGTTACAAGTAAGCCGTATCACTAATAATGATGTTTATAATAATCAGCCTTTACTTACCAAAGGTGGTATTTATTTTACCCAAGAAGTGCAAAGTGAAGGGCAAAGTCAAACAGATCTAGCTTTTTATGATTTTACCAATAAGCAAGTAACTAATTTAACAAATACTGCTGTGAGTGAATACTCGCCGACTTTAACACCTAATGGTAAGGCACTGTCAGCTATCGTAGTCGAGGCGGATGGTAAGCAAAAGTTATGGCAATATCCGTTTGACGATAATGTTAAACCAAGTCGTATTTTTGAGTGGATAGAGCCAGTTGGTTATCATGCCTGGGGCGCCAAAGATGATATGGTGATGTTTATTTTAGGCGAACCACATACTTTACAATATACTCAGGTTGCTGCAGCGAAGCCAAAAGTGGTTGCTGAGCATATTGGCCGTACGTTGACATTTAACCATGCATTAGCTGCCTATACATTTAGTTATAGCAAAGCGCAGCAGCACTGGTTAGCAAGTTATGATCCGCAAGAAAATACCGTCACTGACCTCTTTCGTTTACCGCAGACGGTACAAGATTACGCATTTAAAGACGCTAATACGGTCATTTATGCGGTCGATAATCGTGTTTACCAGCGCCAGCTAAATAGCCCTGAACAGGTCTCTCTATGGCTTGATTTAACGCCTTTCTGTGACACCAATATTACCCGTATTAGCTACTTAAATGATCAACTCGCTTTTGTATGCGTTAAATAACTATAATATAAAACTTTGCAGGTTCTTGGCTGTGCTGTAGTTTACAGCTAAGAGCTTAATGAAAATCAAGGATATCCATGTCAGCTAGTCCAGAGCAAATCAACGAGCAACTTATTGCATTAGAGTGCCGTAGTAATTTTAGAATTAAGAATATCACTGAATATATGTTACCTAAGTCCAAAGAAGCAATTTATCTGCATATAGAAGGTGGCCAAGCTAAGCTTGTGCTTCGTCCTGCACTGGAAGTCTTTAGTGATGATTTTAATAAAATAGCAGGCGTTAACCGCATTAGCGGTTTTTTTCATAGTAGTGAAATGACACGGTTTCCAACGCGTATTTTTAAAAGCACGAATCCAATCCATTATGGAATTGGTTTTAAAATGACCAGCGTTGAAGGAGCAAAAGAGTTTATTTCTCAGCTAGTAAAAATTATCAATGGATAAATAACGCTGTTGATAAAAAACGGCAAGCCAATGGCTTGCCGTACAAATTAACGTTTTAAGAAACTATTAACTGAAGCTAGTTCACGTTCTTTGAGTGCAATACAATTATTTACGCTTTCTTCAAGCTTGCTTAAGGTACGGGCATAACCTGGCTCATCAGCAATTTTGCTCATAAAGAAAGTTTGCGTTTTTGCTAAGCTGCTGGCGCTACAACCTGAGGTGGTAAAGTTAGGCAGGTTAGGTACGAAGAAAGGTGGCAAGTTTGCAACTACCTTATCGTAATTCGCGTATATCCATTCAATAAACAAAGCTTCACGGGCTTTCGTGTAAGCCTGTCCTGACATAATCGTACGCATGTCAGATGCAGTGACATCGTCAGTTAAGCTGTAATTTAATACCTTAGTTTGTAGCTCTGGCGTGCCAAAGTAACTCATAGCCGCTAGCATTTTTGTACGCACTTGCGGATCTTTGGTAGTTTTAAAGGTATTTATATACGCATCGAGTAGGTTTTTATCACCATGGAATGCGGCTAAGTTTAAGTAGATTGACGCAAGGTACGGATCAACTTTTTCTGGGTTATTTAAGTAAACACGGGCTTGTGCCTTGGCGGTATTGATCACACTTTGATCTTCACCATCAAAACCTAAACGTGCAACTACTTGAGTACGTAATTGCGAGATTGCAGCATCTTCATTTACTTTTGCAGTTAAACCATACTGTTTAGCTGCAGGCATGATGCTTTTACGAATAAATTCAGGCCACAGGTCTTGGTTGCTTTCATCTTCAAAGGTACGCTTTTGTGCGGCTAAATAACCCAAAGCGGTATTAGCAACGCGTGGGTGTTTGTCGCTTACAAAAACTTCTAGTGTTTGCATTAAATGTGCAGCAGAAATAACACCAGCATCTAGTAATGCATCAGCGGCAGACAATAACGCTAAACGTTCTCGTACTGTCAATGACTGTGCGGCGTTATCAATCAATGCAGCAAATTGTTTGTCATCCATCACCCAGCGGTAATAACCTAAAGCGCCTTGATCAGGATAAATCCACTCAGGTTCAAATTCAAGTTCAACAGTTTGATTGGCTTTAGTTAGTAATACATTGGCAGTTTTAACTTTATCGCCAGCACCGTATTTTATTGCAACTGGCACATTCCAAAGCTGTGCAGGAGCATCAACGCCCGCGTTAGTAAAGCGGCTTTGATTAATGGTAATCTTTTTACCTTGCTGAGTTACTTTGATCAGTGGGAATGAAGATTGTTCGATAAACGATTTTAAAACCGCTGCCACATCTTTATTTGATGCTTTACCAAGGGCTTGCCATAAGTCGGCTGCTTCGGCGTTTTTATACGAGAACTCTTTTAAATAAGCGCGAATACCCTGCTGGAAAGCCTCTTCGCCAATCCAGTTTTCAACCATAGCTAATACCGAGCTGCCTTTGCTATAAGCTAAGCCTAGGCCATCCATAATATCGGCTTCGGTTTTGATTGGTTTACGAATTGGCTTAGTACTTAAACGAGCATCTAACGCCATAACGTTATTTTGCGGCAGGTCTAAATGTGATTCAAATTCAGGGTTAAGCTGGGCTGTGATTTTAGCAGCCATCCAGCTTGCAAACGCTTCATTTAGCCATAAGTCATTCCACCATTTCATGGTTACTAAGTTACCGTACCACTGGTGAGCAAGTTCATGAGCGATGATAGATACATTGCGTTGTTTTTTATTGCGAGTCGCTGTAGCCAAATCAAGTAGCAAAATATCTTCACGGTAGGTAACTAAGCCTGCATTTTCCATGGCACCGAATGGAAACTCAGGAACAGCGACTGAATCTAGTTTTTTATAAACATAAGGAATACCAAAGTAGCCTTCAAGCGCGACCAATACTTTTGGCATTGCTTGCTCGGCATATTCACCTAAGTGAATTTTACCTTGTGGCGTGATCACACGGCCTGGAATTGGCATGCCTTTGACTTCACGCTCCTCAAATGGACCGACAGCCATAGCCACTAAGTATGAAGGAATTGGCGGTGTTTTATCAAAAAAGTGAGTGGTCATATCGCCATTAACGGTCGTTTTTAACTCAGGTGTATTGGCATACACTTTTTGAGAGCTAGGTGCTGTAATCGTTAATTGGAATGGAATTTTATAACTTGGTTCATCAAATACAGGGAATGCGCGGCGGGCATCGCTCATTTCAAATTGGGTAAATAAATACGGCACACCCTGATCTAAGGTTTTATACAGGCCAACACTTTGGCGATTATAGGGGGCAGTGAAGTCGACTTTAAGCGTGTATTTACCTGGTTGAATTTGCTCATCGCAGCTAAATTTTACTTTACCTGTTTTTAGCATTTCAGCACTTAAGTCACAGTTTTCTGCCCCAAGCAGTTTGGCCATTTGGGTTGCGTAAGCAACACCATTAAGCTCGATATAGTTAGTTGGCTTAAGTACTTCAAGGGCGATTTCGGTCATGCCGCTAAAGGTTTCTTGAGCTGGATCAAGCGTTAAAGATACGTGTTGAGAACTTGGTTTTGCGAGCTTTTCTAGGACAAACTCATTAGCATGAGCTGAACTTACTGCAATGGCCACACTGAGTGTGAGTAGGCTTTTAATAAACATAGATATCCCTGATATTTTCTTGTTAGAGTTTTGTGCACAGTTATCCTAACAGTTTTTAAGCAGTGAGTAATGAGCTAGTTGGTAACAAAGTTTGTCAAATGGTGTGGCGCTGATTAAAGCGGTGCCAATCAATGTGCTGGTTGATCACGCGTATTTGTTGGCAGATCTGATTAAGGGTGATTACATCGCTAAATTCAGTCAATTCATATTCATTAAAACCCAGCAGATAATTAAAAGCATCTTTATTGCCTGCTTGAATTGCATAAATGCGGATTTGCTGCTCAAAATTGAGTCTGAGACTGCTGACAGCGGTTTTCATACCAAGTTGATCGATATTGGGAATATCACACTTTTGTAAGTAGCCGGCACGCTCTCCTTCACCAGAGAACCAAATGCGAACTTTCTCGCTATAGCGACCTGACTTAGATGGTAAGTCAAACAATAGGCGATTGTGTCCTTGTTGTTTAACTGCTGCGATATACTCGTTTAAACCAGCATCAAAAAGTGCTTGATGGATAGGCACAATACGGGCTTTTATTTTACCGTGGGTATGGAAATGAAAACAAAGGATCTGTTGATGTTCAACAATATCGCACAGTTGTAAATGGCCAATTTCATCACTGTAAGCTCCGCTGTAATAAGCGATTAAAGGGAGCCAAAAATGCCAGTGTTTCGGCTGTTCGCGAGGTAAGCGTTGATCACCATATATATAGCCATGGTAAAGAGTATGTAATTCCATAGCGGAAAAAGGGCGGCGACCAAGATGGGACTTCAACGTAATACCCTGAAAGTAAAGATTTGCGCTAGTTTATAGCAAATAAACCAGCGCAGTAAAGCAATGTTAAATAATGCTTATTCGCTTAGTGCGCGTGCTAATCCAACCGGCTCGATTTCAACACATACTTGGTCGTCATTCCAGTTTAGGCCAACCAGTGCGTCATCTTCTTTTAGATCTTCAACCCAGTCATCTAAAAATTCATCCAAGGTGATTTGCAGTGGGCTGTAATCGGCCCATTCTTCTTTACACTGGGCTTTTGCTGTTGCTTCACTTTCCCACAATAGTAGTACATCGGTGTTTTCAAATTGGTTAGAGTCACAAACCACAAAACCGCCATCTTCAGCACCTAGCGCCCAGATTTGTTCACTTTGACGTACTTTTTCAACAAAACTAACTAGTTCTGATTCAATTTCGATATCACTCATGTGTTTACCCTTAAATGTTAATTACGTGGATCGGTTTGCTGCACTGCCTGTTGCTGAGCAAATGAATAATAGAACTTCATTAACTCGGTATGTGCCGTTAGATCCGTTAACTCGCGGAAGCAAATCCAATCAAGTAAGCAGTATAAACTGATGCACAGGTATTCACAGCTTTTAAATCCTGCATCTGCAAAATGGTTATTTAAATAGCTTAATGTTTCAGCAATGCGTTCATTTTGTAGATTAAAAAATAATTTATCATCTTGCGTATCGAATCCTGAACGCTGACAAAGTAATAGCTCAACCAGCGAATCATTGCATGCATTAATGATTGTTAGTAGGTGCTCTTGTTGCCAATTCAGACGAGTTTGACTGTGTTGTTCGAGCAAAAAGCGGATGATGTTATTTGAATCAGCCAAGGTTTGCTGCTTAGTGATTAGTACTGGAATTTTTCGGGCTGGATTATTTTGTATCATTAGCTGACGATCAGTGTCTGAAAAAATATCTAAGTTGATAAACTCAAGACTGCATTGATTTAACAGTGCCCAAATACGAATGCGGCGTACAAATGGCGAAGTTGTTGAGCCTAATAGTTGCATGTGCTTTCCTTAGGATAAAAAGAAAGCCGCAGAGGCGGCTTTCTTTTAGGTTAGTAATAAAACCAACGTTATTCTGTACGACTAGTCACTTCAAGTAAGTGGTAGCCAAACTGAGTTTGCACAGGACCTTGTACTTGATTAATCGGTGCTGAAAAAACCACTTTATCAAATTCAGGAACCATCATACCAGGACCAAACTCACCTAATGCACCGCCATCCTGACCTGAAGGGCAGTTTGAATGTGCCTTAGCTAACTCAGCAAAATCTTCGCCTTGTTCAATCTTGGTTTTTAAATCTAAGCACTGCGCTTCGCTGTCTACTAATATGTGTCTTGCACTTGCCACTGTCATAAAATCTCCCGTTTCAAGGTGGTGTTTTTTCAATCAAATCTTACGTTATTCTAGTTCAATAATAACTACTTGTACCAGTATAAAATTAAATATCTGAAATTGCTTGTTCTATTGCTTTAACTAACTTGTCTGAATCTGGCTTGGTTTTGCTATTAAAACGTTCAACCTGTTTGCGATCTGCAGATACAAGGTATTTATAAAAGTTCCAATTTGGCGAACTCGTTTGGGCATTTAAATGCTTGAATATAGCATTGGCATCACTACCTCTGACTTCGCTGGTGGCAAACATCGGGAAGGTCACACCGTAATTTACAAAACAGACTTTAGCTGTGGCTTTTTCGTCATCTTCTTCTTGGAAAAAATCATCAGAAGGAAATCCCAGTATCACTAAACCTTGATCTTGGTATTTTTGATATAGCGCTTCAAGACCTTCAAATTGTGGCGTAAAACCGCAGTTGCTTGCTGTATTGACGATCAATAAGGGTTTATTCTTGAATTGACATAAATTAATGCTCTCTTTAGAGCGAAGTTTGCGCATAGTAACATTAGTGAAATCATCACATGACGTATCCTCAACCTGCTGTTGGCTTGTTTGCTCTGGCTGTGCATAAACACTACAACTGAATATTGCGCAGCATAATAATAATTTTTTAAACATACCGATTCCTTAACTTGTTGTGGCTGATCACCCTGGATGGCAGTCTACCGTTTATTTTGCAGTAGTGTGACTTTAACTCATACGTTACTATGCAATGAAGTGATCAACAACCGCTAAAAACAAAATGACAATACGATTAGCAAATAGTAATGATTTAGCCGCCATAGTTGCAATTTATAATGAAACAATAGCAAGTAGAATGGTTACAGCCGACACCGAACAAGTAAGCATAGCAGACAAGCAAAATTGGTTTAATAGCCATACCGAGCAGCGCCCTATTTACGTTTATGAGCAAGACTCGAAGGTGATAGCTTGGCTTAGTTATAAATCTTTTTATGGTCGTCCAGCCTATGATGGAACGGTAGAAATCAGTATCTATATTACCGCATTTGCACAAGGCCAAGGGCTTGGCAAACGCTTACTTACTTTTGCCCAAGAGCAAGCTAAGCCATTAAATATTAAAGTGCTACTAGCATTTATATTTAGTCATAATATACCGAGTATTAAATTGTTCGAGCGCTTTGGTTATCAACAATGGGGAAAGTTACCTAATGTGGCTATTATGGACGACAATCACTACAGCTTAACTATCTTAGGTAAGCATTTAGGGTAGATATACGACTAAAAATAATCCTTTAGATGGTGTTAATGCAGAAAACTTAGACTACGCTTTTATCATGTTAAGTTGATGAAAAGCGGAGTCAAAGCTGTGCGGAAAATATTGATCGTTGATAGCAATAGTATTTTAGCGATGCGGATAAAAGTATTGCTTGAATTGATTGGCTGTGAAGTTGAATTGATCCACTTTTCAATGCTACAGGAATGTACTGCGTTTAGTTCTTATGATTTAGTGACTATTGCACATGGTGTTCCAGTGGCTACCGCAAGTTTTTTAGTAACACAGGTCAGTCAAGAGCGCTTTTTACTGCTTGCACCTAAAGTTGAAAACAGCGAACAACTATCTTTATTTAGTGAGCTTAATCGACTGGCGCCAAATGCTCTGGTGATTTATCCCTTCTTCGCGAATAAAGAGATCAGCACCTTATTAGAGAGTGTGTTAGAGCTTGGCTCCGATAGTGTTTTAGTATTACCAACGGTATTGTTGGTTGACCATATTCCGCAGCGGCTTGAAAAAATAGCAAATAGTCTATTAGGTGCTCATATTAAAACGATTACAGCTAATAGTATTAGCTCTGCGATTAGCCAAACACAAGGACATGAAATTGATCTGCTATTGAGCGATTTTAGCTTGCCTGATGGATCTGGTTTAGAAGTATTTGCCGCCCTCAAAGTATTATATCCGCAATGTCGTTGTTTACTATTTACCTCAAAACCAAATCAAGTGTCGATGATTGAAGCTATTCGCCAAGGGGTGGAAGACGTACTAGTTAAACCAATTAATGAAAATATGTTACTGCAATCGGTGCATAAACTTTGGCAAACGGAGTTATTAAAACGTCATAACACTGAATTAGTTGAACGCCTACAAGATACCGTTGATGCACTTATTGAAAAAGATAGCTTGTTACGTGTCATTTATAAGCACACACCTGATGCGATTATGTTATTTGAGCGCAATGGTGAAGTGATTGAAGCAAACGATGCTTGCTCTAAACTATTTCGGTTATCGGCAAAAGCACTGAAAAGCAGCTCAGTATTTACTTTATTGGATGCAACGTCTGTTGAGCAAATCAAAGAAAAAATAGCGACGTTAAATAAAAATCGTCAATTTAGTTGTGACGTGTATCTGCCAATGGAAGGCGAAGATGCCATTCCATTAGTTGGTTCATTCAATGAGATAGATCATCATGGTGATATTGCACTTGCGGTTATTTTTAAAAACGTTACTCACCTTAAGCTCAAAGAGGAGCTATTACTCGAAGCAAAAGATATGCTTGAAGAGCAAGTACGTGCCCGAACATCACAGCTTGAAGACGCTAAAAATATCGCTGAGGCAGCAAATCACAGTAAATCAGAGTTTCTTGCTAACATGTCCCATGAATTACGCACTCCAATGCATTCAATATTAAGTTTTGCCCGCTTTGGTTTAGATAAACTCGGCAGAGATGATATTTCAGTTGAAAAGCTACAGAAATATTTATCTCGTATTGAGTGTAGTGGCGAGCGGCTGCTCTCATTACTTAATAATTTACTCGACTTATCTAAACTCGATGTTGGTAAATTCCCTTTTAATCCTCACCCACACAATCTTAATAATATTATTAAAACCAGTATTGATGATGTGTCAGGTACTGCTATGGAAAAAGATATTGAAGTGAAGTACTTACCACAAAAACCGCCTCTTATAATTGACTGTGATGAAGAGCAAGTAAATCAATTATTACGCAATATCCTCGGCAATGCGTTGAAGTTTAGTGATCCGCATAGCTGTATTGAAGTCGTTTTAATTAAGCAGCAAGAGCAGGCAATTATTGAAGTGATTGATAGTGGTATAGGGATCCCCGATGATGAGCTTGAACATGTGTTCTCAAAATTTGTACAAAGTAGTAAAACCAATAATGGTGCTGGCGGAACGGGGCTTGGCTTAGCTCTGTGTCGTGAATTTGTATCATTACATAAAGGTGTTATTTCTGCTCATAACAACAGCTCAGGAGGCACGACGATTCGTATAGCTCTGCCATTAGAAATAAAAATTTCTGCTACTCAATAAGAAATTACTTAGCTTGACTGGTAAGAGTTTTTTTTATGACTAAACTATTAATATGAATTATGAAATGGATGATAATTATGCCTTTAACGAGAATATTAGCTGTTGATGACGAGCCTTTTAATTTAGAAATTATAGAAGAGATATTGTTGGATCTTGATTTTGAATTAAAGATGGTTAGCAGTGGTCCTGAGTGCCTCAGCACAGTGGAAGAGTTTGCGCCGCAAGTAATCTTACTCGACGTGAGTATGCCACAAATGAATGGTTATGAAGTATGTAGAAAACTAAAGGCCAATCCCAGAACTGCAAATATTATCGTGATGTTCGTATCAGCCAGAGGCACTGTCGAAGAGCGGATGGAAGGGTATGCAGTCGGTGCAGAAGATTATATTGTTAAGCCATTTGGACAGGACGAACTTAAATCGAAACTGAAAATTCTTAACCAAGTACTGATTGAAAAAGAATCGTTAGAACAGCAAGTTGAAGAAGCCACATCCACTGCATTTAATGCCATGGCTAACAGTAGTGAAATGGGGCAAATAGTTAATTATATTGAGAGCATTGGTATGATTAACAATACTAAAGCGCTGGGTGAAGCCTTAGTTCATTGTTTAAGATCGTTTGATTTACAAAGTAATGTTGAGTTTAGAGCTAATATTGATGCTCCTGACCACTTTGCCCTAAATGGAACGTGTTCGCCGATTGTAATTGAATTGTTTGATATGCTCAAAAATAAGGGGCGGCTACATGAATTTTCCCATCGTATCTTAGTTAATTATGAATTAATTAGTTTATTGATTTTAAATATGCCAGATCACGATCCTGATAAGCATGGCCGGATCCGAGATCATGTGTGCTTTATTGTCAGTGTCACGGAGCAACAGCTACGCGCAATCATGACCCGTGAAGCTTTACAGTCGCAGCAAACAAAGCTAAATGATGCAATTACTATGGTTAATAGCAAGTTTCATGGCTTAATTGAGCTGTTAAATGAAAACCGTCAGAGTAATGAAGCGGTGTTCAAGCGTTTACAAGAAGAGTTAGAAGAGCGGATCCCATCAATGGGGCTAGACGAAGATCAAGAAGTGTTTATTTATCAGAAGGTAGATCAAGCAATTCAAAAATCAGTTGCCCGTGAAGAGTCTGTACAGGGGGTGAAAGCAGCTTTTCATGAAATTGAGCAAGACCTGTCTATCTTATTGAAAAAGTAACAGTAAATAATCAAGGGGTGTGAAGCTACGCATCTCTTGGTAAGCCCTTTTCTACGATACGTATCAAACGGGCGGTTTTTCTTAGCAACTTATCTTGTTTTGAGTGTTGTTGCTTAAGCGCCCACTCTATATGTTCTTTTACCAACTCGGTTGATTGATCATAGCTGGCACTGAGTGCGTCAACGATCGATTGGCTAAATTGCGCATTACCTAAACCTACAGCAATATTTCGTAGCCAGCGCTGATGACCAATTCGACGGATCGGACTGCCTTCGGTATTTTTTAAAAAGGTGGCTTCATCCCAACTAAATAAATCAAGTAAATCTTTATCTTTTAGTTGTGTTCGTGGGTGAAAGTCGGCTTCATCGGTAATTTGCCCGTAGCGGTTCCATGGGCAAACTAATTGGCAATCATCACAGCCGTAAACGCGATTACCTAATAGTGAGCGATATTGCTCAGGGATTGGTCCTTGCAGCTCAATAGTAAGATAAGAAATACACTTGCGTGCATCCACCACGTAAGGCTCTACAATTGCGCCGGTAGGGCATAAAGTAATGCAGGCAACGCACTTTCCACATCCCTCAAACTCATTGGGCTTATCAATTGGTAAAGGGATATCAACAAATAACTCACCCAAAAAGAACCAAGAACCGGCTTCTTTATTGATTAGCAAGCTGTGTTTTCCACGCCAGCCTAAACCTGCTTTTTCAGCAAGTTGACGTTCTAATACTGGTGCTGAATCAACAAATGGCCGATAACCTAATTGAGCGATTTGCAGCTCAATTTTTTGACCTAATTTTTTTAATCGATTACGCATCAGTTTATGATAATCACGCCCTAACGCATAACGACTAATATACGCTTTATCGGTATTTTTGAGGGTTTTAGCAAAGCTTGCATCAGGGGGCAGGTAATTCATTTTTACAGATATAACCCGCACAGTACCTGGGACTAGCTCCGCAGGGCGAGCGCGTTTCATACCATGAGCGGCCATATATTCCATATCGCCGTGATAGCCTAAATCAAGCCAGCGCTGTAATTGTGCTTCGTGTTTGCTTAGATCAATGTCAGTGATGCCAACTTCAGCAAAGCCAAGTTCTTTACCCCACTGTTTTATATCAAGGGCTAACTGCGTGTGATCGGATATTGAGCTACTCACATGGGTACATCATTAAGAAAAAATAACGACGCAATTTAACATATTTACAGCACAGTTAAAACGCTTGCGCTTAGACAAAACGCTTTAACTGCTGCAGAGTTTGCTCACTTAGTTGTTGTGATAATTGACAATCACCTAGCGCTACATCAATTTGTGCTTTTGCTTGGCTGCCTAACGCAACGATTTGTTCAACTGATTGATGAGTTTGATTTTGTGTCTGTTCGAGTAAGTGCACAGCGCTTACAATTTGCTGTAATTGTTGTTGATTGTGTTCAAATTCAACAAGCCGATCGGTAAATCCATGGGATGTATTACTAATGGTTGTTTCTGCATTATGTGAATAACTGACAAGTTGCTCAGATTCTTTATTTGTTTGATTTACTAAAGAATCCATTTGGTTGATGAAATCGCTGATCTGGCGAGTTGCATCACTTACTTTAACCGATAAAGTTCTTACTTCATCTGCTACAACCGCAAAACCACGACCTGCTTCACCCGCACGAGCGGCTTCTATTGCAGCATTGAGCGCCAACAAATTAGTTTGATCTGAAAACTCTTCAACCATTTTCAGGATGCTACGAATATTCTCGCTGTTTTGTTTTAAGCCAGAAATCGTTTCTGAAAAACTGCTCAATACATGACTAATCGATTTAACTTGAGTGACTAGTTTTGTGAGTTCTTGTGCAGAGTGTGTAACAAAGTTTAAATGCTCTGCGTTTACTTGATGAACATCATCGGTATTGGTAACGATACTTTGCAGACTATCAGTTATTTGATTACTGGCTGCGGTTATTGTTTGGCTAAAATCAATTTGTTGTTCGCTTAGCTGCGCCGTATGTTGCATTGACTCAGTCACTTGATTATTACTTTGTGCGCTGGCCTGCGAACTTTGGTAAGTGGTAGCGAGCAATTGGCTTAGATGATCAGTAAAGGTATTGTACTGTTGGCTGATCTCACGAAATTCATCATAGGTAAAGTGGGGGAGTTTAGCTGCTAAGTTTGCATCTTGGCGGTTAATTTTTATTAATGTATCGCGCATTGCCGTAACTGGGCGCACGATCAGAAAGCGCATGTAAAAGAGTGTAAAGGCAAAGCCGGCAATAATAATCACCGTGAGTAACCAAAATAGGCTAGTGTCTGCGTCTTGCGTAGTTAGACTTTTATATAACCAAATCAAAGTAATAGCTTGGAAAATAAATACAAAGCTAAGGTTGCCAACAATCTTTCGGGTTAAAGTAAAAAAGAAGCTTTGTTCTATAAAATTATAAATACGCATATACCCACTCATCAATTGCCCGCTCGGCTGTAGTATTGTTTTACTCAGTATCGTTCAAATTCACTTTAATTCAAGAATATAGGATGAACGGCAGCTATTTTTGATAACTACAGTGAGTTTAAAATCATTTTCGTGTTGCATGGATAATTAGTAAAAATTCCGTCGACACCAAAACTCAGCATTAACTCAATATCTTCTTGTTTATCAACCGTGTACGCATAAACTTGTAAGCCGCGTTGTTTGGCATCCGCGACAAACTCATGGTTAATAAAGTTTTTATCAACATGAATACTAAACGCCTGTAAGCGCTGGGCAAATTCGGCATAGTTGATAGGAATGGAGCCCGTTAACGCGCCAATTTTTAGCCAAGGTAGTTTCTGTTTAAGCCACATTAATTGATGATGATCAAATGAAGAGACTAACAGCATATCCTGAGATAGTTTGTTATTAACGATATTTAACTCAATCAGCTCAACAAATTTATCCAACGAGAAAGTGTGTTTTAACTCAAGGTTTAAGAGCACTTTATTGGCTGTCCAATCAATAGTTTGCTGTAGGGTTGGGACAAATTCGCCATTGCCGGCATCAAAACATTGAATTTGCTCTCGGGTAAGTTTATTTATTTTGCCGCGGCCGCTGGTGGTGCGATCTAGCCAAGTATCATGGATGATCATGTAATCATCCAAACAGCTTTGTACATCGACTTCAATACCATCGACTTCAATTTCGACTGCTGCGGTTATCGCACTCTGGGTATTTTCTGGATAAGTGCCACTGGCGCCCCGATGAGCAAAAACTTTTATCATAATGTGTGTTTCCGAGTAACTGACCATGTTTCGTAAAATGCTGCACTAATCACTAAAGCACCGCCAAGCAGGGTCTGTAGTGAAGGTTGTTCATGCAACAGCAAAAAAGCTAAAAATGTGCCATATAAAGGCTGTAAACAAGAAATAAGTCCCGCTGTTGATGCTGATAAATACTGTAAACTTGCCGCAAATAAAGAGTGCGGAGTTGCAGTAAAAATTACGCCAGCGACGAGCAATAACCCTAGATCTTGGTTCGATATATTAATCACTGGTACTTCAATAAAAGCACATAATAACAAGCTAGCCACTAATGTTTGATAAAACATAGTTTGTGGCCCACCGTAGTGGCTAAAGTATCGCTTATGAACAATATTTCTAAACGCGAAAAAAAATGCTGAAATAACACCGGTTACCACGCCTAAGGTGACATCATTACCCATATCTGCATTTGGTGTCAGTAAATAGATCCCTGTTATTACTACACTTGCGCTGAGCAAATCGTTTACTTTGGGCTTACTACCATTAAAGAATGGTTCAATAAATACGGTGATCACAGGGTAAGTAAAAAATGCAATCATGCCAACCGCAATCCCAGCCATTTGCATACCAGCAAAGTAGGTGACCCAATGTATACCTACAGCAGCCCCTAACAACAAAGCAATTAAGTAATCTTTAGCACCGCTGAGTTTAATTGCTTTTTTTTGCCATAACAGCAATATCATAATAGCCAGACCCGCGATGGCTGCGCGGTACACTGTGATATCTAATGCGTTGAGATTTATTAATTTGGCAAATAGTGCTGTGCCACCAAAAAGTAATACCGCAATATGTAAATAAATTAAACTTTGTTGTTGGGGTTGCATGTAAATTCGCTCTGCTATTTTTTACTATCTTATCACTGCTCATAATAAGGTGAAATTTTTAAAACATGACAAATGTCAGCAAAGTTGATGACATTTTACACTCTTATTTTTTTTAGCGGCTGGCATAGTTATCACATTCAACTGGAGGTAATTATGAATGCTTTAATTTTAATCAGTTTATATATCAGCGATTTTTTTGAAATATATAGTTTTAGTATTACTTACGCCGGTTACTTTATGCTGTTATGTGTTTTTGTGTTATTTAGTAAAAACATAATTATAAATAAAACGATACACTTGGGGTATTAGTATGAGTTCACTTGACACGGTTGCTGAGCAAATCGATAAAGGGTTTTGGAAGTATGGACATTTAATTTTTACTGGCTTTTATTTGTTGCCAATTATGATTAACTTTGCAAATTTAACCGCAAACAACATTTTTATGTCCTTAGCTTTATATATTGCTTTTATTATGCTCTATGTAAAAGCAATAAATTGCCAAGATACCGATACTACTAAGTTAGTTATTGCTATGTTGTTAGTTTGTTTTAGTGCTACTTTTTATACCTCAGGCACACCGACATTATTTGGTTTCGTTGCCTATATTGTCGGTTATGCATATAGTAAACTGCAACGAATTTTTTCAGCGTTAGTGGTCATTTTAACTGTTCTATTAAGTGCATATATTGGCGATATTGCAAAAGTAGAATACTTTCTCGCTATATCTTTAATTTTATGTGCGGCCTTATTTAGCTACGGTATAGCTGCAAAAAGAGAGCAGCAATATAAAATCCGCGAGCAAGAAAACGCCACGCAATTAGAGCAATTAGCAGCAATTGCTGAACGCGAGCGTATTGCTCGCGATTTACATGATATTTTAGGTCACTCTCTTTCATCAATTGCTTTAAAAGCAGAGCTTGCTAATAAATTAAATCAAGGTGAGCGTTACACACAAGCAAATACTGAAATTGCCCAAGTTGCAGAGCTTGCAAGGCAGCTATTGAGTGATGTGAGAAGTGCTGTCAGTGATTTAAAACAGCTCAATCTTGCGAGTCAAATTTCCCAATTGAAACAAAGGCTAACCGAACAAGGTTTTGAGGCGGATTTTAACGTCAAGTTAAATGTGTTACCTGCAAAAGTAGAAGGTATCGCAAGTCTTATTATTAAGGAAGCTGTTACTAACTTACTACGCCATAGCAGCACCAAGAAATGCATCGTTAGCATAGCGCAAAATCAGCAGCAGTTAATAATCAATGTGATTGATCATGCACCATGTAGCTCAATAAAACCTGGAAATGGCTTAAATGGCATTAAAGAACGAGCAGAGCAGCTAGATGGTAAGGCTACATTTACCTGTGAGGATAACTTTAGTTTAAATGTAATGCTGCCTTTAACAGCGAAGGGGTTCTAATGATCAAGGTGTATTTAGTAGAAGATCAGGGGCTTGTGCGCGACGCAATCGCAGCATTATTAAGTCTAGATTTTAATATTGAGGTAATTGGTCAAGCAAGTAACGGGCAAGATGCATTAACAGCCATAAACATGCTAGACAGTAACTCTCTTCCTGATATTATTTTAACCGATATCGAAATGCCTAGCATGAACGGCATCGAACTCAGTGAGCAAATTGCATCAAAATACCCTGCTATAAAAATAGTTATTATGACCACCTTTTCGCGAGCGGGTTACATTAGGCGTTCTTTAAGTGCTGGCGTTAAGGGCTTTATTTTAAAAGAAGCCCCGAGCGATGAATTAATTAGCGCGCTTAAAAAAGTAATGCACGGGCAAAAGGTTATTGATCCTGAGCTTGCTATTAACGCATTAGATGATACTGATCCGCTGACAGATAAAGAACGAAAAGCATTACAACTCGCAAGTGAAGGGTTGAAAACAGCCGATATTGCCGCAAGGTTATACTTAAGCGAGGGCACGGTACGTAATTACTTATCAGACGCTATTGCTAAATTAAATGCCATAAACCGAGTAGATGCAGCGCGTATAGCCAAACAAAAAGGTTGGTTATAACGCCGTAATAAGCTGTTTAAAGCAAGTAAAAGCGCTTTCTTAAAAGTTTCATAGCTTTTGCCTGTCTCATTGATCGGTTATGGGTTAAAATAACATCATAACCAATTAACAAGATAGTGAATGTCAAACCAAGATCCTAATCTCAGTCGAGAACAAGAAAAGTACGAAAACCCTGTCCCAAGTCGTGAGTTTATACTTACTCATATAAAAGACCGTGCCAAGCCTGCTAATTTTCATCAATTATGTGAGGAGTTAGCGGTAAACGATGATGAGCGTCAAATTGCTTTTAAGCGTCGTTTACGTGCCATGGAGCGTGATGGTCAACTGTTCTTTAATAAATTTAAATGCTACGCCTTAATTGATGAAGCTGGGCTTGTTAAAGGCAAAGTAATCGGTCACCGTGACGGGTTTGGCTTTTTAGAAGTCGAAGGCGAAAGTAAAGACTGGTTTATTGCCAAGCATCAAATGAGTTCGGTGCTGCATGGCGACATAGTACTGGCTAAAGGCACCAAACGAGGCTCCGGCGGCAAGTGCGATGCGCGTATTATTAAAGTGCTGGCTGGCGAGCGAGCACCGATTGTTGGTCGCTATTTTGTTGAGCATGGCATAGCAGTGGTGGTGGCGGAAGATCCACGTATCACCCAAGATATTATTATTTTGCCGGGCAGTGAAAACGGCGCACGTCACAACCAAATGGTGCAAGTGCAAATTACCCAAAACCCTAACCGTAATATGAATGCGGTAGGGAAAATCATTGATGTACTGGGTGAGCATTTAGCCCCAGGTATGGAAATTGAAGTGGCACTGCGTAATCACGATATCCCGCATGTATGGCCAGAAGCGGTTGAAAAGCAGGTTGAACACTTAGGTGAGTTTGTCGAAGAAGTTGACAAGCAAAATCGAGTTGATTTACGTGATTTACCATTGGTTACGATTGATGGTGAAGATGCTCGCGATTTTGATGATGCTGTGTATTGTGAGCCTGTTGAATCGGGTGGTTGGCGGTTATGGGTGGCGATTGCTGATGTATCCCATTATGTCGCAATGAATACCCCACTTAACGCCGAGGCAATCGAACGTGGTAACTCAGTGTATTTCCCTGAGCAAGTTATTCCTATGCTGCCAAAAGTATTGTCCAATGGCTTGTGTTCATTAAATCCAAAAGTTGACCGTTTATGTATGGTCGCAGAAATGCTGGTATCGGCTGAAGGTAAACTATCAGGCTATCGTTTTTACGAAGCGGTGATGAATTCGCATGCGCGCTTAACCTACACCAAAGTAAACGCTATTTTACAAGGTGATGAGAAGTTACGTACTGAATACGCACCGGTCGTGCCACATTTAACTGATTTACAGCAAATGTATATGGCATTAAAAGCTGCCCGCCAAGAGCGCGGAGCGATTGAGTTTGAAACCCTTGAAACACGCTTTGTATTTAACGCTCAGCGTAAGATTGAATCAATAGTGCCGGTGCTGCGTAATGACGCCCACAAGCTGATTGAAGAATGTATGATTTTAGCCAATGTGTCTGCGGCTAAAATGCTTGAAAAACACGAAGCCAGCGCGCTTTATCGTGTTCATGCTGAACCAGATGGAGAAAAACTGGCTAACTTTAGACAGTTTTTATCAGAGTTGGGTATTGAATCAACACTCAGTGATGAGCCAACACCAAAAGAAATTACCCATGTGTTAGCCAAGCTTGGCGACCGCCCTGATGCTGAACTTATCCAAACTATGCTACTGCGTTCGATGAAGCAGGCAGTATATCAAGCTGAAAACATCGGTCACTTTGGTTTGTCATTAGGTGAATATGCACATTTCACCTCGCCAATTCGTCGTTACCCAGATTTAGTCGTACATCGTGCGATTAAAGGCATTTTGAAAGCCCAAGGTATGGTTACGTCGGGTGCGTATGTTTATAGTGACGAAGAAGTCGCGCAATTGGGCGAGCAGTGTTCAAATACGGAGCGTCGTGCAGATGACGCAACCCGTGAAGTAGCTGATTGGCTGAAATGTGAATACATGCAAGATCATGTGGGCGACGAATTTGAAGGAGTGATCTCATCGGTTACTAACTTTGGTTTGTTTATTCGCTTAGCTGATTTACAAATTGATGGCCTTATCCATGTCACTAATTTAGGCGATGAGTATTTTCAATATGATGGCGCTAAACATTGCTTGATTGGTGAGCATTCTCGTAAAGTTCATCGTTTAGGCGATAAAGTCACGGTTCAGGTGGCATCGGTAAGCTTAGATGAGCGTCGCATCAATTTAACGCTCAGTGGCGATGTTGCACAAGATAGATACGCCCGTCGTCGTGGTGATGCAAAAGGGCATCAGCCGGCAAGTGTTCGTTCGCAGCTAAAACGTGGCAAAATACCAGGTAAAAAAGCTGACGCGAAAGAGTCAGGTGAACTTAGCGGTCGTTCTGATCAGGGAAAACCAAAGCCAAAAAAAAACAGTGCCAGTAGAGGCAAAAAGAAGCCTGCAGGAAAATCAGCGGATGCTGGCACTACAACTACTGCAAAAAAACCAAAGAGAAAGGCCGTGAAAAAGCCGAAAAGACCCGGCAAAAATGCCCGTAAAAGTAAGAGTTCAGGAGCAAGTGATACGTGAGTAATGAATTGATTTTTGGCTTTCACTCTGTTGAAGCAATTTTCGCAAGTGAGCCTGAGCGTTTTATTGAGATTTATGCCCTAAAAGGACGTGATGATAAACGCTTATCTCCAATTATTGAAGAAGCGCGTAAATTTGGTATATCAGTGCAGTTTATGCAGCGCAAAGCTCTTGATAACAAATCAAAGGGTGAGCAGCATCAAGGTATTATTGCAAACGTTATAGCGGCGCCGACTTTCAATGAAAAAGATTTGGATGCAATCATTGCGCGTGAAGAAACGCCATTTTTACTGGTTCTCGATGGCATAACAGATCCGCATAATTTAGGTGCTTGCTTACGTAGTGCAGACGCTGCCGGTGTTCATGCCATTATTGTGCCAAAAGATAAATCAGCAAAACTAAATGGCACAGCACGTAAAGTTGCCTGTGGTGCAGCAGAGACAGTACCGCTGATCCAAGTCACCAATCTTGCCCGTACTTTACGTGAAATTAAAGATGCCGGTGTTTGGGTTGTTGGTACTGCTGGCGAAACCGATGTTCATGTATTTGATGCCAATCTAACTGGCCCTATGGCGATTGTTATGGGCGCTGAAGGTGAAGGTATGCGCCGCTTAACGCGTGAACATTGTGATGTGTTAGTTAAAATCCCAATGGCGGGCACTGTTTCTAGCTTAAACGTATCTGTAGCAACAGGTATTTGTTTATTTGAAGTACTGCGTCAGAGAAATACGACACAGCCATAAAAGAAAAGCTTTAAGCTTGTAGCCGTCAGTTTAGAGATAAAATTTGAAACCATGCTTGATTTAACAAGCATGGTTTTTCTTTTTGAGCTGATAGCTGATTTTCAACTTACCACTTAAAGCTAAAAAACCTACTTGCTTAATTTTCCGACTAAGCGTAAAATGCGCGCTCATTTCGGCCTATTTAATATTAATTCCTTGCCTTAAACCGACCGGCTGAAACGGTAGAAGGCTCTATTAACCGTAAGGAATATCCATGCGTCATTACGAAATCGTATTCATGGTTCACCCAGATCAGAGTGAGCAAGTTTCTGGTATGATCGAACGTTATACTGGTTCTATCACTGAAGCTGGTGGTGTTATCCACCGTCTTGAAGACTGGGGCCGCCGTCAATTGGCATACCCAATCAACAAGCTTCATAAAGCTCATTATGTTCTTATGAACGTTGAAGCACCTACTGAAGTAATCAGCGAGCTAGAAACTACTTTCCGCTACAACGATGCAGTGCTTCGTAACTTAGTTATGCGTACTAAAGACGCTGTAACTGAAGCATCTCCTCTTGTAAGAGAAGAGAAGAAAGAAGCACCAGCTGCTTAATTGTTTTGAGTCCAAGCATGGCGCTTGATCAGCGAGAATTTTAAGGTAAACCATATGGTCAGTCCTTTTATGAATCAGCTGGTTATTTCTGGGGTTGTTTGTAAAACACCTAAGATTAGCCAAAGCCCTGCTGGTATCCCGCATTGTATTTTTGTTGTAGAACATAAATCAATGCAAGTTGAAGCAGACCTTAACCGTAATAGTTATGTCAGGCTTCAAGTGGTTGCCAGCGGTAAGCAAATGCAACAACAGACTCAACATTTGCACGTTGGGCAGGCATTGCAAGTGAGCGGTTTTTTAAATCGTCACGAAGGTCGTAACGGCCTTAGCCAATTGGTTTTGCATGCTCAGCATATAGAAAGAATTATTTGAGGAATTTATCTCATGGCACGTTATTTCAGACGTCGTAAGTTCTGCCGCTTTAAAGCGGAAGGCGTACAACAAATCGATTATAAAGATCTAGCTACTCTTAGAAACTATGTTACAGAAAGTGGCAAAATCGTACCTAGCCGTATTACAGGTACTAGCGCTAAATACCAGCGCCAGCTAGCAACTGCTATCAAGCGTGCTCGCTACTTAGCCCTTCTTCCATACACTGACTTACATAAGTAAGCAGCGGATTAACACGTTTTTAAAAGGTGTAGAAACATGCAAGTTATTCTACTAGATAAGATCGCTAACCTAGGTGGCCTAGGTGACCAGGTTGTAGTTAAATCTGGCTTCGCACGTAACTTCCTTTTCCCACAAGGTAAGGCAGTTCCTGCAACTAAAGCTAACGTTGAAACTTTTGACGCACGTCGTGCTGAGCTTGAAGCGAAAATCGCTGACCAGCTTGTTGCTGCACAAGCACGCGCTGATAAGCTTGAAGCATTAGCTGAAGTTACATTAGTATCTAAAGCCGGTGACGAAGGTAAGTTATTCGGTTCTATCGGTACTCGCGACATCGCTGACGCTATCTCAGCTGTTGGTGTTGAAGTTGCTAAGTCAGAAGTTCGTTTACCTCTAGGTACTATCCGTGAGACTGGCGAATTTGACGTATCAATCGCAGTTCATTCAGAAGTAACGGCTACTATCAAAGTAATCGTAATCGCTGAAGCTTAATTTTTAATTAAGCGAAAAAAGCCGTGCTGAAAAGCACGGCTTTTTTGTTTATTATTCTCACACATATCACTAGCTAGCATATCATTTCCCACATAAATATTGATTAAAGTCCCTTTTTTAGGTTTTTATCTGGTATTGTTTGATCTAAAGTAAAAACTAATTATTTATACCTATTAAAATGTAGCGACATTGTAATTAGATTACAGATTGTTGACAGTGACAGCGCTGTCACTGTATATTGTTTGTGCACTGGGCATAGTGTTAAGGATGTAAAAATTGAAAGAGCAGATAATGAGAAGTACGAAGCTTTTTTCTGGTTTCACATTAATCGAGTTATTAATAGTCGTTGCCATTCTAGGCATATTATACAGTGTAGCTATGCCTTCATATATTGAGCATATGGAGCGTAGTCGCCGTGCCGATATTCAACAAGTAATGTTGCAACATGGTGCAGTATTAGAGCGTATTTATTCGCGTAATGGTGGTTATCCAAATGCTTTTGATACGGCAAAAAATACAGATTTTTATACTTTTACTTATACAGCGCTAAACCGCGTTAGTGGCGCTGCAGCTGATGCTAATTTTAAAAGTCGTGCATTTACATTAACTGCAACCCCAAAAATCGGTTCTGCCCAAGCAGGAGATCGCTGTGGTGCATTAGTGATTAAGCATGATGGCACACAATCAGCTGATGCTAATAGTTGCTGGGAGTAACAATGACTAGAACAGCCGGTTTTACATTAGTGGAGTTGATGATTGTGGTTGGGATCGTTGCGATTATGGCGGTATTAGCGTTTCCTTCTTTTAGCCAGCAAATCATGCAAGATCGGGTTGTTACCACCGCAAATCAGCTCAATAGTGTGTATAAATATGCGCGCAGTGAGGCGGTAAAACGTAATCGTGAGATTAAGCTAGTGGTAAGTGGCGATAAATGGCAGGTAACAGCAGCTGTTGATGGTGTTGATACAGTATTAAAAGAATTCGTCATCCAACATCATGGTGTAACAGTTGGTTTAGTTGATCGTACCGTGTGGTCAAGTGGCGAAATCTCTGCGGCGAGCGAGATTTTAATTAAAGATGACAATGATAAAACGGTAGATTATTACTTGTGCATTTTAAAAAGTGGCCAAAATTGGTTAGCTGAAAAATCAGTGGCGTGTGCATAATGATTAAACAAAGTGGCTTTTCATTATTAGAAGTGATGCTGTCAGTTGTTATCGCCGGTATTGCTTTATTAGGGTTGGCAGCAGCTCAGCTCAAATCGCTACAATATGCCACTAACAGTTTTAATTACACTGTATCGTTGGTGCAAGGGCAAAATACGTTAGAGCGTATTTGGCCTCGCTTGTGTGAGTTACAAACGACGAATCCGGCTTTATTCACGGATGCTAACTTTCGTGCCTCTTTAGACCCGCAAATCGATGATTATCAGCTGAGCTTACCTGCGGCGTATGCGCATGATATGCAAATCACAGTTTCATGGGCTGATGAGCGGATCAAGCAACAAGACCCTGCTCAATTAGAAAATCAAATTACCTTAAATGCTAGTTACCCTGAGCTACCAGTTGGGTGTATTTGATGATGGCAATTTATCGTCCGCGAGGTTATACCCTTGTAGAACTGATGGTGGCTCTAGCCGCTGGTTCATTCCTACTAGCTGGAGTTAGCCTTTCATACTCAGCTATTAAAGGCACTATTTCAGTTAGTAAAGAGCTTGAAAATGCGCAAGAAGTAATACGTTACACAAGTAAGGTTTTTACGCGTAGCATTAAACAAACACCAAGCGCACCTTTGGTTGCAGCAGATGGCTCGGCAATTACTGTTACTCAGCCAGCTGGGGTTATCACCTGTAATGGCAGTGTATCAACAGCTGATATAAATGAAGTTTATAGCCTAGTAGGCAATAATTTAATGTGTACATTAGGAGCTGCTCCAGCAGAGCGGTTATTGACGGGAGTCGCCCGGTTGAGTTTTGCAATTGATAATAACATTGTCACTATTTATGTTGGCCCAGAGAACTTACCTGCGCAATTTGAAGACACTATTGCCATTGATATTGCGGTTTCTAATGTTATTTTAAACAATGCTTTTGGTGGTGTGTAATGGCTAAAAAACAAAGTGGTTTTACGCTTGTAACAGTACTTATCCTCACCAGTATGGCGAGTATTGTGGTACTTAATTCATTGCGTGAAAATATTATTCAAGAGCGTATGAGTGGCAATTTTCAAAAGAAAATAAATAGCCGGTTACTCGCTGAAAAAGGTATTTTCGAAGAAGCAAAGTTATTACAGCAAGCTTTTTCAGATGATAAAAGCTTAGATATCGATGGCTTGATCGCAGCGACAGGCACAGCATCAGGGCGCGGTTTGATTGGCGAAGATGCAACTTATAATGCCACTATTAGTAAAAATGCTGCTGGAGAGCTAGAAATCATCAGCTTGGGTGAGCGTTATGGTGGTGATGCACAAAGTAATTTAGTCGCACGGTTTGGATTTACGCCCGGAAATAGTCTGACTCCTTACTCAGATGCAATCATTGGTTGTCGCGGTGTGTCATTGGGGGGATCGGGGAAAATAACTAGCTATGACTCTACTGATGCAACGTATGTTGGTAATGATGCTGATGTGAGAACTACAGTTCACAATGCAGATGTAACATTAAGTGGTACAGGAACAATTAAGGGAAGCGTAGCCTCTACAGGTTCTATTGTTGTAAGTTCTTCACAATCTGTTGAAGGGGATTTATGGGCAAATAAAGATATTCGCTTCCCGTCAGGAACAAGTGCATGGAATACAAAAATCAATGGTAATATTTTTGCCAATGGAAACATCCAACTTAAAGATATGACGGTGAACGGCTATGTTCGCACTGAAAAAGACTTAACCTTAAATCATGGTGTTCATGTAAACCAGAGTAATGCTGAGCTTGCTGATATCCTTTATGGTGGCAGCTTACTAAGCTCTGCTAGTTATACTAATAATTCTGTAGTAAAAACTTTATCAAGCAGCGCTTATGTTGAAGGTTTGAAAGTACCTAATGTTGCAGGTTTAGATCCCGATGATCCAGATAGCATACCTACATATGCGAAAGATAAATGCGATCCATTGAATATTAGTACTTTAAGCGAATTAAATGCATTTGGACCTTTCCCTGATTTACTTTTAACTAAAAATACGAAAAAAATTCAAATTAACGAAGATAAAGCTATTTTTACTAATAATGGAACGGTTACTGAATACCTTGCAAAAGACGCTAACGTGTTAGGTGCTAAACAAGAAAATATGTACTTTTTTAATGATTTAACTATAAATGGTGGCAGCTTAGATGCATTGTTAGCTGGCGATAGCAATCAGAAAATCGGCATTTATATTGCAGGTGATTTTTCAATTACTGGCAGTGGAGAGTCTCATTTTAAAATACATAAAGGGGTGAGTCTAAGCCTTTATGTAATGGGGAAAATACATATTCGAAAGAGCCCCGTTGTTGAACAAACTGTTGTAAAGTTAACACCTTCAGATGCATATGCGTTGAATATTTTTTCAGGGTATAAATCTGGCGATGGTGCTTTGTCATGTAAAAAGAAAGATGGCGCAAGTGATAAATTTGGTATTTATATCGCCTCTAACGCTGATATGTTCGCGACAATTTATTCTCCCTTAACTGATGTTAGAGTTGATGCTGGAGCTCGTTATACCGGTTCTATCCGCGGAGGCAGCGTATCAAATTGCGGTAATGGTGAAACGAGATACGATGTTGCATTAAAAAACATGACTTCAGGTGGTGGCTCTAATGGTGGATCTAAAATTACCTTTTTAGGCTGGTCATATAAAGTACCGGAAAAAACCACTGAAGGGCCCGAAGAAGATCCCCCAGAAGCAACGTTATAAAACCACTTGATAAAACGGCTAGCTGATAAGTTAGCCGTTTTTTGTTAAAAATAATTTCATGTCATTTAAACCTTTTCACTTACATCTCACGTCTAACTATTCAAGAAACTTAAAATTCTGAAAGATCGTATTTCCTGAGTGCTTAGGTATACTCATTTCATAATAATAATCATAAAGGGACAACATCAACGATGTTGATAGATGCAAAACATGCTTTTACACAGCTAAGCGAAGATGCACTTATTACCCGTGTAAAAAGCGGTGATCAAAATGCTTATGCTGCACTTTATGAATTACATGTAAAGCGGGTTTATGGATTGTGCTTACGGTTACTCGCAGATCGCGAACATGCCGAAGATGCAACTCAAGAAGTATTTGTGCAGCTGTGGCATAAAATCGCTAGCTTTGAAGGGCAGTCACAGTTTTCAACTTGGCTGCACAGTGTCACCAGTAATATTGCGATTAGCTATTTACGTAAACATAAGAATTGGTTGCAAAAAGTAGTGAGCTTCGAGCAAAGCGGTATGGATGAACAAAGCGCAACAGATTGCCAAGGTCTAAATGGACTCGACAAGTTAGTATTACGACTACCTGAGCGAGCTCGTATGGTATTTGTGCTGCACGCCATTGAAGGTTATCGCCATGAAGAGATTGCCACTATGTTAGGAATGGCAGTGGGTTCTAGTAAGTCGCAATTTCATCGCGCCCGTCAGTTATTAAAAGAGTGGTATGAAAATGAGTAAGCCTAATTTTGAAACATTTTTAGCTGAGTCAATCAATAACACTGAGTTAGAGATCTCACCACAAAAAGATTTATGGCCAGGTATCGAAAAAGCATTAACGCATGCTCCTCAGGCGCAAGGTAAAGCTGCGCTGTGGCCTAAATTAGCGGGTGTGGCAGCATGCTCGGTGGCGGCTTTATTAACCGTGCAGTTGCTGTTTTCCGGCTCTGAGCCTGCGACAAGTGTGGTGATGAGTGACTATTTTACCCAGCAAAAACAAACCTTGTTGGTGCAATATCAAAATCAGCCTGCATTGACAGATAACTGGCAACAGCAATTAACAGAATTAGAGGACGCTGAGCGGGCAATAAAGCAAGCACTCGACAATGAGCCTGAGAATCCAGCGTTATTAAAAATGCTCGCACAGGTTTATCAGCAGCAATTAGATCTAATCAATAAGGTGCATGCACCGAAGTGGCAACAAATTTAGGAGTATCAACCATGAAAACATTACTATTAGCACTAACTTTATTGCCGTTTTTCGCCTCTGCTGGTGAGAAAATCAATGAACAAATTGAGGTGCCCGCTAATAAGCGTATTTTTATAGATAACCAACGCGGTGATGTACGTATTGAGGGCTGGGATAAATCACAATTACAGATCACCGGTGAGCTTGATGATAAAGCACAAGGATATCGTTTAGAAGTGGCAGGGGACCGTATCGAATTTATCGTTAAAATGCCGCGTAACAATAATAACGGTTGGAATAGTGGCGATGGTTCTCAGTTAGTTATTTATATGCCAAATAGCAGCGAACTTGAATTTACCGGTGTTAACGCCACTATCAGTGCTAAAAATTTGATCGCCGGGGCTGATATTGATGTCGTTAATGGTGATATTAACTTACAAAACATCAGTGGCAATATTACTGTGGATACCGTTAATGGTGATGTCAGTGCGATAGGCTTAAAAGGTGATATACGCTATGAAACCGTAAACGGCGAAATTAATGACAAAGACTCACAAGGCACGCTGCGCTTTACTGCTGTCAATGGTGATATTAAATCCAAAACAGCAGCTCAAGAAGTTCGCTTAGAGAATGTTAATGGCGATATCGACTTTGCTTTTCAGGCATTAAAAAGCTTACGTATTAGCACGGTAAATGGTGAGAGTGAAATACATATTAATGAGTTACTAAAAGGTGCGCAAATTACTTATGAATCTGTTAGTGGCGATGCCGATTTTTACTTCCCGACGGATGTTTCTGCGCGGTTTGAAATTGAAGCGCATGCCAATGGTAAAATTATTAATGAGTTGAGTGACGATAAAGTTAAAAAAGCGAAATATGGGCCATCAAGTGAATTGGAGTTTGCGGTTAATGGTGGTGATGCTGATATTGAAATAGACACTATCAGTGGGCGCATAGAATTACGTAAGCAAAAGTAATCTCCCGTAGCAAAGTAGGAAAAGAAATCCTGCTTTGCTCTTTGCACAACGTAGCCAAGTAGATAGAATAGAGGCCATTCATTGTTAGTATTGCGAAGTTATGGCTAAACCAGATAAACAAGTCGACACTCTTAAAGTTCCTCCTCATTCCATTGAAGCAGAGCAATCTGTTTTAGGTGGCTTAATGCTTGATAATCAAGCCTTTGACCGTGTTGCCGAGTTGGTAGTTTCGCAAGATTTCTATACACGTACCCATAAGCTTATTTTTGAAGCCATGGTCGAGCTTGCTGAAATAGGCGATCCAATCGATTTGATCACCATATCTGAGAGCTTAGAGAAAAAGAATTTACTCAGTGGTATCGGTGGTTTTGCTTATTTAGCTGAAATTGCTAAAAATACGCCAAGTGCGGCGAACATCGACGCCTATGCGAATATCGTACGCGAACGTGCTGTGGTACGTGAAATGATTGGCGTTGCCAATGAAATAGCCGAAGCAGGTTTCAATCCGGAAGGGCGCACCAGCCACGATTTACTCGACTTTGCAGAGAGTAAAGTGTTTAAAATTGCTGAGCAGCGGACAAAAAGTAACGATGGTCCGCAAAGTATTCACAGCATCTTAGAAAAAACAGTCGATAAAATCGAAGAGTTGTATCAGTCGCCACAAGATGGTGTGACGGGGGTAAGTACCGGTTATGCCGATCTAGATAAAATGACCACTGGTTTGCAGCCATCAGATTTAATCATTGTGGCCGCCCGTCCGTCGATGGGTAAAACCACATTTGCGATGAACTTAGCTGAACATGCCGCAATGACACAAGATAAGCCTGTGCTTATTTACTCATTAGAAATGCCCTCGGAGCAGATTATGATGAGGATGTTGGCATCCCTTGGTCGAATTAATCAGACCAAAGTGCGCACCGGTCAATTGGATGATGACGATTGGGCGCGTCTTTCATCAACCATGGGGCTACTGATGGAAAAAGGAAAGATGTATGTTGATGATGCATCAGGTCTAACTCCAACAGATGTTCGCTCACGTGCGCGTCGTATTGCTCGTGATCACGGTGGGATAAGTATGATCATGGTCGATTACTTGCAGCTAATGCGCGTTCCCAGCCTCTCTGATAACCGTACTTTAGAAATTGCTGAAATCTCACGGTCACTTAAATCATTAGCAAAAGAACTCCAATGCCCAGTCGTAGCACTGTCGCAGCTAAACCGTACTCTAGAGCAGCGTGCCGATAAACGCCCAATTAACTCCGACTTACGTGAATCAGGCTCTATCGAGCAGGATGCCGATTTAATCATGTTTATCTACCGCGACGAAGTATATAACGAAGACAGTACTGAGAAAGGGATTGCTGAAATTATCATAGGTAAACAACGTAATGGTCCAATTGGTAAAGTACGTTTAACTTTCCAAGGTCAGTTCTCGCGTTTTGATAATTACGCCGGACCTGCTGTAGATGATGATTACTAATGCGTTTAGCTATTGCCGAAATTAACTTACAAGCACTTGCTCATAATTTAGCGCAAGTGCGACAGTTTGCGCCTAATAGTAAAGTTATGGCGGTATTAAAAGCCAATGCTTATGGTCATGGTTTAGTAAAAATAGCGCAGCACCTTAATGATGCCGACGCATTTGCAGTGGCACGAATAGATGAAGCGCTCGCACTGCGGGCGGGTGGGCTGACCAAGCCTATTGTGTTGCTGGAAGGTTTTTTCCATCAAGATGATTTGCCGATTTTATTAGCCAATAACTTTCAAACCATTATCCATGATGAAAACCAGCTCAGAGCACTTGAAAATGCAAAGCTCGATGAACCAATTAGTTGCTGGTTAAAAATCAATACCGGTATGCATCGTTTAGGGATTGCACCAACGCAGTTGAGTGATTTTTATCAGCGCTTGCAAGCGACGAATAACGCTAAAGATACAATCAATTTAATGACGCATTTTTCCAGTGCCGATGATGTTAATGATCCCAAAACAGCTGAGCAAATTGCTTTGTTTGATTCATTAGTGCAAGGCAAACAACAAGCACATTGTTTAGCAAATTCGGCTGGTATTATAGCTTGGCCTGCAGGTCATGGCGACTGGGTGCGTCCAGGCTTGATGATGTATGGTGTATCACCAATGCTTAACACTTCTGGCAAAGACCATCAGCTGAAGCCGGTGATGCGCTTAACCACTAAGGTCATTGCAATTCGCGATGTTGATGCCGCGCAAGGTGTTGGTTATGGTGGCTGTTGGCAAAGTGCTCAGCCGACTAAGCTTGCAGTGGTTGCCATGGGCTATGGTGATGGTTATCCGCGCCATGCTAGACATGGCACACCTGTAGTGATTGCTGGCAAACGTTATGGTATTGCTGGCAACATCTCTATGGATATGATCAGTGTTGATATTGGTGAAAATGCTGATGGCATCAAAGTAGGCGATGAGGTGGTGATGTGGGGCCCAGAATTACCCGTTGAAGAAATCGCCCAATGTGCCACCACAATCCCTTACGAGTTAGTCTGTAATATTACCCCACGGGTAAGCTATGAATATTTAGAGTAATGCTAAGCGTTACTCTTTGATAAAATACACATCGCTAAAACCCATGCGAGCAAACTCTTCATCACGAAAATTACGCACTGCCGCAGAGCCTTTTGAAGTCATAGCAATTTGCTGTTCCATCTTTAAATAATTTGTTAAATCAATCCCTTCAGCCGCAGCAATAGCCTGATACATATCGCGATATTTATCTTTTGCAAAATTAATTTCGCGAGGCTGATTTTTAAATTTGTACGTAATGCGTCGTGCCATGAGTCACTCATAAAATAATTTAATTGCGTTAATTTTACACCTTCTTCGACATCCGCTCTACCTTTGAATGACTTGTAGCTTAGCTCAAGTTACAATAACGGCCATATTTTTAAATAAACCAAGGAATTGTCATGAAATTATCTGTAGAGATCAGTAAGTACCCACTTCATCAAGATTATATCCCATTTATTAAGGGGTTTATTGATCGCTTAAATGAATATGACGATTTAAAAGTAATAACAAATACCTTGTCGACGCAAATTTTTGGTGATTACGATTTAGTAATGTCTGTGCTTAGTACTGAGATAAAGCGTTCATACGAAGAGTTTGGCAAAGCTATTTTTGTTTGTAAATTCCTCAATGGTGATCTCTCTCCCCAATAGCAGCTAAAGCCTTAGTGGATCAATTATGGAATTTATTACAGAAACTCTCGCAGGGTTTACTGCAATGTCGCACTGGGAATATATCGCAGTGGCGCTCTCTATGGCATATTTGCTATTAGCAATAAAAGAAAACCTGTGGTGTTGGCCTGCAGCATTTTTTAGCACCCTTATTTATACCATAATGTATTGGAATGGTGCTTTATTAATGGAATCGCTATTGCATTTTTACTATATGTATATGGCGGTTTATGGATGGGTAATATGGCGAAAAGGCGACGCTAATAAACATCAATTAGTGATCACCTCATGGCGCTTGCATCAACACTTATTCATCATTATTGCGACTTCGATTGTGGCATTAATATTTGGTTATGTGATGAACAATCATACCCATGCAGACTTTGCTTATTTAGATAGTTTTACAACCTGTTTTGCTGTTGTTACAACGTATTTAGTCGCAAAAAAAGTACTGGAAAATTGGCTGTATTGGATTGTTATTGATGCGGCTTCGATGTACTTGTATTACGAGAAAGGCTACTACCCAACATTAGCGCTGTTTATTTTTTACACCATAATGGCAGCATGGGGGTTTAAAACCTGGTATGAAGAGTACGAGCAAAATCAAGCTAAGCCTTTGGCGCAATTATAAGAAGCAGTATGACAGGTAAAGAAATTAGCGGCATTTTTGCCGCTTTTGATCCACAACTAAAGGTATTGAGCAATGAGCGGCTATTTAGCGGTTTAAGTAACGATAACTTTTTAGTGCGTACTGCACAGCAGGCTTTTTTATTAAAGTGCTATCGCGAGCATTGGCCAGTGCAGGGCTTGGCAGCACAAACTGTATTTGCGCAGCAGCAGGTATGCCCTAAACCACTGTGGACTGATGAAGTTAACAAGCTGGCGATTTTTGAATACCTAGAGGGGGATATTGCACAAGGGGATTACACTTTAGAGTTGCTGCAAAAGTTGATTGCTTTTCATTGCCATGATGTTGTTACTGAGGCGATGGATATAAAGTATGAGCTGGATTTTTATAAAAAAACTCGCTTATATCAGCAATATCAAGCAAGCGTTGAGGATGCATTAAAGCAAATCGCGTTATTACCCCGTGATGAAGGTTTTTGCCATAATGATTTAGTAAAAGAAAACATTATTGTGAATAGCCAAGGCATGTTTTTAATTGATTTTGAGTACGCTAAAAGTAATGACGTATACTTCGATTTAGCAGCACTGACTGTTAGTTTTGCGTTGAATGATAAGCAAAAAAATAGCTTACTTTCAAACTACCAACAGCAATTGCCTGCTATTCAAAAATTTCACAATTCACTGCAAAAGCTTGAATGCTATCAGTTGGTGTTTTTAGTGTTGTGTATTTGTTGGTATAGCGCACGCTCAGTCGATAATAAAGTGACTGAGTTGCGTACGCAGTTGGATTGTTTGATTAGCTCAATGGAGTATCGTTAAAGACCACCAAAACGCGCCGCAAGTTCTTTGTATTTTGCAACTTCATCTGCATCAAATAGTGGTTCGCCGTTTTCATCAACAGATTTCGATATTAATAAACTTTCCCGGGCAAGACGCTTTACACGTTCAACTTTAACCCCTAAAAACTCCGCTACTTGCTCGGTTGACATTAAACTCATAGATACTTCCTCATGTTAAACCTTTTACAAGCGCCTTAAAAGTCGTTAAACGGGCATTTATATGTTGCAAAATGGTTAGTGATTTTTATTAAGTATAATTTAATAGCTGTTTTTTGCTTGCTTGTGAAGTAATTTATTATAATTTGCTGAATTAATAAGCATCTAAGCGATAGAAGCTAGCATTTAATTGCATATGCCTTTATTATTGCTCGGCCTAAGCACTGATATCGCGAGTTGGTGTGGTGGCACAAATGTGCTCTCGTGGTGAAATGGATATCACGTGGCCCTCCGGAGGCTGAGTTGTAGGTTCGATCCCTACCGAGAGCGCCATTTGCAATAATGCCCAGCCTTTCATCAAAGGCAATCAATAATAACTCTCTATCTTACTCCACAGTGTTTGCCCTCAATCACACTCTTTTAGTACTCATGATGTAAATAAACCCCTACCAATATTTAGAATTAATTAAATTGCACAAGTGGTAAAACTGACAACTGGACTATACTCATAATTCATTATCTTAGGGAATTGTATTATGCACTACAGCTCGCCTCCAATAAAAATGGTGGGATTACCGTTTCATGTCATTTTGTATACTAAGTAAGTCGAGCACAGTTGTTATTAGGCAATGCCTGTGAGTGTTGTGTTAAATGAGCTCTTTAGCAAAGAGTACTCTGGAGATTGAATGAATATTAAAACCCGTATTCTGGTGTTTGTCATTTTGTTTGAGATATTGGCTTATTCAACCCTACAGTTATTCAACACGCTAATTTACAAAGAATCTTTGGATGAATTTAAGCAAAATGAAATTCAAGCTGTGTTCAATGGCACTATTTCCCGAATCAATCATCTTACAGAACAAATGCAAGGGCATGCGATCGATCTGGCTCTAAGCGGTGAACAGTTATACTTTCTGCGTCATCAAAAATCTACTCCCATGGCTGATATCAAGGAACTGGCTCAGCGCACGTTACAAAATAAGTTTGCCAGTTTTGAACAAGCCATGGGAGGAGGGCTTTGGTATCAACCCCAGGTACTGGATGAGCAGTATCGTTATTTTGGCCCATATGTATATAAAGAAAATAAACAGCTGCAATTTACGTGGGATCTCAATAAACCACAGTACGATTATTTTTCTCAGGATTGGTACCAGCTTGCTGAACAGCAAGGGTGGGGATTAAACCAATCCAGCTATCGTCCAATATTTTGGACTAACCCTTATTACGATGATGCAGGCTCATTCTCGTTGATGATGACTATAGATGCGGTGATGCTTGACGATAACCGCAGTCCGATTGGTATGGCGACGATCGACTGGTCTTTAGCTGAGTTAAGTGAGTTTTTAGTCAGCATTAAAGTGACCGAAAATGCACAATCATTTTTATTTCACCGGGATTCTGAGTTAATTATTGGCTTTACAGACAAGCCTCAAACGGTACAGCAGTTGACCGATGACTTTCCTTGGGCGGCAACATTAGTAGCTCAAAGTCGGTTAAGTAAGGTCAATAGCTTTGGGTTTGAGCAGCTAGCAATTGAAGATAAGTATATTTTTTATCAGCTTAGTGAGAGCGGTTTTATCTTTGGCTCATTAGTTCCTAAAAATGATTTAAGTAAACAAGTTGATAAAGTGTCTTCTTGGGCTTTAATCACAGGCAGTGGCATAGGGCTGTGCTTTATTATACTGATGATTTTTATCCTCAAAGCTTTGTTTAGCCCTTTTGATCAGGTATTAAATATCATAAAAAGCTCTATTCGTTATGGTAGTAATAAGCAAGTTAATCTACTGCCAGTTGAGTATGCTAAACGCAATGAGTTTACCCCAATTATTACTGCTTTAAATGATGTGTACTTACAAGTAAAAAGCTACGTCACTGAGATTGAAGATGCGAATACCAAGTTGATGTCTTCACAGAAACAAGTAAAACAGTTAAATGCGGTACTTGAGCGTAAAGTGGCTCTGCGTACTGCTGAGCTTGAGACTAAGACCAAAGAAGCAACATTATCGCTGGAACAGCTAAAACGTACTCAGCAACAGTTAATTGAAAATGAAAAGCATGCGTCGTTAGGACGATTAGTTGCTGGAGTTGCTCATCAAATAAATACCCCATTGGGCATTTGCGTCACGGCTGCATCAGTACTGGAAAGCACCTCGAAAACTATTCATGGCAAAGCGGCTGCGGGTAACATGTCGAGAGAGGAGTTTAATCAGGCCTATGATCATATAATACAAAGCACAGAGTTATTGAGCGTGAATCTCCATAGAGCTACCAATCTAATCAATAACTTTAAACAAGTTGCGGTAGACAACGATACACAGGAAAATCGCTGGTTTAACTTAGGTGAGTATATCGATAATATTCTGCTGTCAATCCACTCACGTGTTGACCAAACGCCTCATAAAGTTAAATGCCAATACCAGCAAGAAATTCGTTTTTTTGCCTCACCAAGTGCATTCTCGCAAATTTTAGGGCAGCTAGTGGAAAATGCCTTAGTTTACGCTTTTGATGATTCAACGCCTGGGGAGGTGAACATTACAGTGAGTAAACATGATGAACAACTTCAGCTGATAATCAGCGATAATGGTAAAGGCATGCCAGAAGATGTCCGCAAGCAAGTATTTGACCCGTTCTTTTCTACGAATAACGCACAACTGAGTTTAGGTTTGGGGTTGCACATTGTTTATAATTTAGTAATACATAAACTAGCCGGTACGATAGAGTGCCAGAGTCAATTAGGTGCTGGCACTACTTTTATCATTACTATACCAATCAATGTAGTTGAACAACCGTGAGTATTTTTAAAGCCATTTTTTATTTTTGAAGTAAACGCCGATGGCACCGGTGATCACGATTAAAAATATAACAAAAAAACTAAATGCGTAAGGGCTCTCTGTACCAGGGATACCGCCTACATTTACGCCTAGTAAACCGGTTAAAAATCCTAGCGGTAAAAACAGTGCCGCAACCACCGACATCACATACATACGCTGATTTAATTGTTCAGAAACCTGATTAGTAATGGTTTGTTGAATAATTTGCGCACGTTCAATAGAGCTGTCTAATTCTTCAATAAAGCGGATCAGTAGATTGGTGGTTTCGTTTAACTTGGCTTTGTCGTTTTCACTAAGCCAGCTGTATTTGTTTGCCATTAAAGTACTGAGCGCTTCTTTTTGTGGCCTTAAGTAGCGTTTTAAACCAATTGATTGACGGCGTAACTGCGACAGTCCTTGGTTATCAAAGCGCTTTGTCGGCTCGTCAATTTCATCTTCAAAAATATCGAGAGTGTCATCTAAGCCATCAATTACCCCTTGCATACGTGAGGTAAGATTTTGTGTCAGTTGGCAAACTAATTCAGAAATGCTAACTGGCCCAGTTTTTTCTTCCAGTGCAGCTAAAATATCTTGGACTGAAAGTAAACGGCGTTTTCGGGTAGTGACCACTACATTTTCATTGATAAATAAACGAATTGAGACCATGTCTTCAGGGCTCTGCGCAGGATTTAAATTCACGCCTCGTAAAAACAACATACAACCGTTAGTTACTTTGGTGATACGAGGGCGTGTTTCATCGGCTGTTAATGATGCAAGTTCATAATCAGTCAACAATTCACTGTTTTGTAACCAATCTATGGCTTCACTTTGGCTATAATCAAGATGAACCCACAATTTACCTTGCTCAGGCTGCCAGTTATGTAAGTCTGCACTATTATCAATTGTGCGTGCGCCGCCTTGTTCATCAAGTATAAGTGCGTGTAGTAAACCATTGAACATAGTAAATTCTCATTAATCCTGTATGTTAATATAGTTGACTATTGAGTGACTTAGGTCAATTAAATTAGCTTATCATTTGGATAAAATTATTTCATTTGTGTTTTTATCCGTGTAGCGTATAAGACAGTTTTTTATTAAAGGGCACATTTATGACGGCAAAGATAATTGTTGGTTGGCGTGAGTGGTTAAGTTTACCTGAGCTTGGCATTAATCAAATTAAGGCTAAGATTGATACGGGCGCCCGTACGTCATGTATTCATGCTCTTAATATTGAAGAATATGAGCGAGAAGGCGAAAAGTGGGTTAAATTTATTGCTCAGCCTTTGCAAGAAGATGAGCACACTCAAATTGAGTGTGATGCTAAAGTAAAAAAGATGAAATATGTAACCAGCTCAAGTGGGCAGCGTGAGTTGCGGTATTTTATTGAGACTAAGCTCTGCGCTGGTGATAAAAGTTGGCCAATAGAAGTCACTTTGACCAGCCGAGCGAGTATGAAGTTTAGAATGTTATTAGGGCGCACAGCCATGGAAAATCGTATAGTCGTTGATCCGGCTTTATCTCATTTATTAGATAGTTAAGGTTTTAACTATGAAAATTGGTATTTTATCTCGTAACAAGAATTTATATTCAACGCGTCGTTTAATTGAAGCAGCTGAGATGCGTGGTCATGAAGTAAAAGTGATCGATGCATTACGTTGTTACATGAACATTAACTCTGAGCAACCAGAGATCCATTATCGCGGTGAAAATTTAAAAGATTTTGATACCATAATCCCGCGTATTGGTGCTTCAGTTACTTTTTATGGTTGTGCAGTACTGCGTCAGTTTGAAATGATGAATGTATTTCCTGTTAATGAATCAGTTGCTATTTCACGTTCGCGAGATAAATTACGTTCGTTACAGTTGTTATCACGTAAAGGCGTTGGTATGCCGGTAACCGGTTTTGCCAGCAAGCCAGATGACGTTAAAGACTTACTTGAAATGGTTGGCGGTGCACCTGTAGTTATTAAGCTGTTAGAGGGTACTCAAGGCATTGGTGTGGTGTTAGCTGAAACACGTAAAGCTGCTGAGAGTGTTATTGAAGCCTTTATGGGCTTAAAAGCTAATATCATGGTACAAGAGTATATTAAAGAAGCTGGTGGTGCAGATATCCGCTGTTTCGTACTTGGTGACAAAGTGATTGCCGCAATGAAGCGTCAAGCACAAGATGGTGAGTTCCGTTCTAATTTACACCGCGGTGGCAGTGCAACATTAGTGCGTATTACGCCAGAAGAACGTAGAACAGCAGTAGCTGCAGCTAAAGCAATGGGCTTGAACGTAGCTGGGGTTGATTTACTTCGTTCATCTCGCGGACCTTTGGTAATGGAAGTTAACTCTTCACCAGGTCTTGAAGGTATCGAAGTAGCAACAGGAAAAGATATTGCAGGTATGGTGATCGAATTTATCGAAAAAACCGCTGCAACCAAAAGGACCGCAACGCGTGGCAAAGGTTAGAATCAATAGTGCGTTTACTTTATTAGGTGAAACGGTGGGTGTCGGTGAGCGTAAGACGCTGGCCCTAGAAGCAGCTAAGCTGTACACCCATTCGCCGTTGAATATCCCAATAGAGGTAGTGAATGGAGTTCAAGCAGGGCCTGTTTTAATGGTCTGTGCGGCTATTCATGGTGATGAACTCAATGGCGTAGAGGTCGTACGCCAATTATTAGCAAAAATAGATGCTAACCAGCTGCGTGGTACGCTGATTGCTGTGCCGATTGTTAACGTATTTGGTTTTATTCATAAGTCACGTTATTTACCTGATCGCCGTGATATGAATCGCAGCTTTCCAGGTTCTATTCGTGGATCGCTTGCTGGACGTATGGCACATATGTTCTTTTCGCAAGTGGCCATTCATTGTACGCATATTATTGATTTACATACTGGCGCAATACATCGCACCAATTTACCGCAAATTCGCGCAGATTTGAGTGATGAAGCAACGGCACAAATGGCGAATGCATTTGGTACACCAGCCGTTATTGATGCGTCACTTCGTAATGGTTCACTGCGAAGTGAGGCCGCGAACTTAGGTATTCCGGTGATTACATACGAAGCTGGAGAAGCGCTGCGGTTTGATCCAATTGCAATAGCGGCTGGTATGCAAGGCGTTGATTATGTCATGCGTCATTTAAAAATGATCCGTGGCAAGCGCGCTAAGAAGTTACCTGAGCCAATTATTGCCAGCTCTACCAGTTGGGTGCGTGCTGAAGTCGATGGCATTGTGCGTGCGCAAGTATCATTGGGTGAGCGAGTAATGAAAGGGCAAATATTAGCTTATATCAGTAGCCCACTCGGTGATTCTGAGCTGGAATTATTAGCGCCAAGAAGTGGTATAGTGATTGGTCAACAAACTATGCCACTGGTTAATGAAGGTGATGCAGTGTTTCATTTAGCATATTTTGCTCACGCAAACAGCTTGGTAGAACAACAGCTTGAAACCTTTATTGATGAAATAAGTGATATTGAAGATGAGTTAAAAACAGCGGAATTAAATAATTAATTGCTGATTGTAACTGATCAAAAAAGCCGTTTAAGGATATTCTTAAACGGCTTTTTGTTTGTGCTTTTAGTTTATTGCAGCTTTTTAGGTCCAATAGCGCGCTTAACCGCGATTGCTTTAGTAGGTTTCGGCTCTTTATTTAAAACCATCACCGGACGAGTAACAAATAGGTTATTAGGATAAATAACTCGGTGCCCATCAACATGTTCTAATACCACATTCATCAAGCCCATCTCGACAATACGCCCCTCAACAAAGTTCGCGCCGTCAATAACTCTAACCCAATAACCAACACGACAGTCATTTTGAATAAACATTAGCAAAAACGAGGTCAGATTGCTCAATAGCGACCAAGCTGCAAATAGTGCAACACCTAGCATGGCAAACAAGGATGAGCCAAGTACCAGTAAACCCCGTAATTCAATACCCCAAAAAACTAACACTAAGCACAGCATTACAAATGCGAGAATAATTTTCAGTAATAGTTCGGCACGATATTTACGGTGAATATCGACTTTGCCCTTAATAGTTTTTTCGAGTAATTTTTTAGTCAGTTTTAATAGTACAGGAAAAAGTAACAGAGCAACTAAAGTGACGATGAGTTTATACTGCGTGCTAAGAATATCTAACAGTTCCACAATCAATCCAAATGCGGTTTAGGAGCAACTAGTTTAGCGTTTTTAGCACACTTTAAAAGGAATTTTTTACAGTGACTAGCCATTGAATAGAATCAACATCATCACTTTTATCAAGTGGAGCGGCGATATCTAAATGGATCACAGTCCCTGCATTTGCTCTGCTTGGGGCGAGTCGTAACCCGATACCTATATTTTTCAATACTTGGCCATTTTTACCGTTATTTTGGTCATTAAACCAAGCGCGACCAATATCAAAAAATGCAGCTCCACCAACTTTAAACAGTTGAAGCAGGTCGTATTCCCAATAATAGCGTTTTTCAAGGTTAACTAAAAAACTACGATCGCCTTGTTGGTAGTCTAGCGGATAGCCACGTAGGCCATTTTCGCCGCCTAAGATTAGCTGTTTGTCGGGGGTTAGGTTTTTAGCATAGTCTAAGCGTATTTTGGCATACCACGACTGTTCAAAACTGGTGTTTAAATAATACTGCACTTGAGTGCTCGCGAGTAAGTTCTCTACTTTGCTTTGTTGTTCGTTCCAATTACCATCTAGGCTAGCATGAAAGCGCCAAAGGGTATTATCGCCACTAAAATGAGCTTTTTTCGCATCAAAAGAGTAAATAGCGCGGCTATCGTCATTGCTTAATTCTTCACTTGCATAGCCTAATAAACCTTGCACATTCCAACCAAGATTTAAATCTTCAGTACGATAAATACTGTCGAAATTACGCACTTTTATGTAGTGATCTTCAAACCAATGACCACTGATATATGGATAACTTAGCTCTCGCTTTTCTGCCAATGGTGTGACGGTATTTACAGTGCTTTCAAATGCTTGTTGTTCATGGGTGTAACCGACGCTAATACGTTGAGTCCAATTATTAGCAAGCTGTTTAGAGTGGCCAAAGTGAATACGATTATAGTCTGTTTTCTGGATAAATTGACTGAATACTTCACCACGTTTATAGAGAGATTCAATTCGTTGATCAGAGTAGCTTAATAAGCCATAGCTGTAAGGCGTATCAATAGAGTAAAAAGGGTAGCTAAGCTCGAGTAAATGGCGTTTACCATCGTCGTTATCTGAGTATTCTATACGACCACGGTAGCGGCTAGAAAGTATATTAGGATCATCATAAACAAACAGGTAACCATTACGTTCTGCATCGGTAGTGCGAGCAAGTGACAAACGTTTACCCCAGCCAAATAAATTGGATTCGCGAAACCCAATGCTCGATTTATTTTCGCCACCACTGCGGCTGAAGCTAATTTCTGGTAGTAACGTCCATAAATCGCGGGTGATCACTTTTACATTAATGTCACCATCGCAGTTAGTTTCTGCTTTTATTCTGGCATCGTATAGATAACCTTGACGACGTAATAAGCGCTCTGATTCGGCGAGTTTTTTCGGCTCATAGTGATCACCAGGTTCGAACAATAAAATATTTTTTATAACGTCTGGCTCAGTGGTCATATGAACACGATTGGCAAAGCGAAATAATGCGTTATTTTCTGCTTCTAAATTGGTATTGAAGACGTTGAGTTGATCAAGTTCGACCTGGGCAATTTTGGCTTTGTTGGTTTTTTCTGGCAGTGTCTCATCGACATCAAGTTGGCGACGGAGATTTTTTTCAGTGGGTGTAATTGTGCGTTGATTACTGCAACTTTGCTGTTCGTCACCAGATGATTGCGCTAAGCCATAGGATGAATAGAGCAAAGTGCTGCAACAGCTAAACAATAAAAATGCATAAGCGTTATTTACAACCATTGAAATCCTTTATTATGGGTTTTTACCGTTAACCCACTACACACTAAGTTTGTGTATAAGTCTACCTCATTGTTGCAATAGTGTGAGGAAATAGTGTGCTAAGGCTGCTAATAAATGCTCAGCTTCAATGCCTTCGCCATTAATCCAAATACTGTTACTGTAGTGTTCAAAGTTTAAATTAAAGCTTTGCTGTGCATACGTAAAGCGACATTGGTGGCGATCCGCTCCCGCTGCAAATTCACCAATTACTATTTCTGGGCCATGTAAAAATAACTGTGCCCAAAGCTCGAAATCATCATCGTTGGGCATTTCGCTGGGGATAATAATAATGGCATTATGTTGATTATCAAGTTGCAACTGAGTCATCAATTTTCTCTTTATTTAAGACTGGGCTAAGTAGTCGCGTATGGCGTGTAAAAAAGGGCTGCCGTACTTATTGAGTTTAGTAAAGCCAACCCCTGACACTTTGAGAAATTCACTGTCATTGGTTGGCATCAGTTGCGCCATTTCTGCGAGGGTTTTATCGTTAAATACTACATATGGTGGCACATCATCCGCATCGGCAAGCTCTTTACGTAAGGCGCGTAGTTTGGCAAATAGCTTTTTATCGTAATTAAACTGAGCGAGCTTGTCTTGGTATACGTGCTTTGCTTGCAGACGTGGTTCAGCCATTTGCAGCGCGTATTGACCTTTCAAAATAGCGCGAGCACCTTCGGTTAAGCGCAGTGCTGAGCCTTGGGTGATATCTTGACTCAGTAAGCCTTGGTGAATCAGTTGGCGTAAAATACTGAGCCAAAATTCACTACTGTGGTCTTTACCTATGCCATAAGTGCTGAGTTGGTGGTGATTGTTATCCCTAATGCGGCTGGTATTTGCTCCGCGCAGTAGCTCAACTATGTAGCCTAAACCAAACCGTTGTTCGGCACGATACACACACGAAAGGGCTTGTTGTGCCACTAAAGTACCATCAAAACTTTTTGGTGGATTTAGGCAAATATCGCAGTTGCCGCAAGGTTCGCGTTGATATTCACTAAAGTAGTTAAGAAGTATTTGTCGACGACATGTTTGTGCTTCTGCGAAGCTGGCCATGGCGTTAAAGCGTTGCTCTTCGACACGACGACGTTGTTCATCTTCAATGTCTTCAAAAAATCGCCTAACACGGCCAATATCGGCCGGATCAAAATACATAATAGCTTCAGCGGCCAAGCCATCACGGCCAGCACGGCCAGTTTCTTGATAGTAAGACTCGATACTTTTGGGAATATCATAATGCAGTACAAAACGGACGTTGGGTTTATTAATGCCCATGCCAAAGGCAACAGTAGCCACCACTATTTGAATATCGTCACGGGCGAAACCGGTTTGTACAAATTGGCGTTGCTCGTTACTCATACCTGCATGGTAAGCCGCTGCGTTCATTCCAGCATCAGCGATCTTTTCAGCTATTTCATCAACTCGTTTTCGACTGGTGCAATAGATAATACCACTTTGACTTTGTTGTTCTTTTAAGTAGCGAAGTAATTGCGCCAGCGGTTTGAATTTTTCTTCAATGGTGTAACGAATATTTGGTCGATCGAAACTACCAGTGTGTATATAGGGGGCATTTAAACCAAGCTGCTGGACGATATCAAACCGCGTGGCTTTATCAGCTGTCGCTGTGAGCGCCATCATAGGCACATCTGCAAAGCGTTGTTTTAGTTCGCTTAAGCGGCAGTAGTGAGGGCGAAAATCATGACCCCAATGTGATACACAGTGAGCTTCGTCAATCGCAAATAAACTAATATTAAGGTGACTTAAGCGCTCTTTAAATTCATGTTGCAGCACTTTTTCAGGTGCAACATACAGTAGCTTAAGCAAACCATTGTGCAGTTGTTGATATATTTGCTGCTGTTCGTCGCGGTTTAAACTGTTATTGATATACGCCGCTTTCACCCCGAGCGCTTGCAATTGTGATACTTGATCTTGCATAAGGGAAATTAATGGCGAAATAACGACTGTCAGACCGCTTAAGGCAAGCGCGGGCACTTGGTAGCATACTGATTTGCCGCCGCCAGTTGGCAGCAATACTAGCGAATCTTGGCCGTTAAGGGCTGCATTGATCACCGTTTCTTGGCCATCACGAAATTCGCTATAGCCAAACACTTGTTTGAGTATCGCTGCGGGACTGCGCACTACGGTGCTTGCTGTGGGATTTGGTGTATTCATCGCGGACATTTTAGAGCTTTTAGGCGACCTTGCATAGGTGCTTTTTATCGCACTTTCTTTTTAGTTGTGCTTTACTCATCTTACCAGTTATAAAGTTTGCAGATAATAATAATGAATAAAGCCCAATTAATTGACCAAGTTGCTAAAGTTTTTGTAGAGCAAATGCCGTTTAACCAGTTTTTACAAATAAAAGTTAAATCACTAGATGCGGAACAAGCGCAAATAAGCTTTCCTTGGCAGGATGTCTTTATTGGTAATCCTGCTCAAAAAATTCTCCACGGTGGGGTGATCTCTGCGGTGCTTGATAATGTGGGGGGGATGCTAGCGGCGGCGGCGATGATAGAAAAGCTCACTGAGCTTAATATAGTTAGTATTCAAACCAAGCTAGCGACACTCGGCACCATCGATTTGCGCACTGATTACTTGCGTCCAGGCAAAGGGCTTGAATTTACCGCTAGTGCTAAGCTAATTCGCTCCGGTAATAAAGTATGTGTATGCCGGATGGAGCTCCATAATGAACAAGGCATTCAAATAGCTTTTGGTACGGCAACTTATTTAGTTGGATAAAGCGTAGCTGGCAGGTAAACTAGCCGCCATTAAACTACATCAGAAACAATCTATGCCAACTAATCCTGAACAGCGTAAAGGTGTTATCTTAGCCTGTATGGCTTTTTTTATGTGGGGCTTAGCACCTATTTATTTTAAATTACTACAGCATATATCAGCTTTTGAAATACTGATGCATCGTGTGGTTTGGTCGGTATTATTCATCGTCATCATTGTTGCAGTAATGAAGCAATGGCATAAAGTACAGCATGTACTTAAACACCCTAAACTCATTGCTATGCTGGTTATTACGGCCACCTTACTTGGCTTTAACTGGGGGCTATTTATTTGGGCGGTTAATAATGATCATATGCTTGATGCAAGTCTTGGTTATTATATCAATCCGTTATTAAACGTACTGCTAGGTATGCTTTTTTTAAGTGAAAAACTACGCAAATGGCAAGCGCTAGCGGTTGCTCTGGCGTTATTTGGTGTGGTGATCCAAGTTATTAGTTTTGGCTCATTTCCGGTGGTCGCACTTTCATTAGCAGGGTCATTTGCGGTGTATGGCTTACTTCGTAAAAAGTTACCTATCGAATCATTGCCGGGGTTACTACTAGAGGCATTAATATTATTGCCAGTTGCTTTAGTATATTGGTGGTTAATGGCGCCATCGAATAGCTCTGATTTCGTAGCGAATGATTGGCATACTAATGTATTGTTGATCAGTGCAGGCGTTATTACCACACTGCCACTACTTTGCTTTACAGGTGCTGCCAAGCGATTGCAGTATGCTACCTTAGGGTTTTTCCAATATATTGGGCCAAGTTTAATGTTTGTGTTGGCGGTGGTATTTTATGGTGAAGTATTTAGTCCTGAACGAATAGTAACATTTGCTTGTATTTGGAGTGCGCTGGCTATCTTTAGTTGGGATTCCTATCGACAATCACAAAAGCGTAAACGTGAAAATATCCCTGCACCCACTAAGCCTGTTTAAGCAATGACTTTATTGCGGCCAGTTTCTTTGGCTTCATAAAGCTTAATATCGGCCTGTTTTAATAATTCATCAATTTGATAAACAGGCCCGTGTGCGTAACCAATAGAGAGCGTAAATTGAATTTTTTCTTTGCTAAATTCAGGGCTATTGAGCTCAACAAAGTGACGAAAATTATCCAGACGTTTTAATATTTCATCTTTATTTGTGTCATTAAAATACACAGCAAACTCTTCACCGCCTAAACGAGCCGCTAAGTCTTTTGTAAAGTATTTTGCAAAACAAATTGAAAGTCCTTTTAGTACTTCATCACCAGCATCGTGGCCATAGGTATCATTGATTGCTTTGAAATGGTCAATATCGAGCATCGCCAAAGAGGGAATTAACTCTTTTTTCTGCAGTTGTTTTAATGATTTTGTGGTCTCTTCAAAGAAGTAGCGACGATTAGGTAGTTTAGTTAAATAGTCAGTGTTCGCTTGTAAGCGAATGGTGGCAATTTGTTCCAGCATGTCAACGTTCTGGCTCAAACGGCAATAAAATTCCTCGTTATTAAATGGTTTACGTAAATAGTCGTTTGCGCCATTTTTCAAAAAACGCGCCGAAAGATGCGCTGCATTTGAGCCGGAAATACCGATTATTGCTTTTTCATCATTACTGTATAAGCGACGAATTTCACCACATAACTCATCACCATTCATGTTAGGCATTTCGTTATCTGCAATTATAACTGCTATATCAGGTGTTTGTTCGAGCACTGCAAGTGCTTCAATGCCATCACAGGCTTGTAATATTTGATATTTATGACGTTTAAGCAAGCTGCATATATGTAGTCGTGCTGATGGTGAGTCATCGACGACTAAGACTTTAACGTTTTCGTTGCGAGGTAAGCGCTGTAGTTGCTTTTCTAAATAATGGTAGGCTTGCTTGTTCTCTTTAGTGATGTAATCAATTATTGGATATTTTTCGACGGTATCACGGGTCTTTGCATCTATATTGCCGGTCATTACTATAGTAGGAATTTGAGCTTCAATAGTGCAGGGTACAGCCTCGCCTTGTGGTGCGTCAGGTAGAATAAAGTCTACTACAGCGCAAAAATAGTTATTTTTACTAATTAACTCTTTTGCTTGCGCTAAGGAACAGGCTATATCTGCATCATAGCCAACTTTAATTGCAATGTGCTTTTGCACTCGCGCTATAGTTGGCGTATCTTCAATGATGAGTATTTTTCGTGTCACGTAACACCTTGTTTTTGGCATGGCCAAGTTTGTTCAGTTATACAAGTTGTAACTGTTAAAACACGAAAAAGCAAATAACACCATTACTTTTATAAACTATCAGACTCCGAATAGTAGTCTGGATTTTGTGGTGCAGGACTTGAAATTTTAGAACGCCCAAACAGAGTATGAAACTTTGCTTTACACGTCGTTAGCTTTAGGTATTTAATCCACGCACGTTCAATTGCGTTGGTTGGTTCTTGATTACCAGAGACAACGGCAAAAAATTGTTCTTGGATTTCATTTTGTGGTTCAAGGGTTTTATTATATAACCCTTTTAGAACAACACCGTGTTGTTCAAGGATACTGGCTTCTAGTAAGGTAAAATTACCGCTGCGGCCGAATCCGCGCGGAAAGTTTTGATCATCATAAAACTGACGTTGGCTTACAAATGCTTGGCGAAGTAGTGAAATATCATTGCTCATGGCTGTTTCCTCATACCCTATTTTCAAGCTGGAGTATGGATCAAGTTGCGCAATTTATTAAACAAAAAATTTTTATCGTGAGGATAAATAATTGGATATAGATTTATTGAAAACCTTTGTCGAAGTGGTACGTACTCGTCACTTTGGTAAAGCGGCTGAAAACCTTTACATTACGCAGTCTGCGGTGAGTTTTCGAATTCGTCAATTAGAACAAGGACTAGGGGTTAATTTATTTATCCGCCAACGTAATAACATCCAATTGACTGCACCAGGGGAGCGCTTATTACCCCATGCGCAAATGATTATTACTGGTATGCAACGAGCTAAAGTCGATGTTGCTCTTGCTGATAATATGCATAAGCAAGTAAGTTTAGCAGGGACGCCCAATATTTGGGATGCTTTTTTACAGTTTGGTATCACTAATATTGTTTCTGCAATGCCAGGGGTATCGCTGGTGGCTGAAGTTAAAGCACAGCAAGAAAGTACAAGGTTATTATTAGAGCGCACCTTAGATCTAGCGATTTTATTTGATCCACCAAAAGTGGATGAATTAGTAGTTGAGCGTATTTGCACCTTGCCAATTATACCTATCAGTGCATTTGAAGGAGCTGCTAATGATAACTTTTTTGATAATCAATATGTCTATGTTGACTGGGGAACTACCTTCTCACTTTGGCATGCACGGCAATTTACTGGCCACACTCCACCATATTTTCGTACCAGCACAGGACGCATTGCATTAGATTTGATACTACAATGTGGAGGTAGTGCATTTATTCCTGAAGTTTTAGCGAAAAGCCATATAGATAAAGGGGAGCTACATCGAGTGTCTGATGTGGAACATACTTCTCGGGATATTTTTGTCGCTTATCACAGAGATAATGAACAAAAACCCTTGCTTGAGACGTTGGTTAATTTATTACTGGAATTAACACCAACAATAAGCAGTGAATTTAGTGCTAAGTAAGCTATATATGACAGTTTTGTGTTGATTTGATGTCTTTTGTTGTTCCTTTTTATGAATAATATGAGTCAAAAATATTTCTGTTGTAATATTTCTGTCATTTACCGCAGGCAAAATGCAGCGAATTAAAAATTAGTCTGTTGCGTTTATTGAGGAAATAATATGAAATTTGCAAAGTCGAGCCTATTACTAGCTGTGTTAAGTGGTTTATCTTTTTCTGCATTTGCTGATGTTGATGTGTATGGTAAAGCAAATGTCTCTGTGCAATCTTCGGATGACGGTGAAGGGTCATTCAGCGAAATTAAAAGCAATGCATCGCGAATCGGTTTTAAAGGTTCTGAAAACATCAGTGATGGCTTAGAAGCTATTTATAAGTTCGAATTTCAAGTTAATGTTTCTGATGATTCAAAAGACACGGTTACATCACGTAATCAATACGTTGGTTTAAAAGGTGGATTTGGTCAACTAGTGATTGGCCGTAATGATACTGCTTTAAAGCAATCACAAGGAAAGTTGGATTTATTTGATAACCTTGAAGGTGATATCAAAAATTTATTTAAAGGTGAAAACCGTCTTAGTGATACAGTTACTTATTCATCAAAGGATTTAAGTGGCTTTAAAGTGCTTGCAACTTACGTTGCAGAAAAAGACAGTGATGGCGATAGCGGTTATTCATTAGCACTTACTTATGGCGATGCTGGACTGAAGAAAAGCAATGTTTATGCATCAGTTGCTGCCGACAGTGAAGTTAATGGTTATGATGTTGTACGCGCTACCGTGCAAGGGAAGGTAGCTGATTTTAAATTAGGTGCAATGTACCAAAGCCAAGAAAAAGTGAATGGTAGCGGTGATGCCGATGGTTATTTAGTTAATGCGGCTTACACTCTTGATAGCAATACATTTAAAGTTCAATACCAAGTAATGGATTTTGATGCGGGTGATAAAAAGTCTGCCATCTCTGCAGGTGTTGATCACTCCTTGAGCAAAAACACCAAGTTATTTGCCTTCTACACTAATTTTGATATGGACAGCAATGTTGATCAAGATTACTTAGGTGTTGGCATGGAATACAAGTTTTAGTCTTTAGACTGTTGAAAAAGCGTTACTTATTACAGTAAGGCTTTTTACTATTAAGCTTGTGCATACACTGATTTACCCGCAAGCCAGCGATTGATTAGTTGTTCTACTTGTTCAGGATACTGGCGGAGCATTTGTAGTGCGATAGGTCTGACTAAGTTGAGTGTGTGCTTATCTCTGGTTAAGTCAGCAATTTTAAATTCCGCTAAACCTGTTTGTTTTGTGCCGAGCACTTCACCTGGACCACGAATTTCCAAATCACGTTCAGCAATTACAAAACCATCATTGCTATCTCTTAGAACAGCCAAACGTTTTTGTGCAGTATGAGACAGCGGTGCGTGGTATAAAAGCACACAATGGGATGCGATTGCACCACGACCAACTCGACCACGTAACTGATGTAATTGTGCAAGGCCAAGCCGTTCAGGATTTTCAATGATGATCAAACTGGCATTCGGCACATCTACACCGACTTCAATGACCGTTGTCGCCACTAATATATGAATCTTTCCAGCTTTGAACTCGCTCATAATAGCTTGCTTTTCTGCTGCTTTCATACGGCCATGAACTAATCCTATAGTTAACTCTGGCAGTGCATGAGTTAATTGCAGTGCGCTATCTTCTGCTGCTTGGCATTGCAATGCTTCCGATTCATCAATTAAGGTGCATACCCAATATACTTGACGACCTTGCTCGGTACAGGCTGTCTTTACCCGAGCAATAATTTCATCACGACGCGTATCAGGTAGTGCAATGGTTTTAATTGGGGTACGTCCTGGTGGCAACTCATCAATCACGGACGTTTCTAAATCGGCATAAGCTGTCATCGCCAAAGTACGTGGGATCGGTGTTGCTGTCATAACCAGTTGATGGGGATAGCAATCACCAAAACGGCCTTTTTCTCGTAGCGATAAGCGCTGGTGGACGCCAAAGCGGTGTTGTTCGTCAATAATAATAAGCACTAGATTATTAAATGTTACTTGTTCTTGAAATAACGCATGAGTCCCAACAATCATTTGCGCTTCACCTGATGCTATTTTTTCAAGCGTTGCGCTGCGTTCTTTTCCTTTGGTTTTACCACCGAGCCATGCTGTAGTTATACCTAAAGCCGTAAACCAATTTTCGAAAGTAATGCCATGTTGTTCTGACAGAATTTCGGTGGGTGCCATTAATGCCACCTGATAGCCCTGTGCGATAGCTGTTAAGGCGCTCAGTGCCGCAACTAGGGTTTTACCTGAGCCAACATCGCCTTGTACTAAGCGCATCATTGGATAAGGAGACTGCAAATCGTTTTTTATTTCAGCGACGACTTTGTTTTGCGCGTTGGTTGGAGCAAAGGGGAGCTGCGCTAAAAAATCATGCTCCAGATGATTAATAGGGTTCAGAGCAACTGCTTTTACTTGCTGTCCTTGTTGACGTAATTTTAATAAGCTCAAATTTTGCGCCAGTAACTCTTCAAACACTAAACGTTGTTGAGCCGGGTGAAGGCCTTGCTCTAATGCGGTGATATCTACATCATTAGCGGGGCGATGTAAAAGTAGCAGTGCTTGAGTTAAATCCATACCAGCGTGTTGGAATTGCACTGGCAATAACTCTTCTACCTGATATTTTTCAAGTAATGCAATCGCCTGATCACTTAATGCACGGATCGACAGTTGTTTTAACCCTTCCGTTGTCGAGTAAACAGGCGTTAGTGTGGTTGCTGTTGGTTGTTCGCTCGGTGTATCGCTGAGGCTGTATTCAGGATGAGTCATTTCATAACCGACTCTGCCACGTCGTACCTCGCCAAAACAGCGGATCACCTTACCGCTACTTAAGGTATTCTTTTGTGCTGCAGTAAAATTAAAAAATCGCAGGGTGAGTCGTCCAGTACCATCGTTAACTTGGCACACGAGCATTTTACGTTTACCAAAGGTAATTTGGCTGGTTTCTATGGTGGCTTCAATACTGACATGACTATGCATAGCTAAATCACTGATAGCATAAATACGGGTGCGGTCTTCATATCGAAGCGGTAGATGAAAGAGCATATCTTGCACTGTGCTAATGCCGAGTTTTTTTAGCCGCTCGGCCATCTTTGGACCAACGCCTTTGAGGTCAGTGATTGGGTAGCGGCTTAAAGTTGGCTTTGACACAATACGCTCAAATCTTTCATTTTTAGATACTTTTTAGTTTACGTGCGAACAGGCCTGTCATCAAGCATGTTTTAATTTGTGCCAAAACTCATCATCAGCGATGATTTCACCATTTTCATCGAGGGCTGGATAGGGTTGCGATTTTTCTTTGCATTTTTGTGCAATGATTGGGTGGCAACCTTCAAATAGCATCTTATGTTTTATGCTCTCATCCAGCATGGTGCGCTCATATAAGCCAGCTTGCAGGCGTTGGTTTTGTGCTTCAAATAATATCAGTGCAGCGGCCACAGACACATTCAGAGACTGCGCCATACCTTGCATTGGAATAATAATGTTTTTATCTGCGTGGGCAAGTGCTTGTGGAGAGATCCCGGTTTTTTCTTGGCCGACAATAATGGCTGTTGGCAGAGTATAATCAATCTCACGGTAGTCAACAGCATCAGGGCATAAGTTAGTAGCGAGTATTTGTACTTGCGGATTATGCTGGCGCATCATAGCCACAGCGCTGTCGATATCTTTATGTAAGTGAGTTGCGATCCAATTTTTACTGCCCCCAGAGGTATTATTGGTGAGCCATTTTTGGTTTTGTGGCCATACTGCATGAACATTATGGCAACCCACAGCATCAGCGCTGCGAACAATTGCAGACAAGTTATGGTGTTTGTGCACATCTTCTAAGCACACGGTTAAATCGGTTTGACGACGATCTAGTACGTGTTTAATGCGATGATAGCGGGTGTTTTCCATTTTTAGCCTTGTCTGAACTCATAAAATTGCCGCTATTATACGGGAATTACCGTCTTAAGGCATTACTGAGCGGCTAATTGGGTTTTGCAGTGATATTAGCGTTTCGGTTGACTGAATAGCTTCGATAGCTTGAATCTTATTGATCAATACATCTTGTAAATGATCAATTGAACGGGTCATTACCTTAATAAAAATACTGTAGTTACCGGTTGTGTAATAAGCCTCAACGACTTCTTCGAGTTCCTTTAGATGCAATAAGGTTTGTGGGTAGTCTCGAGCATTATTGAGGTTGATGCCAATAAAACAACACACATCGTAGCCTAACTGCTTGGCATTGACGCTAACTTGGGTGCCTGTAATGATCCCCGCTTGTTTCATTTTTTCAATCCGTACATGAATTGTACCTGCGCTAACGGCGAACCGTTTGGCTAATTCTGCATAGGCTGTGCGAGCATTATCCATTAATGCGTGGAGGATCTGTTTATCAAGATTATCGATTTGATAATTTTCCATATAAATATCATCTTTAAATTATTGAATCATCATTTTTTATACCACTAAATTAATCAAATTAATATGGTAAAGGTGTTTTTGTTATTGGTTATTGAATTAAAGTGCAAAATGATTGAGGATTGCTTTAACGACATGGTTGCTCATAGTGCAATCATGCATTTATACAAGTAACAATAACTGGGAATGAGGCCAATTATTATGAGTTCACACTTTGTCCAGCAACAGCTGCAAATTAGTAAAGTTAAACAGTATTTTTCACACCAGCTAGAACAACAGCTAGGGTTAATTGAAGTACAAGCGCCTATTCTGGCTAAAGTAGGCGATGGTATCCAAGATAACCTAAGTGGCACTGAAAATGCGGTTGCGGTAAAAGTTAAAACTATTCCAGCGAGTCAATTTGAAGTGGTTCACTCTTTGGCAAAATGGAAGCGAAAAACACTAGCTGAGCACGGCTTTGCAATTGGTGAAGGTTTATACACACATATGAAAGCGTTGCGCCCGGATGAAGAGTCATTAAGCCCCATCCATTCTGTTTATGTTGATCAGTGGGATTGGGAGAAAGTAATTTGTGCCAGTTCTGAGCGCTCTCTTGATAAGTTAAAAGAAACAGTACAAGCCTTGTATAAAGGCTTAAAAGCAACCGAGCAATTTGTTGCTGATGAATTTGGTATATCACCATTTTTACCCGCTGATATTACTTTTGTACACAGTGAACAGTTACGTCAAATGTACCCTGATTTTACCGCCAAGCAGCGCGAAAAAGCGATTACACAAGAATATGGTGCGGTGTTTTTGATAGGCATTGGTGGGGCATTAGCCGATGGTAAGATTCATGATGTACGCGCACCTGACTACGATGATTGGTCGACTCAGACCTGCGAGCAATACAGTGGCTTAAATGGTGATATTTTACTGTGGAACCCTGTGCTTGAAGATGCTTTTGAAATTTCATCAATGGGTATTCGCGTATCACCAGAAGCATTAGTTGCACAGCTTGCAATTACCGGTGACCAAGCTCGTTTAGAATTTGATTGGCATAAGCAACTACTAGCTAAACAATTACCACAGACAATTGGTGGTGGCATTGGTCAATCTCGATTGGCGATGTTGTTATTACAAAAACCTCACATCGGTCAAGTACAAGTAAGTGTATGGCCGGAGGAGTTAAAACAACAAGTGGCTGGTATTTTATAACGTAGACGAGACAATAGAGACTATCTGCTGTTAGTCTCTATCTGCTTGCGATCAACTGGTTTTAAATTCAATCTCTATTTTTCCTTCTTGCAGTTTTACGTTACAAGGAGGATAGCTGCGATTTGTTCTTAATACTTTATCGAAAATGTGGATTTCTACCCCAGAATGCAATTTTTTATTGACCGCTAAATTAGCATTATCAAGTAGTTCATATAGACTTTGTTCTAGCGTTGTTAGGCGTTTTTCTAGCTGCTCTGCTTGTTGGCAATAATGTTGCTGAGTAGCTCCAATTTTAGCGAGCAATAGTTTTTTCTTATCTAAATCTTTTACTAAATCGGCCTTTTCTAGCGTTGCTTGCAGGGTGTCTAATTGCTCATCGGTTTTAGCTAATTCTTTAAGGCATTCATCGGTTTCAGTAGTAACAGACTTTCCTGAGGCAACCATGTTTATGAGCATTTTAGCGCCAGATTCATTACCAATTTCACCAGCGATAATCATTCCGGCATCCAGGATCTCGCCACCAAATAACTTCCCTTGTGGATTGTCTGCTTGGCCTATCTGTAAAAGCTTAGTCGCTTTCATTGCGCAGTGGCTAGCTTGGCGCTCAATAAAAATATTATTACCTTCAAGGTAGCTATATTGGGAGTGAGATAAATGAATATCACCGTTACAAATAATTTTGCACGAAAGCGTTTTATCATCTAGCTGGTGGCCAATCACACCTTGTTTAATGGTGATATTACCTTGCGCTGTCAGCTCTCCGGATTCAACCGTGCCCATCACAGTTATATCGCCTTTCGCGGTTACTTTCATGCCAGGCTCTATATTATGAGTGACAATAATGCTGCCATCAAAGTTTATATGGCCGCTTTTAACTGTGACATCGCCAATCGTAAAAATATCATCAACGCGCATACCATTTTGAATTTCGACTGGTACGCCCGCAATACTTGAGATTAATTCAAGAGGATTAGTTTTTGATATTTCACTGCCCTCACCAGCAACTAGCGGGCTACTTTCTCCTGCTTTTGCCGGAAGGACATCGCCTTTTACGGTAAAACCTTCTTTACCAGGGGTTGCGGGTTGCTGTCGAACTAATAATGTACCGGGTTCAACACTTGCTAACTTGCCAAAGTCGCGCATATCGACAGTGCCATCTTCGCGCAGCTTCGGGGTATGCAAACGCTCTTTTAAAGTTAATACTTGAGGGAGTAATTTTGATGATTTGCCGTCTTCTGGTAAGCGACCTTTAGCGAGGATACCTTTAACGGTAGTGCCAGCGGGTAATTCAAATTGTTTTTGTAGCAGCTGCTCTAAAAATGCTTGTTTGTAGCCCCGAGCAACCCCAGCTTTGATCAGCTGCTGTTTCGCTTGATCAAGGGCCAAAACTTTGCCACCTTGTGCGAGTGTGAGTTCGCCTGTTGCTAACATTTTATCATCACTGAGTGTAACAGTTAGTGTGGCGTCATGCTTACTGGCAACCACTAAACTACGTTCGCTACTAGGCTCTTTAAAAAAAGCATTGATAGCATCATAGTCTATGCGACATTCACAGAATGTTGATTTTTCTAGAGCCTCAATAACAAAAGCGGCACTAGGCGGCGAATGTTCTATAACATCGAGTAGTACATTACCGTTATGAGCAAGCTTAAACACGGATCATCCTTTTACAACACTTAAGTTAAAGGTTTTTATAATTATATAAAGATAGAGTGCTAGAGATTTGAATAACTGTCAAGAAGATCGAGGAAAAGGGGACTGATGAGTTAATACACCTAAGTATAAATACTTAGGTGTATTGCTGTAAGCTTAATTTGTTGAAGGCAATTCCATAATACCGTCAATTTCAACTTGCACGTTTTTTGGTAATGCGCGCACGCCAATTGCTGCTCGGGCAGGATAAGGTGCTTTGAAGTATTGGCTCATTACTTCATTTACCGTCGCAAAGTTAGATAGATCAGTTAAATAGATATTAACTTTTACCAAGTCTTGGATGTTGCCACCGGCTTCTTCACATACCGCACTAATATTTTTAAATACTTGATGTGTTTGTTCTGCGAAATCTTCAGAGATCACTTCCATCGTTGCGGGAACTAATGGAATTTGACCCGATAAGTAAACTGCTGTACCAACTTTTACTGCTTGGCTATAAGTGCCGATGGCAGCAGGTGCTAGATCCGTAGAAATAAATGCTTTATTCATGATTTTCCTATATTATTTTTTACGATAGACTTTTTGCACATCAGGCATTACGCGAATGCGGCGCATGATATTAGCAACATGGACACGGTTTTTCACGGTGATCCCTAAATCTATCACGTATAAATTACTTTCTTTTTCATCTGTGGCTATTTCTATTATGTTTGCTTGAGTTGTAGCAATTACATTGGTTAATTTTGCAAGCGCACCTTGGTGGTTTATAATTTCCACACGCAGTGCTGCAATATATTCTTTTTCTGGATTATCATCCCATTTCACAACCAAGTATTTTGAGCGCTCATTTTCCCAGCCGCGAATATTTTTACATTCTTGGCGGTGAACCGTGATGCCTTTACCTTGGCTTATATGTGCGGTGATAGCATCCCCAGGCACAGGTCGACAACATTTAGAATAGTTAACTAGCATGCCTTCAGTACCAATAATGGTCGCTTTAGCATTTTTAGTCATATCGCCTAAATCATCATTGTCATTTTGCAGTAAGCGGCGTGCGATCAGCATGCTCATTAAATTACCGCAGCCAATTTCAACTAATAGCTCTAATACAGTATTGAGTTCATGTTCTGCTAAAACGCGACTAATATTTTCGTCAGGCAGATCATCGAACTTCGTTTCACCTAAAGCAGAGTCGAGTAAGCGACGGCCAAGTAATAAAGCTTCTTCATGATGTTGGCTCCTCAGGTAATTGCGAATTCCTAAACGTGCTTTACCGGTAACAATAAAGTTTAACCACGTTGCGTTAGGGTGCGCACCTGAGCTGGTAATCACTTCAACTGTTTGACCCGTATCTAATGCTTTACTTAACGGATGAGGTTTACGGTTAACGCGTGCACCCACACAGGTATTACCAACATCGGTATGGACCGCGTATGCAAAATCAACGGCGGTTGCACCCATAGGTAACTCGACTATGCGACCATCAGGAGTGAACACGTAAATTTCTTCTGGGAATAGCTCTGTTTTAACGTTTTCAACAAATTCAAATGATGAGCCTGCGCTTTGTTGTAATTCCAACAAACTTTGCATCCACTGACGTGCCCGTTGTTGTGCAGTGTGGCCTGCGTTATCACCGGATTTTTTATACATCCAATGAGCAGCAACTCCTTTATCTGCCATGTGATCCATATCGTGAGTACGGATCTGGATCTCAACAGGGATCCCATGAGGACCAACTAATGAGGTATGCAACGATTGATAACCATTAGTTTTAGGTACTGCTATATAATCTTTAAAGCGAGTTTCGATTGGTTTATATAAATTATGGGCAACGCCAAGTACCCGATAGCAGATATCCATTGAATCAACTGCAATTCTAAATGCGTAGATATCCATGACTTCATTAAACAGTAACTCTTTATTAAGCATTTTTTTATAAATACTATATAAATGTTTTTCGCGCCCAGAAACAGTGGCTGTAATGCCAGCTTCTTCAAGGCGTGCTGTTATCTCGGTTTGGATATTTGAAATGACTTCTTTGCGATTGCCGCGCGCTTTGGCAACTTCTGACTTTAAAGCGCGATGACGCATCGGGTAGAGGGCTTGAAAACCTAAATCCTCTAACTCATTTTTAATATCGTGAATACCTAAACGATTAGCAATCGGCGCATAAATCTCTAACGTTTCGCGGGCAATACGTCGACGTTTGTCAGGACGTAATGCTCCAAGAGTGCGCATATTATGAGTACGATCAGCAAGTTTGATTAAAATAACACGAATATCTTGTGTCATTGCCATAATCATTTTTCGATAGTTTTCAGCTTGGAATTCTTTTTTATCTTTAAAGCTGAGCTTATCAAGTTTGCTTACGCCCTCAACTAATTCTGCGACTGTCTCGCCAAAAATTTCGGCTAAATCTTGTTGGCTAAAGTCGGTGTCTTCAATCACATCATGCATTAATGCAGCCATTAACGTTTCGTGATCTAAATGCATACCAGCCAGAATTTGGCTTACTTCAACAGGGTGAGTAATGTAAGGTTCGCCACTTGAGCGAGTTTGACCCTCATGGGCCTCTCGGGCTACCACATAGGCTTTTTGTACCAGCTCTACATCAGCAGCAGGTAAGTATTCTGATATTTTCTTTTTTAGACCTTCAAAAAGATACATTCACACTCCAATGTTCTCGTGAAGCAAATAGGTAACGGTATGTTAAGAATATACGATGAAAAGAAGGGATTGCCAACGGCTAGAATAGAAATACTATACCGTTGGCTAAATCAGACAAGGAAGTCAGATTATTGGTTGCCGCCTACAATAGCTGCAACTGCAGCCATTTCAGCCGCCTCTTGATGTTGTTGCTCTTCACGATCAATAAGATCCATTGATGAGCTATCTACTAAACCAAGTTCAATTTCACGTAAAGCAACAACCGTTGGTTTATCGTTTTCAGGATCAACCAGTGGCTTTTTACCACCGACCGCGATTTGACGGGCACGACGGGCCGCAACTAAAATTAAATCAAAACGATTACCAATTGCATCTACTGCATCTTCAACAGTTACGCGAGCCATCTTAGCACTCCAAATAAATTTTTAAGCAAAGACGTAGTTTACTGCACCGAGTCAGATTCGCCAATAGCTTGTGGTTAATTTAAACAAATAAAATACTTACTGAACCCAAATTAGGATTTAACGCAGTAAGTCTACGAGTAAATCTTGATGGCGAATAGCTTGGCTTTGTAGCGATAAGCGTTTTGCCAATACGATCGTCTCAATTTCCTTCAGCGCAGTTGCAAAATCATCGTTAACCACGACATAGTCATATTCATTGTAATGAGACGTTTCAGATTGTGCTTTTGCCATGCGACCAGCAATGATTTCTTGTGAATCTTGGCCGCGATTATTTAAGCGCGCTTCAAGCTCAAATTTTGACGGTGGTAGGATAAAAATGGTTTCAACATCAGCGACCAGATCACGAACTTGACGTGCACCTTGCCAATCAATATCTAAAAATACATCAATACCTGCTGCAAGCTGCTCTTCAATTGCTTGCTTTGATGTACCGTAGTAATTATCGAACACTTGCGCCCATTCAAAAAAATCATTCTTTTCAATTAATGATTTGAATTCATCAACATTTACAAAGTGGTAATGCACGCCATTTGCTTCGCCCGGACGAGGCGAGCGAGTAGTATGCGATACAGATACTTTCATATCATTATACTTAGTTAACAATGCATTGATTAAGCTGGATTTACCCGCACCAGATGGTGCCGATAAAATAAATAAGTTTCCGCGAGTTTGCGTCATGACTTTGTTCTCTACTAAAAATAAATAGGCTTGAGTTACAAGTAACTCAAGCCTTTAATACTCATATTGTACTTTATTTAACTAACTGCGCTCAAGTGAGCCGCAAAAGTTCAAATAATATTATTCAATATTCTGAGCGTAAAATAACAAAAGCAATTGAATTATAAAGTAAATTTCAATTTATTTTCTTTAGCTGCGAATAAACACTTTTCATAATCATATCTTTAACTAACCCTCCAAAAGAGGGGTCTTCAAGAATCTTCTCAAATATTTCTTGGTTATCTTCCATACGGCCAATTAGCTTATCAAGGAAACTCTCCTCGAAAGCGTATTTAAACGTATCTAGCGGGTTTGCTTTAGCTTGAGCTTTTAATTGCTGGTCACCTATCAACTCAGCTTCTATTTGATCAAAAAACAGTTTGTCTGCATCATGAAAATCTGTACCAAAACGATTATTCAGAACATCAATAATTTCCGAAAGCAAACCTTCGTCATCTTTATCTCGTTTTATTCCAGCTTCACTTAACCCTTCTAACTCCCCATTTTGATTAATACTAAGCTCTATTGCGCCTTCTTTAATTTTTTGTAATCGATAATACTCTAGTGCTAATTCATCACTTAATTTAACGCTTTCGGCTAGGTCTCTCTTAGGTAATTTACTCAATAGTAATTTGGCATAAGCATAAAATTTTTCAAACTCTAGCTCTTGAAACGGCATTATCTGCGCTAAAAAAGCATATAAGTTCGTCCATGTTCGTAAGCTCTTTTTAAACCCTTCTTGTTGTTCTTTGTTATCTATGGCTTTAAAGCGATCTACAGCGGGGTCGATATAATGATACAACTTAGCTTGTGCTTGAGTGGTCATTTTAGTTGTTGAATTAAAATAAAATTTTGAAAAGGCATCCACTTCTGATGTTAAATAAATTTGCTGTTGATCTAATTGCGCCTTTAAGTCAAATAAATGATTGGGATCAGGTTCTTCCGCAGATCTTATATGTTCATAATAAGGTTGAAAAGAATCAAGAATAGTTTCCCTATCATTAACAAAATCTAGTATAAATGTATCATCTTTACCAACTGCTGTTCTATTTAGTCGCGACAATGTTTGTACCGCTTTAACACCTGACAATACTTTATCAATATATAAAGTATGTAATAGTGGCTGATCAAATCCTGTTTGATATTTATCAGCAACAATCAATATCTTATATTCATCGGTATTAAATACTCTTGGTAATTCTCTTTCACCAACACCGGTAAGCTGAGTTTCAGTAACACCATCAGGAAAATTGTCGTCAATAACTTTTCCTGAAAAAGCGACTAATACTTTTAGGTTATCTTGATATCCTTTTTCCTCAATGTAGCGCTTAAACTCTTCAAAATAACGCTTGGCATGTAGCCTTGAGCCGGTTACTACCATTGCTTTTGCTGTACCACCTATTTTTTTAGCGACCACTTGTCGAAAGTGTTCAATAATTATTTCAGTTTTTTGAGCTAGGTTATGAGGGTGCAATGAAACAAAACGACCAATTGCTTGTGCCGCCTTTTTCTTATTAATTTTAGGATCATCGACAATTGCTTTGGATAACTGGTAATACAATTTGTAGGTGGTGTAATTATTTAATACATCGAGAATAAAGCCTTCTTCAATTGCCTGACGCATAGCGTATAAATGAAATGGTTTGGGTTTCCCTTCGTTATCTTTACAACCAAATACTGATAATGTTTTATATTTTGGTGTTGCTGTAAAAGCAAAAAACGACATATTAGCTTGCTTACCACGGGCATTAGCAGAACGTTCAATATAACTTTTTAATAATTCTTCAGAGCCAACCCATTCGTTATCGTCTTCATTGTATTTGGGATAAGGTTCTTTAATTTCGTCTGAATGGTTGTCGGGTTGCTCAATTGAGTTATTCCCTAAAACTGCTTTCATTTTTTTACTGGCTTCACCACCTTGCGAGCTGTGTGCCTCGTCAATCACTACAGCAAAGCGTCTATTCGCAATACTTTCAACTTTATCAACAACAAAAGGAAACTTCTGGAGCGTTGTAATAATAATATTGGCGTTATTTAAAATAGCATCTGCCAATTGCTGAGAGTCTTTATCAATACGCTGAACAATGCCTGACTTATGCTCAAACTGATAAATAGTATTTTGTAATTGAGAGTCTAATACTCGTCGGTCAGTCACTACAATAACGCTATCGAATATGCGTTCATTGTCGTCATTATGTAGGCCTGACAAACGATACGACAACCAAGCAATCGAATTACTTTTACCTGAACCAGCCGAATGCTGAATTAAGTAATTTTTTCCTGCTCCATGCGCTTTAACATCATCGGCAATTTTACGGACAGCATCGAGCTGATGATAACGAGGGAAAATTAACTTTTCTTTACTACGTAATCGCCCTTCAAATTGGTATTCATCCACTTGTAAATGAATAAAACGGCCAATAATTTCTAACCAACTCTCTTTAGCTAGCACCTCCTGCCATAAATACTCGGTACGATAACCATTTTCTTTAATAGGGTTACCGGCGCCGTTGTTATAGCCTTTATTAAAAGGTAACCAATAAGTATTGTTACCATCAATTTTAGTGGCCATATACACTTCACTGTCATCAACAGCAAAATGCACTAGTACGCGTTTTTTAAAGGAAAATAATAATTCTCGATGATCACGTGTTTCTGCGTATTGCTTCATTGCATGGGAAGTATTTTGACCAGTAAAGCGATTTTTCAACTCAAAGGTAGCGACAGGCAAACCATTTAGCGTTAATACCAAATCGACTGAGTTTTTATTTTTTTTGCTATAATAAACTTGACGAACAACTCTTAACTCATTCTGCTGATATAAGGCGATAGTATCAGGATTTAGTGACGACTCAGGTTTGAAGTATGCCATTTTAAAACGCACACCATAATCAACAAAACCGTTACGAATAACATCTAATGCGCCACGCAAATCCATTTCTTTGTATAAACGCTGAATGATACGGTTTTCAACATTTTCGCCGTGAATTTCACTCAGCTTTTGCCATTGCTGGGGTTGAGTGTTTTGTAAAAACGTTAAGACTTGCGCTTTAAACATACCCAATTCAGTACTGTAGTCGCCGGCATTACCTTCGGTATAGCCACCATGTTCAACTAAATTTTCAATAATGGCAGTTTCAAATGTTTGTTCAGAAGTGATGCTCATAAATCATCCCCCTCTGTTGATACTTGCTGAGCTAAAAACTGGCTGTAAGCGACATCTTTCAGTACAGCTTTTATCCTTAACTTGTCATGATCTGATAAGCTTTCCTTTAGGTTACCTTCTGGGTAACTGTTTCGCATGAAATCAATATGAGAACCATAATGGTTTTCATCATCAAAAGTTAATGTATTTGGTAAATCCATAGCCATAACTTCAAAAGTATCAGGATTTAAATAACGAACCTCTGGTTTTGTTGTTTCATTATATTTTCTTCCTTGAAAATAAGGGGCTGAGGTACTTGAAGGCCAAGGAATACCAAAAAATTCAGTGTGACTAGATTTATATACCTTAGCTATTTGTAAACTACCTCCAACCTCTCTAATTGAAGCATCTAGAGCTACATCACGTAATAACTTTAAAGGCTCCATATCTAATTTTGCGTCTAATTTATCTTCATCTAATAGAAGTTGCTGAAATCGTTTTTTAATTGTCCCATCAAAATTATGTTCTTTAGCATCACCAATAAAAGTATAAAATCTTGTTTTCGAATCATCATCCGTGATCTCAGTAAACAAAAAGCCTTCTGTATCCCCAGAGTAAAAAAGCTCCCAAACTCTAAATACACCTTGTTGCCAATCCCAGCCACCGAAAAGAAATTTAGCACTTCCTCTAAGTTCATGAATTGACTCCCCACTACCTTGTACTTCGTTAATCACAGTGGTTACTAATGTGGAAAACAGATCAGAAATATACCCAATAACTTCAGAAAGACTTGTTGACGGAGAAGCTAAACGAGTATCAAAAGTGATAGATGAAATTAAGTTTAAAATAAGTGGATATGCACGTTCAGTACTGCCAGCAAAGCAAAGTAAGCAATCTTTTCTAGGCAATTCAAAAAGCTTGACACCATGATCCCACTTTTCACCGCCAGTTAAGGTACTATCAGTTGCAAAAACAAGTTCTTCCGTATTGTTCACTTGTCGTATCCATGCCGCACATAAAGTCATTAGCTAAACTCCTTTTCCACTAGTTCTGGCACTTTAAATTTCCCAGTGACCGCTTCCGAAATTAACGCGGTACGGTATTCTTGTTGTAGTTCAATAATTCGTTTGGTTTTGGTGATCTTAAATTCTATTTCCAATGTGCTTTTATCTAAGAAGTCCGCAATTTCACGTTGTTCTAAACTTGTTGGAATAACTACAGGCATTCTTTTTAATAATTCCTGACTCAAAGATGCTCTTGTCACTAAATTCATTTCTTTAACAAAAAATCGACGATGTAAGCTACAGCTAAAGTAATATTTTGAAAACTCTGGATTGAGTAATTCCGGAGAAGGCCTAAATCGAATTAAAAAACCAGCAAAAATCGAATCTTTAATTGTTTTCAAACAAGTTGACGCTAATCCTATTTCTTCAACGGTTTCTGACGTACGAGTAAATAAAACATCGCCATACTCTATAGAGTAAAGCTTTCGGTCAGATTCTGTTGAAAGTGCTAATCCAGCAACTTTATGTGGCAAAATATTGCTTTTATACACATCGGTATAATTAACAAATGGGTGACCTGACCCAAAGAACTCTGCGCCTGCACTCACCCCATTTTTACAATTACCAGCGTATCTTAATCGTTTGATTTTCCAGCTATCAGGAATTTCACCTAGCCATTCAATCCCACTATCTTTCATTTTGACATTGGAATTAAGCCCTTTAGTCACCGCTTGATTGATTAATGCTGCTTTTTCTTCTTGATAAAGAGTGATTAATTGTTGTTTTTGTTTGATTAGCTTGTCTATTTCAGCCGTTTTTCGGTCAAGGTAGTTTGCTATTGCAGTCTGTTCGCCTTGAGGTGGTGAACAAAAAGGTATTTGGCTTAAAACTTCTTGATTCATGCTTGGGACAGCAGAGCCATATTTATATAATTCAAAATTAATTGTCATACATAAGTAATAAAAAAAACGTTTATCTGTATTATCAAAAATATCAGTGTAGTAAGCTGTATCAACACTCCAAAATGGTTCTTCAATAAATAATGGTTTATCAATAGTGCCTTTTCGTCCCAATAGCACTGACGGTTTATCATATAAAAACTCAGATGCTTTCCCAAAAAAGCCACCAGAGCCTATAATTGGGTATTTACCGTTTACATCCCAGACACCTTTGTGATCTTTACCATTACAGATACGGGCAAACCTTTTGAGCCTTTTTACAATCCAACTATCTGGAATTTCACCCAACCATTCAATACCACTGTTTTTATAGTTATCATAACGTTGCATCAGTGACCGCCTTGCTTAACTTGCTGTTCAAGCTGACTTAATGCTTGTAAGTCTTCGTCATCGGCTTGTTCTATAGCGTCTTGCTTACGTTGTTGATCAAACAGTTGATATATTTCACGGGTTTTAGCTTCCATTGCCGCATGGCTAATAACACCTCTAGGGTTAGCACTTTTGCTTAATAACGGTTGGTCATTAAATTCGAGGATTTTATCGACGTTTTGTTGCCAAAAACTCATGGTAATATCGTTGCGATTTTTTACGCGTAGCTCTGCGGTTTCAAGAAAAATCACCACAAGTCGGTTGAGTGTGTCTATTTCATCAGCGGATAGGTAGTTTTTGGCAGTATAAATGTCTTGCTTACGTACAACCTTACCTTTCCATGATGTTAATGCCATATTCGCTTTGGTGGCATCAGCACGCTCGACAATAAGCTCTGCTGCAGTATGTTGCGTTACGGCATATAGTAATTTGTTTTGCGTGTCGGCAAAAAACATTTGCGTTGCTTTGTCGCTGGTGTCGTAATCGCTACTTAAGGCAAATAAATCACGTACTTTTTGGTAAAAACGTTTTTCGGAAGCACGAACATCTCGAATACGCGCGAGTAATTCGTCAAAATAATCAGGCCGACCATCAGGATTTTTTAATCGCTGATCATCCATAACAAACCCTTTAACCATATATTCTTTCAGGTTGTGATTTGCCCATATCCTAAATTGCGTACCACGTTTACTGCGCACTCTAAAACCAATGGCTAATATCATTTCTAATGAGTAATGAGTTACTTGATATTTTTTACCATCGGCGGCAGTTGTCAAGTAATCCTTTACAACTGAACTTTCAACTAATTCCTTTTCATTCAATATGTTAGATATATGGTTGCTGATATTTTGCTTAGAGGTGCTAAAAAGTTCAGCTAGCTGGTTTTGACTCATCCATACCATGCCGTCTTTTGCATACAGTGCAACATTCGCCTTACCATCATCAGTATTGTAAATAATAATATTTTGTGGGTTATCAAACATTAGTCGAGCACCTTTTGTTCTAATGCAAAACTACTTTTTTCTAACGCTAAAATATCGGCTTTAATATCAGCTAGTGAACGTAATGGCTTAAATTCATAAAAGTATTTGGTGAAATTAATCTCATAACCCATTTTAGTTTTACTTTCGTCTACCCACGCGTTAGGTAAGTGCGGTAACACTTCTCGCTGAAAGTACTCGTCAATGGTTTGCGGTACTAGCTTGCCATGTTCGTTTTCACGTAAAAATGGAATGTTTTCATAGTCACGTAAGTTAGTATCTGGTTTATAACCTTTTACTCTTTTACGTACCGCTTGGCCTTTTTCGTCGACTATCGGATCACCTTTTTCATCATATTGTGTTTCAAGTTTACTGCTCAAAACAAAATTGCCCTGTTCATCTTTTTCTGGCTGCTCGACAGTAATACGCCAATAACCAAAAAACTCGTTAGGTAGTATTTTAACAAACTCATTTTCTGGTAATTCTGTTAGTGAACTTTGCAAATAGTCACCGTACATTTTACAGATTAAATCAATACCTTTAGTTGCATCATCTTCAATAATTTGTTTTCGTTTATTACCTAAAGAACGTGGCATTTTTGACCAAAAACGATTGTCTGTTCTTTTTCCTTCAGCCATAAGATTTTCATCTTTTTGCCCTGAGGCATTAACCAGTTGGATATGTCCTTTACGTTCAGCACTTTTATGATTATTAATGATCCAGATATAAGTAGAAATGCCGGTGTTATAAAATAATTGATCAGGTAAAGCGACAATGGCTTCCAGCCAATCGTTTTCTATAATCCATTGACGTATATTACTTTCCCCATTACCCGCTTGGCCGGTAAAAAGTGGTGAGCCATTAAAAACAATAGCAATACGGCTACCCGATGATTTATCTGTTTTAAAGGTAGGTGTTTTCATTTTTGCGAGCATGTGTTGCAAAAATAATAATGAACCGTCGTTAATACGCGGTAAACCGGCACCAAAACGACCGGCATAACCTTGGTCTTCATGTTCAGCTTTTATGATTTTTTGTGCTTTTTTCCAATCAACACCAAAAGGTGGGTTGGAGATCATATAGTCAAATTTTTCGTCTTTTAAACCATCAACAGTAAAGCTATTACCAAATTTAACATTGCTAGGATTTTGTCCTTTTATCAGCATGTCTGATTTACAAATAGCATATGATTCAGGATTAATTTCTTGGCCAAAAACTTCCAGTTTTGTGTTGTCTTTAGTTAATTGATTAAAGTGCTGTTCACCAATAGATAACATGCCGCCAGTTCCACAGGCTGGGTCATAAAGAGTTTTTACAATGCCATCTTGAGTGAGTGAGTGGTCATCATCATTAATTAACAAGTTCACCATCAACTTGATGACTTCTCTTGGGGTAAAATGCTCTCCTGCGGTTTCATTAGATTGTTCCGCAAAGCGACGAATAAGGTCTTCAAAAACATAGCCCATATCCATGCTGGTCATATCAGATAAGTCTATTTCTGAAAACTTTTTTACCACTTCATAAAGAATGTCAGCCTTAGGGTCGTCCATTCTTTCAATTTGATCATTAAAATTAAAGTACTCGATAATTTCACGAGCAGAAGAAGAATAGCCGTTGATATAATGCCGTAAATTAGCCGCAATATTACTTGCATCGGCAATAATTTTAGCAAAATCAAATTGACTGCGGTTGTGAAAATTAGCGCCAGCGACTTTATTTAATGTGGCATCTTTAATTTTATCTGAGCTTTTTTCTACTTTAGGTAAAAAATCGAGTACTTTTTGTTTAGTCGGCGCTAATACACAGTCTAAACGACGTAATATGGTTAACGGCAGAATGACCTTGCCATAATCAGATTGGCGATAGTCACCACGTAGTAGATCTGCAACAGACCAAATGAGATCAGATTTTTCTTTAAAATTTGTCATAATATTCTTTTATTTACACTTTGCATTCAATAGAACAAGGCGACTAGTTTATGATGAATATAGTCATTTCTTATATAATCAACCTATATCAAATTGCTTTTAAACGTGCTTAGCTACTGTGAATTAATTAATGTTTAAGGTAAATTCTGTACTGCTCATTCATTACCTAAGTAATGTCTAAATCATTACCAAAAAATAAATCAAACTGAGGCTAACTTTTTATCCTATTCGATATTCTGGATCTGCTCTCTCATTTGCTCAATCAACACTTTAAGCTCAACCGCTGCATTGGTAATATCACTATTGATTGATTTAGAGGCGAGGGTGTTCGCTTCGCGGTTAAACTCTTGCATCATGAAATCTAAACGACGACCACAAGCGCCACCTTTTTTAAGGATTTTTTTAGTTTCTTTGACATGAGATTTTAAACGGTCTAGTTCTTCAGCTACGTCTTGTTTTTGTGCAAGGTAGATGAGCTCTTGCTCAAGGCGAGCTTCGTCAATATTTGCAGTTAAATCTTCTAATTTTTGTGCTAATTTTTCACGCTGCCATTTGGCAATTTCTGGCATGTGAGTTTCAACTATCGCTACTTGCTCTAAAATAGCATCAAGGCGAGTGGCTATCATCTCTTCAAGATTAGCGCCTTCATCACCACGTGCAGATTTAAAATCTTCAATCACTTGATCAAAACCAGCAATGAGTGCTGTGTTAACGCTATCCATATCTAGCTCTTCAGCTTCCATAACACCAGGCCAACGTAAGATGTCGACAGGATTAATATCGCCATTACTTTGTTGTTGCACCCATTTGGCGCTATTGATCAGTTGTGCAGCCAACGCCTCATTAATTGAAAGTTCACCAACATGGGCTGGGTTTGCCACAAACTTTAAGAACACTTCAACCTTGCCGCGTTGTAAATGTTTACGTAGGCGCTCACGGATCACCGGCTCCATGCCACGAAATTGCTCAGGTGCGCGAATAAAGGTTTCAAGGTAGCGTTGGTTAACTGAACGAACTTCCCACGTGCCAGTGCCCCAATCGCCTTTTATTTCGCGACGCGCGTAAGCAGTCATACTGTGGATCATGGATGGTTTCCTAGTTTTATTAAACAATATTAAAAGTGATTATACCGTAACACTGGTTAAGCTCTAGCGGAAATTTTTGTTGCTGCGAATTTTACAATTTGCTTTTGTTTAAATCAGCATGGCATCTACAGCTATATATACATATAATGTGGGAAATTCTGAATTAAGGGGATCGTGAATGCGTCCAAGCGAAAGAACACCTAACCAAATTAGACCGGTTACATTTACACGTAATTACACTTTGCATGCTGAAGGCTCTGTGTTGGTTGAGTTTGGTAACACAAAAGTACTTTGTACAGCCACTGTTGAATCAGGTGTACCGCGTTTTATGAAAGGCCAAGGTAAAGGCTGGATCACAGCTGAGTACGGTATGTTACCGCGCTCTACCCATACCCGAAATGGCCGTGAAGCGGCGCGTGGCAAGCAAAGCGGTCGTACTATGGAAATTCAACGTTTAATTGCACGCGCACTTCGTGCCGCAGTTGATTTAAAAGCGTTAGGCGAAAATACCATTACTATTGATTGTGATGTTATTCAAGCTGATGGCGGAACTCGTACTGCATCAATCAGTGGTGCTTGTGTTGCTCTAGTCGATGCGTTAACACATATGCGTAGCAAGGGTATGATCAATTCAAATCCTCTTAAATTTATGATTGCAGCTATTTCGGTAGGTATTTATAAAGGCCAAGCTATTAGCGATTTAGAATATTTAGAAGATTCTGACGCTGAAACAGATATGAACGTAATTCTGACCGAAACAGGTAAAATTATTGAAGTGCAGGGTACAGCCGAGGGCGAACCTTTCTCGTTTGATGAGCTTGATGAATTACTCACTCTTGCGAAGCATTCAATCCGCGAAATCATTGACGTTCAGAAGCAAGCATTAGCTTAATAAGTAATAGGTTTATAGTAATGAAAGATTATCAAATAGAGTTTATTGAATTCGCCTTAGAAAAACAGGTGTTAAAGTTTGGTGAGTTTACTTTAAAGTCTGGCCGTACTAGCCCTTACTTCTTTAATGCGGGGTTGTTTAATACAGGTCGTGACCTTGCACGTCTTGGTCGTTTTTATGCTGCCGCCCTTGAAGATGCAGGCATTGAATATGATGTTTTATTCGGTCCTGCTTATAAAGGTATTCCAATTGCAACAACTACCGCAGTAGCACTTGCAGATCATCACAATAAAGATGTGCCTTATTGCTTTAACCGTAAAGAGAAGAAAGCACACGGTGAAGGCGGCACATTAGTCGGCTCTGAGCTAAAAGGCAAAATCATGTTAGTAGATGACGTGATCACTGCTGGCACAGCAATTCGTGAGTCTATGGAAATCATTGCACAAAACGGCGCGGACTTAAGTGGCGTACTAATAGCTCTTGATCGTCAAGAAAAAGGTAAAGCTGAGCTTTCTGCAATTCAAGAAGTAGAACGTGACTTTGCTACTAAAGTTGTTTCGATAGTAAAACTGGCCGATCTTATTAGTTATCTTGAAAGCAAAGGTACTATGAATGAGCACCTAGCATCTGTAAAAGCCTACCGAGAGCAATACGGTATTGCTTAACCTAAATTGTTTATTGAATTTAGCAAAAAAAGCCCGGTGAATTTCACTGGGCTTTTTTATGTTATGTCGCGTGATTGAGTTATTAAAACGTAAATTAAGTATAGATTTTGTGGTGTTTGGTATGAATCATAACCGAACAGCACTTTATTTCAAGTTTTCTTTAAAAAACGCTTGCGTAAAATTCGCCGCGCCCTATAATGCGACCCCACTGAGACGGCAGACAGCAACGCTTAGCGAGGCAAGAGTTAATCAGTCAGTCGAGTAAAACTTA
>NZ_VXCS01000019.1:0-103625 GCF_052850545.1 Pseudoalteromonas sp. 1181_04
ATTGAGATAATGCTTTTTCAACCGCTTGAACTTCGATGATGCCGTCTTTTATTGCTCCGCATTAGTCCCTTTGGCTTTGCTGCTATCTATTAGTTTATTTTGACCTGAATTTAGCACCACATTTATGGCAGAGTTTAGGTCTGATTTCTACGCCTTCACTACCTGATGCAAATGGAATAGAGTTACATTTTGGACACCTGTAATACAACCAAATACCAACGTTAAATATGAGCACTCCGATTAATGCACCATAAAAAGGATTTAGAAACTTAATATCAAAATATTGAAGAATAAAGCCACTTGAAAAGCATACAACAGTTAATAGTAATATGAGATAAAACCGTTTTTTTACTGGTTTAAATTGCTTCGATACATCATCCATAATTGAGTGTTGCTCCAGTTAAATTAACGCTGCAGTTGGCGGTAAAATGAGAGTGGCTAAATCGCGAGGAACAAGCGAAGCAAGTTACCACGCTACTTTATTACTTTATTACTTTGTTTTATTGTATCAACAGCACCGATAAAGTTTTGTGCTATTCATATTCGCTGAATACTTGGTGTACCCTAGCTGGTGTTATTTTATTAAAGTCATCTTGGTAGTAGTCCTTCGCATACTCAATAAAATATTCTGGAGTTATAGTGATTGCAGGGAGCAGCCAACTAGCTCCGTTATCTTCATTGTTTTGGAAATTAACAGTTCCTTGTTGCCATGACCCTGAGTTGGAAGTACGCCAAAAACAAAAGGTCACATGAGCTATTTCGAAGAAATCGTTATCTAAAACGCCGAGCAGTTCTTCAGGAGCCCCTTCATACATCCCTGGCCAAATTCTAAACTCTTCTTGAGCATGAGGACTAACTTCTGATTCATGATCGAAGCCTTTAATTAAAATAGCATCACCTTTTATGACAATGACGATTTCATCACCACCACCATTTTCATATGAAGCAACGTCTATCCCTGGCGCCCAATTAGCTTTGTAAGAAAAGCACCTTAGGTATTCGTCTTCACAAAGCTCTATATCCAAAGCTGCACTAGCTTTTAGAGCAGAGACTAGTTTTTTATTGGGTAGATTATCTAATATCATTTAAGCTCTCTTTGTGTGGGAGTAGACAATTTTATCTCTGATGTTTTTCTTTGTATTACAATACATTGATCATAAATTAAGAAAGTACATATATGCAATTAGGTCATCAAGTCTCTGCTTTTTATAGGCAAACCGGCGGCTCACCCTCCGGCAATTTTGACTTTGAATTTAAGTGCTTCGAGGATGGCTTTGAGTTTTTCGCGGTCGTCGCCTTGTACTTCAATGATGCCGTCTTTTACCGCGCCGCCTTGGCCCATTTTACTTTTAATGGTTTTGGCGAGTTTTTTTAAATCGTGTTGCTCGCTGTCAATACCAGTTACCAACATAACACCTTTACCTTTACGGCCTTTGGTTTGGCGTTCGATGCGCAGGGCGCCGTCTTTAAATACTTTACTAGCCACTTCTGTGCTTGGTTTTGGTTGGCTGATACGGCCTGTTTCGGTTGAATAAACGAGATTACTATCACTCATGCTTAACCTGCATTTAAAAAGTTAAATAAACAATGGCCTAGATAATATCAAATCTAAAACAAATTTGTGCATAGGGTGTTTTATTTTTGGTGATTTATCATTAACAAGTTATATTTAATACTAATTAAGAATGGATAATCTGAGCAGGAGTTAACTAATGGGTCTAAGTAAGAGTGCATCAGCAGATGGTGCTACACTGACTATTCAAATTAAAGGGAAGTTCGACTTTAATTTAGTGCAGTCATTTCGACAGTCGTATTCCGATATCAATGAAAAAACCGCTAAGGTCGTAATTGACTTGCGAGAAACAGATTACATGGATAGCTCCGCACTTGGTATGTTACTGAATATGAAAAAGACCTTGGGTACCTCAGTTGATGCAATTCAAATCAGTAATTGTCAGCCGCAACTGAAAAAAATCCTGCAAATATCACGTTTTGATAAAAAGTTTGATATTGATTAATGCATATTCTCGTTGTTGATGATCAGCCACTTAATTGTACGCTTTTGAAAGTAATGCTGGTGCAACAAAATTACGAGGTATCGACTGCCGCTAACGGTGTTGAAGCATTAGCAATATTAGCACAGCAAAGCATTGATATTGTGCTACTCGATGTAATAATGCCAGTAATGGATGGCTATGAAACAGCGACAAAAATTAAGCTGTTATACAACGATGTTCACCTACCAATTATTTTTATAACCTCTTTGGAAGATCAAAACAGTTTTGAACGTTGTTTAGAGGTCGGTGGTGATGACTTTATTCATAAACCGTTTGATAAAGTAATTTTAACCGCGAAAATAAAAGCTCATAGCCGCACCCGTAAGCTGAGCTTAAAGACCCACGAACAAAATAAGTTATTAGAATATCATTACAATCAAACCGAGCGCGAGCACGAAATAGTTGAGCATATTTTTAATAATGCCTTAGAAAACCAACATAAGTTTACCAACAACATTGATTTTCATCTTTCACCGGCTTCTATGTTTAATGGTGATATGTGTTTGGTTGGGCAAAGTCCAATTGGTAGTTTGTATTGTATGCTGGGGGATTTTACTGGCCATGGTTTAGCAGCTGCGGTGGGGGCATTACCGGCATCGAAAGTGTTTTACACTATGGTTAATAAAGGCATGGCGGTCAGTGATATTGCCGCAGAAGTTAATGCCGTATTAGTACAATTATTGCCCGGTCATATGTTTTGTGCCGCGACAATTATTGAGTTAAGTAGCTCCGGGAAAAGTGTTTCAGCTTGGCTTGGTGGCTTGCCTGACGCTTATTTAATTGATCAACAAGGAAGCGTATTAAAAACCTTAGAGTCACAGCACATGGCTTTAGGGATTTTAGAAGGCGACGAATTTGAACGTGAATTAATTCATTTTGAAGTTGATAGCAGTATGCGTTTGGCGCTGGCCACCGACGGTATTATAGAAACCACCAATGCAGACGGTGAATTTTTTGCAGAGCAACGCTTTATAAAGGCACTTGCAAGCAAGCCTAAAGTGACTAGTCAAGATGTGATCGGGCAAGTGACCAAGTTTGCTCATGGTAGCAAACAACAGGATGACCTTAGTTTAGTGCTTTTTAATTGCATGGCGGTTCCTGCTGCGGCTGAAGAGCAAGCCGCTTACTCTCGGTTACCCTTTAATTTTTCTTTAACGCTTAATTCACAGCAAATAAAACAAACCGACCCGGTGCTTGAAATCGTTGAAGTGCTCACTCAAGTTGGCGGGCTAAAAGAGCACCGCTCTGATATTTTTTTACTGCTCTCTGAGGCATATAACAATGCACTTGATCACGGTGTATTAGGACTCGATTCAGCGATTAAAAATAAAGAGGATGGTTTTATTGAGTATTATCAACTTCGAGAAGCAACATTAGCTAAGCTCGTTGATGCATTGATCATTGTGGATATACGTTATTGCCCTGATACATTGAGCCTGTATTTTATAATTTGCGATTCTGGCAATGGTTTTGCAAGCACCGACAGTAATGCTAACAGTAATAATCGCGAGCACGGTCGTGGGTTATCGATATTAGAAGAAATAGCAGAGCAGGTGACTTATAACTCATCGGGTAATCAAATTGAAATGTGTTATCGATTGGTGCAACAACAAAGCTAGTCGTGATTGTTTAGCCATGCTATGATTCATTTTTTTAGATGTTTGGATGGCTAAATGGTTTCTTCTTATTTATCTCTTGCGCAGTTAGATGTGCCTGCTCAGTTAGTCTCTGCTGAGCTTACTAAGCTCGAAAGCTATTTATCAAATCAGTCGCTTCCTGCGGTACGCTGGCAATATCAAATACCAGAATTGGGTGAAGGCGGGGCGTGCAGTTTATTTGGTTACTTACAAGATGAGCCGTTTAAACTCACTGATTTTTTACCGCAAGATCAGCACACCACGCAAAAGCTTGCTCAATTACAACTGATTGTTGATTACGTTGTAGCGCAAACTAAGGTTGATTGGTACGGCATTTACCAAAGTACAGCAACACCTGAGGGTCAGCAATTACTTAAACTGACTTACTTTGGCGCGCCAAGTCGACCGCTTTTTCCGCTTACCGAAGCATTTGCTGCTGGTAGTAATAATGTGCAGGTGGCACTGAGTAGTAAAGGGCGAGTGATCAACAACGTTGAGCAGTATTTGGCTGCGGGTGGTGAATATTATACTTGCGACCCTAAAGTAAAATCAGAAGCCTGTTTACCGCTTTTTGACAGTGCAAATCGCTGCGTTGGTATTGTTGATGGCGAAGCCTTTAATAACGATTTTTTCAACCAGCAAACATTAGCGCTATTAATTGCGTGCTGTATTAAAATTCCTCACTTTTTAGTGTAAATAACACTAGTCAATCTAGTGAGCTTTTATGTTAAGCTAAGTGCAACAGCTAACCCCTAAATAATGAAAGAGATAGTCAATGTTCTCAGTATTAAAACCATTACCCACTGATCCTATTCTTGGCCTTATGGCGGCCTATAAGCAAGATACTAACCCAAATAAGATTGACTTAGGGGTTGGTGTTTATAAAGACGAATTCGGTAATACGCCGGTATTAAAAGCAGTTAAAAAAGCTGAAGCGTTTCGTCTTGAAAACGAAACTAGCAAATCATACATTGGTTTGGCGGGTAACTTAGATTACTGCCAAAAAATGGAAAACCTATTATTAGGTGAGCACCAAGCGTTATTAGCTAATCGTGTTCGTACAGCACAAGCACCAGGCGGTACAGGTGCACTGCGAGTTGCAGCTGAATTTATAGTTCGCTGTAATCCAGGTGCGACAGTATGGGTTACTAATCCTACTTGGGCAAACCACATTAGCTTGTTTGAAGCCGCTGGCCTAACAGTTAAAGAATACCCGTACTACGATTATGAAAACAAAGATTTATTATTTGATGAAATGATCGAAACCCTTACCCAAGTGCCAAAAGGTGATGTGGTATTACTGCACGCATGTTGTCATAACCCAAGTGGTATGGACTTAAACGAAGCACAGTGGAACACGGTTGCTGAACTGGCAAAAGATGTTGGCTTTACACCGCTGGTTGATATTGCATATCAAGGTTTTGGTTCTAGCCTTGAAGAAGATGCAAACGGTTTACGTATTTTAGCCAATGCAGTTGATGAGTTAATCATTTGTTCTTCATGTTCGAAAAACTTTGGTTTATACCGCGAGCGTATTGGTGCATGTTCAATTATTGCTAAAGACAGTGCAACAGCAGACATTTCAAACTCTGTTATGTTAAGTGTGGTACGTAGCATTTATTCAATGCCACCTGCGCACGGTGCAGATATTGTAAATACTATTTTAAGCAGTACAGAACTGACACAACAATGGCACAGTGAACTTGATGAAATGCGTAACCGTATCAATGGCCTACGTACTTTGATCAAAGACAGTCTAGCGGCAAAAGAGATTGCTCAAGACTTCTCATTTATTGACCGTCAACACGGTATGTTTTCTTTCTTAGGTATTAATAAAGAACAAATTGAGCGCCTGCAAAAAGAATACGGTATCTACATTGTTGGTTCAAGCCGCGTTAACGTAGCGGGTATCAGTCAAGCTAATATCGATTACTTTGCAAATGCTGTTGCAGATGTTTGTAAATAATCTTATTTAAATAGCGTTTATTGAAATAAAAAACCGCACTAACTTATTGTTGTGCGGTTTTATTTTTTAACCTAGAACCTAGAACCTAGAACCTAGAACCTAGAACCTAGAACCTAGAACCTAGAACTACGCGTCAATTAAATCTTCAACACCAACAATCAACCAAGGCGCATCATCGCTGGTGGCACGCTCTAAGTGCCAAATTTCTAAAATAGGCTGTTCTTTATTATCGCCTAAGTCACGGTACTTTCCTTTAAAACGAACACTTACTTGCCATTTTTGTGCGTCGGTATCGGCACGTACAAGTTCTGCATCAATAAACATCACGTCAGTTGCAACGCAGTCAATCGCTTCACGTTCCGCTTTAAATTCAGCGACTAGTTCAGGGCTTAAGTATTCAGCCATCGTTGCATAGTCAGCATTATTCCATGCTGTTTGCAAAGTATGATAATGGCTACGCGCACCTTGTAAAAAGCCGTTAGTATCAAAGTTAGCGGGTAAATTAAACGGTACGTCATTGGTTTGACTAAATCCACTTGTAGTGGTGTGCTCAGGCGCAGTTTGTTTCATTTGCGGTGCAGTAAATGCTCCTTGGCCATGCGCCATTACAGGGGCGTTTTTACGACGCATTATACCGATGACAAGTTTAAAGATAATAAAGGCAATACCTGCCATTAAAATTATCTCAAGTAGTTGCATCCCTTCAAAGTCATCGCCCATCATTGCGGCGATTAATCCACCGGCTAATAAGCCGCCAAAAATACCTGCCATCATGCCTTTTTTGCTTGATTTTGGTTTTGCAGCAGGGGCGAGGGTATTGGTATCTGTTTGTTGTTTTTGTGCGGTTTGTTGTGTTTCTGGTGTTTGGCCACGTTTTTTACTACCAAACTTTTTACGTGCTTGTGCATCAAAACTTGCAGTACATAGTAGAGCAAGCAATGAAAATATAACAATCAGGTTTTTCATGAAGTTCCTTAAAACAAATTAGAACGGCGATTCTAAAGTAGTTCAGGAATTAGATAAATAGCGACAAACTGAATTAGTTCTAAAATGCTCAGTAGCTTGGTCAATAGACTAATTTAAAAGCAATTATTGGTTCAAGCAGGAAGAATATAACGATTGTTTCGCGAAGGTATAAATTGCATTGCCGCCATAATAACGGCAATGCAAAAGGAAGGTTAATTTAACCAGCGGATCGCACCATTAATACGATCATTGTAATTTTCTAATGGCGCACCAAGACTTGCTACTAAAATAGTATCTGCATTAGTACCACGGTTAATATGGCCTTCAAAACGATCGTCTTGAAAATCATCGTCGCCGATGCCGAACGATTGCTGTTTTGATGGCACTATAAATACCGTCATCGGGCCATAGTCTGATTCAAAAACCAGGTGTAATCCCTTTTGTCCCTTAAAGTCACAAAACATTAAGTAAGTCACTTTACCTGGCAATTCATCTAAATGGCCGCCTAGCACAGCAAATTTTTCATTTACCGTTGCTAAGCTGATTGCTTCGGTCTTTTGCAGCGAATTAATTTCATAGTAAACATGAGCAAGCGCATGTTCGCCAGCTGCGTACGCGACATTTTGTTCGCTGCTAAATAAAAATGCCCCCACAGCCACCAATACTGAGGCTGCCATGGCAAGTGGTAAACGAGCACGTTTAAAACGTGTACTTGCCTCAACTAGATTATCTGTTCGTTGCGGCGGTGTTTGCGCGCTGGTATCAGCTGGTGCTTGGTTGAGTTGCTCAGTTGTGAGCGACTCGTTTTGTGCATGCGCTGCGGTGTTTGCCAAAATACGCTCGGCAAGACCTGCTGGCACCGGTACGTCAAGTGCATTGGCAAGCTCTAAATCAAAGGCCTGCATATCATTAATAAATTCTTGTCGCTCAGAGTGTTGCTCTGCAAACTCCACAAGCTCCTTATCTGTGCTGTTTGGCTGTGCGCTAATTCGGCGACGAAACTCGAGATCATCCATTAATTTGATGCCCCTTTAAGTTGTTCATCATCACGGCTCAATGCCTCTTTTAACTGGTTTCTGGCGCGGTATAAACGCGTCATAACCGTGTTTTTGTTTAAATCTAATATTTCTGCTATCTCTTCACCGGAGCAGCCCATAACGACTTGTAATAATAATGGCTCGCGGTATTCATCAGGTAACTTAGCGATGTGACGTTGGATCACTGTTTGTTCCATTTCGTCATCCAAGGTGACGCTTTTTTCGTCAACTAAGGTGTCGTTTTCAACATCGCTATAATCAAATTGTTTGCGTTCAAAACGACGGGCATTTTCCCGGCGTAAAATCGTCAATAGCCATGGCTTAGCTGCTTTTTGATCTAATAATGAATCCAGAGATCGCCAAGCACGTAAAAATGTTTCTTGGACAAGATCTTCGGCAATATTAGGGTCGCGGCAGAGCCAATAAGCAAAGCGATATAATTCGCTATGATAAACATGAACAAGTTTTTCATAGCGTGTTTTTTTCTCTGCCATATCAACTAAGACCTGACTTTTAGAGTTTTCATTTCCAAGCATAAGCACTTTTTTATTTATTTTAAGTTATTTACTATTTGAGCGCGGGGATTGCTCCCCGTCACTTAAACTCTATTTATAAAGTCCTTTTAATACAGCTTGTTGTGATTTTTTTTGTACTTTACGTTGCTCTTCTAACATGCCGACAATCGCAATTAAATCAACATCTGTATCATTAGGACTATAGAGTGCAGCCCGTAGTTTAGCAATATGTTGACTAAGCTGTGCATTATCAGCTAGTTGTTCAAGCTTGTCTATTGCACCGCTCGATTGTTTTGTTAAGTGCATTGCGTAACGATTTAGCGCCTGATAAAAGGCACTTACATCATTGCTTTTAGCGTGTTTCTTTAATTCATCTAATGAAATTGATGAATCACTATGGGTTACTGTCGGCTTTGCTTGCATCAAGCTGCGCTGAGATTGACTGCGCCACCATAAAATCAAGGTAATAAACCATAATAAATAACCAATCACACTGATAATAATTAACCATAGCGGATACTGATTTATCGGCGTTGCTTGATAACTTATTGCTGCAGCATCTGTTGTTGCGCTTTGTGATGGCGTAAGTGGCTGCGCAGCAACGGCTGCTGGAGTGCTTGTGCTACTAGGTGTTACTGTAATAGTACGAGCTGGTAGTGTTGCATAACTGATCCGGTTAATCTTGGTGTTATACCAAGGCACGCTTACCTCTGGCAGTGTATAAGTGCCTGGCATCTGCGGTAACAATGCGTACGAGGCTGTTTGTTGTGATATTACCCGACCATCGCGAACCAAATGATTATTTTCTTTTTCATCTGGGTAACTGCGAATACCTTTGATTTCAGGTAATTCAATATCAGGTAGTTGCTCTTTGGTGATACCAAGTGCAGTTAAGGTCAGCGTTCGCGTAATAGGTGTACCCACTTCTACTGTGTCGTCAGCGGGTTGCCATTGCTCATCTAAATTAACTAATTCACTAGGCAGCCATGCACCTTGGTAGTCACTTGGTATCGGTTTAATTTCAATATCGACATTATCACCCAGTGCAGATACATCTAATTGGCGATAGTCTTGGCGAATTCGACCTTGAAAAGTTGGTGCTTGAATCGTGTAACTACCACTTTTTTGGGGCTGTACTAAATACTCGCGAGTGATCACTAAGTAACGCTTACCATCAACAAGTTCATAGTTTTCAGTCTGCTTGCCGATTTGACTTAGCTGCGCATCGGGCATCGCGGGGGCACTTAAATTACCATCAAGTAACTCTTTGGCAAGATATAGCTTAACCGTGTAAAGCCCTGCCTCTTGAACAAATAGGCTGTCACTTGAAAGCGATGCTTTAATAAAAATATCGTTGTTTTGCTGCGCATCTTTACTGCGTTCAGCCACTTTTAATGCAATGGGCGCAGAGCTGACACCAGCTACACTAAATGCTGGGATTGTATAATCACCGGCAGTGCGGGTCATAAGTTTAATAGACCAGGTGGTTTCTTTTGAAATACTACCATTAATGATGTTTGTGCGGGTGCTGACACTGGTGCGGCCAACCACGAAGTCTTTTAACAGGACAGAGGTATCAGGTTGATCATTTTTTATGGTGTCATCTGCACTGATATTGAGCATAAAAAATTCACCCGCTAGTACCGGGTTTTTATCAACACTGGCTTGTAATTGCGTAACGGCCCACGAGGGCATAGCGCTGATAAGCAATAAACAACAGATTAATCGCATTACCATGATTTTTCGACTCCTTGTGGACGGCGTTGATTGTTTCGTTTTTGGGCTTCTAATTGCATTTTGTTACGTAACAGGATTGCGGGATCATCGGGTACTTTTCGCAATAACTGACTAAGCTGCTGCGCTTTCTCTTTTTCTTCGTTGGTAAGCTCTGCGGTTTGTGCTTGCACAGCTTGCTGCTTTGCCGCTTCTTCAGCTTGTTGCTGTTGCTCATCAGTTTTATCACCTTGCTGAGGTTCAGCCTCCATTTGTGGATCGTTTTGCTTATCAGTTTGTTGATCAGATGGATTGCCATCTTGCTGTTTATCATCAGTCTGCTGTTCATCACTTTGCTCAGATTCATCGCTTTGTTGAGATTGCTGATCCTGATTTGGCTGCTCACCTTGCTGTGACTTATCTTTATTTTGCTGATCTTGACCTTGTTCACCATCTTGGCTTTTTTGGTCTTGGTCTTGGTCTTGATCTTGATCTTGTTCGCCGTCTTGGCCTTGTTGATTTTGCTGCTGTTGATTTTTCAATTGCTCAACAAGTGCCTGATTTTCTTTTGCTTGGGTAAAGTCGTCTTGCAAAGTTTGTGCTTGCTGATAGGCGGCAATTGCTTCGTCTAGCTTGCCTGCCTTTGCTAGAGCATTACCGTAATTATATAAACCAGTGGCGCTTTTATCTTGGCTAAATTGTGCCAAAGCAGCATCAAAATTACCTTGCTGGTAAAGCGCAGCGCCTTTTAATTGACTAGAATCTGCTGTGGCAGCTTGCTCATATTCACCCTGTTGATAAGCGTCCAGCGCACGTTGATCTTGATTTTTAAATACTGAAGGCAGCTCTACTGCATAAGCATTGTGTTGCGGTAAAAAGCTCACCACTAAAAATGCAGCTGCAAAAGCTCCTCGGCGAAAAATCCACAGCATCATTGGCAGTAAAATAAACAAGCCATAAATCCCCGCATCAATACGCCAGAGCGCTTGACTTTGTTTTTCATTTTTCAGTATTTCACTATTTGCACTGGGAGCAAAAATTTGAATATCGCGGGCACTCGGTTGATAAGTCGCAAATTTACCGCCACTGTTTCTTGCTAGACCATTAAGCATACTGATGTTGATGGTGGGCACCACAATTTGCCCGTAACTATCTTTTAAAAACCCACCTTCAGGAAGTTTAATTGGCGCGCCTTGCTCTGTTCCGATACCGTAAATGTTTAATCGATAAGGGTTAGCGTCTGTAAATTGGCTGATATCTTGTTGCTCACTTTGTTCAATACCATCTGTTACTAAGATAATATCGCCTTCAAGGTATCCGGCTTGTGTTAATAACTCTTTTGCAGCATCAAGCCCAGCAAGTACGTTGGAGCCTTTATCAGGCATGATATCTGGGCTTAAACTTGGGATCAGGTTTTCAAGCGTCGCGGCATCATTGGTTAGCGGCGAAATGGTATAAGCAGTGCCTGCATAGGCCACTAACGCAGTGTCACCTTCTTTAAATAGTTTGATCATATCCAGCGCTTTGAAGCGCGCTTGCACTAAACGACTGGGCGCAATATCCGTGCTGTACATCGATAGCGACATATCCATCACAATTACACGGGCATTTTTGCTTTGAAATACCGGCACTTGTTTTTCTTCAAAACTGGGCCCTGCGCTAAAAATAACGGCTAACACTGCAAAGAGGGCAATTAGCCACATGGGTTGCGTGTTTTTTTGGTTGTTGGTGTTGATCACAAATTTTGCTAAGTGAGCTGCTATTAATTCACCTTGGCTGGTTTTCTTGTGCTTTATCATTGCAATAGTAAACACTAAACACACAGGAACTAATAACCACAATACGGTCGGGCGGATAAATTCAAAGTCCATTAGGCCTCCTGTCTTAATGCTTTTGCACTGATAAACATAACGCGCAGACCAATCAAGGTCAGTGCAATTAATAAAGGGAAGTAAAATAACGCACTTTGTGGGCGAAAGGTTTGCTCATCAGCGCTGATCGGCTCAAGTTTATCAAGTTCTTGATAAATTTGTTGTAAGCCGGCAACGTCTTTTGCGCGAAAATAAAGGCCGCCAGTTTGTTCGGCAATACGTTTTAGCAGGGTTTCATCTAAACTACCTCCGCTCATGCCACCCATATTAAATAAGCTAAAGCCACGCGGATTATCAGAGCCTACGCCGATGGTATACACTTTAATGCCTTCTTCGCGGGCAAGCAGTAGGGCTTCTTCTGGATCTAAGTTACCGGCGGTGTTTTGACCATCTGTTAATAACACTACAATGCGATTGCTTTCATCTTTACTGGCAAAACGTTTTACTGATAAGCCCAGTGCATCGCCAATGGCGGTGGCACGGCCAACCAAGCCTATTTGCGCTTCTGATAGCATTTGGCTTACGGTTTTAACGTCTCGCGTTAGTGGTGTTTGTAAAAATGCCGTATCACCAAATAAAATCAGCCCTAAACGATCGCCTTGACGTTGCTCAATAAAGTCACTTAATACCGCTTTTACCATAGTTAAACGGTCAACATATTGGCCCTGATAAGCCATATCTTGCTCGGTCATTGATCCTGACAAATCCACAGCTAGCATGATATCGCGGCCTTCGTTAGGTAAGGTAATTGGCTCATCAAGCCAGGTTGGGTTAGCTAAAGCGGTGACTAAAAGCAACCAAACCAACCATTCAAATATACTAATACCACGCGCCTGTTGCTGGACAACTTGCGCGCCTAAATTGTGTTTGGCGAAGCTTGGAATACGTAAGCGGGTATTGCCTTCACTGTGCACTGGCTTAAATAAGCGCAACAACCAAGGCAGCGGTAATAATACAAATAACCAAGGCCAGCTAAATTCAAACATTCAGCGGCTCCTTTAATTTAAATTGCACAATGGCGAGTTTTAATTTCTGTGCCAGCGCAGTTTGATTGCTTTGTGATTGATAAAGGCTCATCAGCTCGTGTTCAGTAAATTGTTGTCCGGTCAGCTTATTTAGAGTAATACACCATTGTTTCGTGCCTTGTGATGCAGCACTTTGCTGATAATAGTGTAAAACCAGGCGTTTAATTAAAATATGTAGTTGCTGGGCATCTTCTGCGTGTTGTTCACTGAGGGAAATAGCTTGGCGTTTGGCTTTTTTAAACTGCCGTGCCCGGTACAACTGGTAACTTATAAAGCTTACAGTTACGAGTAACACGACAATGATGAGCCACCAAATAGGTGCTAAAGGCCACCAAGAAACATGGCTTGGCACAATCACATCATGGAGGCCAGCTAATGGAGAGGTTTGCATATTACTTTCTCACTAATTGCAGCTCAAGAGGTGTGGCTGCATTGAATGATATTAAATTAAGACCCGATTTAGTTAAGCGTTGCATTCGTGTGGTAAATGCTTGCTCAGCAGTTTTAGCAAATTTATCACGAAAACTTTTATCCATCAGCGGTAACGCAAAGTCACTGCCGTTGGCGCTCACCGTGACTGTTTGTTTAAACGCCGGTAGCTGATGCTCAAATGGGTCGCTAATATGGCAGCCGATCAGTTCACAATGTCGACTCAGTATTTCGAGTTGTTTAAAACTGGCATCATCAAGGGCGCTAAAATCAGACACTAAATAGACTAAGCTGCCCGGCTTGGCTAAATGATTCAAACGTTTTAGGTTATCACTGAGTTTATTGTCTGCGGGCTCATCAATCTGCGCGAGTGCTTGCTGGTGGTTATTACACAAATTGTGGCATAGTTTTAACACGGCTTTTTCGCGGGCGCTGGGCTTGAGCTCTAAATGACCGTGTTGATTAAACACTATGCCACCGATGCGATCGCCGCGTTGGCACGCTGACCACGCAACCAAGGCACTGATATGCGCCGCTTGCACAGATTTAAGTAATAGCTTTGAGCCAAACAGCATTGAATTAGAAAAGTCTGTAAACACAAACACTGGCCGTTCTTTTTCCTCTTGAAACAACTTAGTGTGTGTTTCGCCAGTACGTGCTGTAACGCGCCAATCAATTGAGCGAATATCATCGCCTTGTTGATAATGACGTACTTCAGCAAACTCCATACCACGGCCTTTATGAGGCGCGAGATATTGGCCGGTCAGGCTATTTCTAATTTTAACTTTTGGCGCAAGCTCTAATAAGCGAGCTTTCGCTTTATAATACATCAGCTCTTTCAAGCCTAAGTCGACCCCATGGCTATGACTTAGGCTGAGCCACTGTTGGTTATCTAATTGGCTTTGCATGGTTTATGGCACGGCAACAAGTTCTAAAATACGGCTAATGACTTGATCTTTAGTAATACCATCGGCTTGTGCTTCATAGCTTAAAATAATGCGATGGCGCAGAACATTATGTAACACAGCTTGAATATCATCTGGAGCAACAAAGTCACGACCTTGTAACCATGCATGAGCACGGGCACATTTATCTAAGGCGATGGTGGCACGCGGACTTGCGCCATATTCAATCCAGCTGCCTAATTGGGCGTCTAGTTTTGCGCCTTCACGCGTTGCAATAATAAGTTGCACTAAATATTGCTCAAGTGGCTCGGCTAAATACAGCCCTAAAATTGCTTTGCGAGAGGCAAATAAATCGCTTTGACTAATTTGTTGTGCTGGTGCTTGATGCTCGCTCAACGCTTCGCCACGGGTAAGGCGTAAAATATCAAGCTCATGCTCGGCGCCTGGATAATCAATACTTAGGTGGAGTAAGAAACGGTCTAATTGCGCCTCTGGTAGCGGGTAAGTACCTTCTTGCTCCAGTGGATTTTGGGTTGCCATCACCATAAATAAATCCGACAGCGGATAAGTGTTTTTACCAACCGTGACTTGGCGCTCAGCCATGGCTTCTAATAAGGCTGATTGCACTTTAGCTGGGGCACGGTTAATTTCGTCGGCTAAAATAAGGTTATGAAAGAGTGGGCCTTTTTCAAAAACGAATTCGCTGGTCTGTTGGCGATAAATATCAGTACCGGTTACGTCAGCAGGTAATAGATCTGGGGTAAACTGTACGCGTTGGAATGAGCCTTCAACGCCTTTGGCTAATGCATTTACTGCGCGAGTTTTAGCAAGCCCTGGAGGGCCTTCTACTAATAAGTGACCATCGGCTAAAATAGCAATAAGTAGTGCTTGCGTTAATTCTGGCTGGCCAATAATTTGGCTATCTAAATAAGTTTTTAATTGTGAAAATACGTTAGTGGCCATAGTAAAAAAACTGTCCTGATTTGCAAGGTTTATAAAAGCTTAACTAGTAATATGGGTAAATAGTTTATAACACAAGTGTTAGACTCAAGTTTTCAAAATAGTTCGTTATTTTTTAACGATTTTTACCCTAGCATAGAAAGCGCAGTATTTTTTGTAAATATGCTAAAAAAAGCCTATGGTTGGTAACTAATTATACTATTTTCAATTTCGCTATTGGCTTTAGCACACGGGTTGTTTAGAATCGAGGAAAACAAACAGGTCAGACCTGTCAGCGGGAGAGCATTAATGTCTGAGCAAAATATACTAAAAACAGCAAAGGGCGATCGTATTGCCATCGTCAGTGGTTTACGTACGCCATTTGCTAAACAAGCAACTGCATTTCATCATGTACCAGCCCTTGATATGGGGAAGTTAGTCGTTAACGAAATGCTTGAACGTCTTAACTTTGATAAATCTGAAATTGATCAATTAGTGTTTGGTCAAGTAGTACAAATGCCAGAAGCGCCAAACATTGCCCGCGAAATTGTATTGGGTACTGGCATGCCAGTATCTGTTGATGCGTACTCCGTATCACGCGCTTGTGCCACTAGTTTTCAGGCGATTGCTAATGTGGCTGAATCAATCATGGCAGGTTCGGTGCAAGTGGGTATTGCTGGTGGTGCAGACTCGTCATCGGTATTGCCAATCGGCGTAAGTAAAAAATTAGCAGGTAGCCTTGTTGATCTTAATAAAGCACGTACCTTAGGGCAACGCTTAAAAATATTCTCTAAGCTGCGTTTAAAAGATTTATTACCAGTACCGCCTGCGGTTGCAGAATATTCAACTGGTTTATCTATGGGCCAAACTGCCGAGCAGATGGCAAAAACTCACAGTATTAGCCGTGAAGATCAAGATGCCTTAGCTCATCGTTCACATACTCTTGCTAGCCAAGCATGGGCAGATGGTAAACTTGCTGATGAAGTGATGACTGCACATTTACCGCCGTATAAAAGTTTTATCGAACAAGATAATAATATTCGCCATAATTCAACGGTTGAAGGGTACGCTAAATTAAAACCAGCGTTTGACCGTCAGCATGGCTCAGTCACTGCGGCAAACTCAACACCGCTAACTGATGGTGCAGCAGCGGTATTAATGATGAGCGAAAGTAAAGCCAAAGCATTAGGCTATAACATTTTAGGTTATGTACGTAGCTTTGCATTCTCTGCCATTGGTGTGAATGAAGACATGCTAATGGGGCCGGCTCATTCAACGCCTGTTGCCTTAGCGAGAGCTGGCATAACGCTTGCCGATCTTGATTTAATTGAAATGCACGAAGCCTTTGCAGCACAAACGTTAGCGAACATGAAAATGTTTGCCTCAGATAAGTTTGCGCAAGAAAAACTCGGTCGCAGCAAAGCGATTGGTGAAATTAACATGGATAAGTTTAACGTTTTAGGCGGTTCGCTTGCATATGGTCATCCATTTGCAGCCACCGGCGCACGACTTATCACCCAAAGTTTACATGAACTCAACCGCCGTGGCGGTGGCTTAGCACTAACAACTGCGTGTGCCGCAGGTGGCTTAGGTGCAGCCTTTGTATTGGAGAGTGCGTAATGACACAGTCAGTATTTAATTTAGACGTTGATGATAGCGGTATTGCCGTTGTCACCATTGATGTGCCGGGCGAAAAAATGAATACCCTGCGCGACACTTTTGCAGATGATTTAACAGCCTTGCTTGATGACGCAAAACAGCAGTCAGTGAAGGGCATGGTATTCATTAGTGGTAAAAGCGATAACTTTATTGCTGGTGCTGATGTAAAAATGCTTGATAACGTGCAAAGCCGTGATGATGCACTGGCGATCAGCGAATTATGCCACCGTGCATTTTTTGATATGAAAAAACTGCCATTTCCAACTGTTAGTGCCATTCATGGTGCGGCATTGGGTGGTGGTTTAGAATTTGCCTTGGCGTGCGATTATCGCGTATGTACAGACAGTGATATCACTAAACTAGGCTTACCTGAAGTACAACTTGGTTTATTACCCGGTGGTGGTGGAACGCAACGCTTGCCTAAACTGGTTGGTTTGCAAAAAGCCCTTGAGTGGACGTTAACAGGTAAACAAATTCGCGCGAAACAAGCTAAAAAATCGGGTTTGGTAGATGATTGTGTACCACAGACCGTATTGCTAAAAGTAGCAAAAGAATTTGCTTCAAAAGGTAAAGCGAAAGCGGCCAAGCCTAAGCTTGATCGTATTAGCCAATTATTAGAATCGAATCCGTTTGGCCGAAACTTCATCTTTAAAAAAGCACAAGAAAATGTACTGAAAAAAACCGGTGGTCATTATCCTGCGCCGTTGGCTATTATCAAAGCAATACGCGCAAGTGTTGAGCTGGATGAACTAAAAGCTTATAAAACAGAAGCGGAAGGTTTTGCTACTTTAGTAATGAGTAGCGAATCAAAGTCATTACGTGGGATATTTTTTGCCACCACTGAAATGAAAAAAGAGTGGCGCAACGACGACGCTCCAGCAATCACTAAAACAGCCGTACTAGGCGGTGGTTTAATGGGCGCAGGTATTGCCCATGTTAGTGCTGTAAAAGCCGGTGTACCAGTTCGTATCAAAGATGTTGCAGAGCAGGGCATAAGTAATGCCATGAATTACAGCTATAAAATTTTAGATAAAAAGCAAAAGCGCCGTATTTTATCTAAGGCTGAACTGCAACAAACTATGAACCGAATTACTGGTACAACTAACTACAGTGGTTTTAAACACATTGATTTAGTGATTGAAGCGGTATTTGAAGACCTAAGCCTTAAGCAAGGTATGGTGGCAGATGTAGAACGTGAATGCCAAGCAAACACAATTTTTGCTAGTAACACGTCATCATTGCCTATCTCACAAATTGCGGCAGAAGCTGCCCGTCCAGAGAATGTAATTGGCTTACATTATTTCTCACCAGTTGAGAAAATGCCATTGGTTGAAATCATTCCACACGAAGGCACCTCAGAAGAGACTATCGCCCGGATTGTAAATTTTGCCCGTAAGCAAGGTAAAACACCAATCGTTGTTAAAGATAGCGCAGGCTTTTACGTTAACCGTATTTTAGCGCCTTATGTGAATGAAGCGGCTAACTTATTACTGGCAGGTGAGCCAATTGAAAAGATTGATGCGGCACTCGTTGAGTTTGGTTTCCCTGTTGGACCATTAGCACTATTAGACGAAGTCGGCATTGATATCGGCTCTAAGATTGCGCCAATTCTTGAAAAAGAACTCGGTGATCGTTTTAAAGCACCCGATGCGTTTTCACGTTTAATTGATGCCAAACGCTTAGGCCGGAAGACTGGCCGTGGTTTTTATCTTTACGATAAGAAAGCTAAAAAAGTAGACGAATCAGTTTACGAATTACTCGGCGTGAGCCCATCACCGCGTTTAAATAAAAGCGAAATTGCTAAACGTTGTGTGGCACAAATGCTTAACGAAGCTGCCCGCTGTTTAGACGAAGGCATTATTGCCAGTCCTCGTGATGGTGATATTGGCGCAATCTTTGGTATTGGCTTCCCGCCATTTTTAGGTGGTCCATTTAGCTATATGGATAAACTTGGCGCAAACAAAGTAAGCTCAGAAATGGCTACTTTTGCTAACTTTAACCCGGTATTTGCGCCGTGTGCAGCTTTAGTTGCGATGGCTGATGCTGGTGCAAGCTTTTATCAGCCTGAGCCTGCACAGCCAAGTAAAGCAGTTGTGGTAGAACAAACCGTGGCGGCTACGCAAGACGTTACCGATGTAGAACCTGTCGAAGCGGTTGAGGCTCAAGAAGTTATTGTTCCGCCAGCGCCAGCTACTGAAGCTGAATCGGTAACCGACACGCACCCAGCCGATGCAAGCGATGATAAAGTGAAATAGTATTTAATTGCTAGTTATAAAAACGCACGGATAGTTTGAAGTGCGTTTTTTTATGCCTAGAATTTAAAAAATTTAGTTGCTGAAATCATTTTGCTTTGTTGTTATAACAGGGGCATCCCTAACTGATACCGCGTAAAGACGAATAATGAACATCAGCACTGTAAGATTACAATTGAGGCTCCTTGAACAAGACGATTGGGCGTTTTTTTTAGCTTTGCATGATGAGCCATGCGTTATTGAAAAATGTTTTGACAGGCCTTCTGATACGCAAATACGTAATAAGTTTATGCAGCGGTTGGCGCCGGGGCACCCTACAGCTAATAAGTCTTTGTGTTTGATGATCATTGAAATAAAAACAGGCAAAAAAGTGGGCGTTACAGGGCTTACAACATCCTCATCAAACACTCCCGAAGTTGGTTATCTGTTAATGCCTGAGTTTTATGGTCAAGGTTATGCAACTGAAGCACTACAAGCATTTTTAACATGGGCGACGACAGCGTTTAACATTCAACAATTTACTGCTGTGGTTACGAAAGGGAATGTAGGCTCAGAAAAAGTGTTGACTAAATGTGGCTTTAAGTTAGTTAGCGTTGAACCGTCAGCTTACGAAATTGGTGGGGTATTATTTGATGATCATCATTTTTTACTAACGTTTACTGAGTAAGGCTAAGTTGTACTGAACAAGTAGCTTGCGCAGTACAACATTAAAATTTTGACTTACATATGAATTTCAATCGCTTTGCGATCTTTTTCCGGCATATTGGCAACCACTAAGTTAAATGAATTATCAATCATACGTTCAATTTCACCTTGCGGGATTGAGCCATCTAAAATAACAGTATTCCATAACCGTTTATTCATATGATAGCCCGGGATCACTGAAGGAAAAATATCACGAAGTGATTGCGCTTCATCCGGGTCGCATTTTAAATTCATCCACCAAATAGGGTTGCCGTCTTCGTCAGTTTCCCCTTCGTTGCCAACCGATAAAGTGGCAAACATTTTATGGTTTACTTTATATACATCAACTTCTTGGCCGAAAGGTTTGGTAACCATAACCAGAGGTTTTTTTGCTAAATACTCATGTGCAGTGTGCTGATCCATGATCCAGTCCTTGAGGTCATTTTTGGTAGTTTAACCATAGCAGCTTTTTCGTAGTTTAGTCATGAAAAATCGATTAATAGGTAAAATTTATGAGTAAATACAGGCCCTACGAGAAAAATAGCGGTATGTGATATTTTCTTATTGAAGAAAATCCAGTTCGTGGTATGTTTCTGGGGATTTATAAATTATAGGAAATACACTGATGCCAAAGGCAAGTGAAGTTAAAAAAGGTACTGCGATTGAGTTTAATGGCCGCGTTTTAGTGGTTAAAGATATTGTTCGTTCTGTACCACAAGGCCGTGCTGGTGGAAGTTTGTACCGTATGCGCTTGTACGATGTAGTAACTGGTAGCAAAGTAGATGAAACATTCAAAGATAGCGACATGTTAAAACTAGCTGATTTAACTCGTCGTGAAGCAATGTTCTCGTATTTAGATGGCGAAGAATACGTATTTATGGATAACGAAGATTACACGCCATATAATCTTAATAAAGAAGCGATCAGCGAAGAAATTTTATTCGTCAACGAAGAAACCCAAGGCGTGCATGTCATTGTAATTGATGGCGCACCAGTGGGATTAGATTTACCATCAAGTGTTGAACTTGTGGTTGAAGAAACAGACCCTTCAATTAAAGGTGCTTCAGCGAGCGCTCGCTCTAAACCTGCACGATTATCAACTGGTTTGATCATTCAAGTGCCGGAGCATATTTCTACAGGTGACCGCATCCGTATTAATACCGCAGAGCATAAATTTATGGGCCGTGCTGAAAAATAATAATCTTTACGTCTTTTGCAGTATTAATCCATCAAACACCCAAGCTATTTAATTAATTTAAGTAGCTTGGGTGTTTTATGGACTTCGTAGGTATATTCTTTATTTAAAGCAGGGTGAGAAAAAACTCTTGAACTAAATTGAATAATCAATCCCCTCCACACTTAAATCCCCTCTATGTTTTGTTATTTTTACCGAGTTTATAAATACCTCAAAAGTAAACTAGAAATGTGTGAAATGGCTGAAGCGGTTAAGTCCAGCTACTTAATGTTTTTCATGATTAAACATTTTATACTAAAGGAATATTGAAAAATAACACAAAAACGCGCATTATAACGCGTCATTTCCTTGGTTGAATGTTACTTCTTTCGATACGTTCAACTTTATCTAATCATCAAATTTGTAGTAAATGTAATGCTAAACCATGGATTGGAAAATAGAGCGTTTGTTAAATTACCTGAAGGTGTGGATATAGCTATCACATCCGCTGGATTGGTTTCGCGCAGTTACGCCTACATCATCGATTTTATTCTTCGCACAATTTTGATAGCCATTATTGCTACTGTGCTTATGTTATTCGGCGATTTTGGGGAAGGTATTTTACTTGTCATATATTTTTTAATTTCATGGGGGTATAACATCTTTTATGAAGTTAAAAATGGCCAAACCCCAGGTAAAAAACGTCTAAAAATTCGTGTTGTTCAAGATAATGGCTTACCTCCAACCTTTTCACAAATTGTTGTAAGAAACTTAATTCGCCCCGCAGATATGCTGCCTGTTGGTTATTTTCTTGGGTTAATTGTTATGTGTTTTAATACCCGTTTCAAACGCATCGGTGATTGGGCTGCAGGAACTATCGTAGTTTACGAAGAAGACGCTATGAGTCGGGAGTTATTACCAGACGGGCCAGCTGAAGTACCTAGCATTGCGTTTAGTACCGAAGAGCAATTAGCTGTTTTAGACTTTACTGAGCGTGCCCATGAACTTTCTCCTGCAAGACGTCAAGAAATAGCAAATATTTTATCCAAGCCATTAAATATCGAAGAAAATGATAGTGTTGAAACATTATTTAATTACGCAAGGCATTTTGCTGGGCAGAATAATATCAACAGTGGTCGCTCCAATAGTGAGAGTAAGCAATGAAGCAAACTCAATTTGTAAATTTAAACAGCCAAATATGGCAACAATTTCAAGCATATTGCGAACTAAATAGTACTTTTCCTGAAGACTTTCCTAAATTATATCGAAAAATTTGCAACGATTTAGCCATCGCAAGAAGTAGGCAGTACAGTCCTTTACTAATTCAGCAGCTAAATCAGCTGGTACAACAGGGTCAAAAAACACTGTATTTATCCCGCAAAAACCAATTTTCAGAAATTTGGCAAATAGCCCGCACCGCTTTTCCTCGTGCTTTGTACGAAAATCGTTTCATGTTAGGCGCTAATTTGTTGGCATTTTGGGGGTTGGCGGTTATTGCTTTTATTTGGGTCACCCTTTATCCAGATGCCGTTTATACTTTTTTAGGTCAAAGTACGGTGCTTGAAATTGAAAAAATGTATAACCCAACTGGAGCTGTTCAAACAGAGACCCGTGCTCCTGACAAAGATATATTGATGTTTGGTGTCTATATATATAACAACATTGGTATTGCCTTTCAAATGTTTGCAGGGGGAGTTTTACTTTGTTTCGGTGCTGTATTCTTTTTGCTATTTAATAGTTTTTATTTCGGCGCCATTGGTGCGCATATTGTCAATGTTGGTTTTGAAAAAACATTTTTCTCGTTTGTTATTACTCACGGTTCGTTTGAATTAACAGCGATTATTATTGCCTCTGCAGCGGGATGTCAGATTGGCTACGCGTTATTAAACCCAAGCCAATTTACACGCAGTTATGCTATGAAAAAAGCGGCTCAAACAGCACTACCATTAATTGTTGGTGCTTTTGTTATGTTAGTTTTAGCTGCCTTTATTGAAGCATTTTGGTCGCCCCGTGCCATTGCTCATGAAATTAAATTCGTCGTAGGTACTGTTTGTTGGACATATGTAATTTATCGATTGTATAGAGGTATGCGCTATGGAACTTAATCGTCTTAGCTTTAATCCTCGAAAACGCGGCGCCTATGAAACGTTTGATTTGACGGTATTACTTACTAAACAACATTTTTTACCATTATTTAGTTTGTATATTTGTTTAGCTGTGCCAGTGTTCATCCTTGCCGGTGTATTGTTTGGTTGGTCATGGAGCGCCTTTATTGTATGGTTTTTTAAACCGTTATTTGAACGGCCAATTTTAGACTACATGTCAAAAGTAGTATTTAATCAACAGGCAACCATTTCGAGTAGTTTAAAATCAATCCTGAAGCTGCAAGCGGGTGACATATTCATCAATATGACGCTTTATCGACTGAGCCCTAACAGAGCTTTTTTAGCACCTGTAACACAGTTAGAAAGGCTAGATGGCCGTCGTAAAGAAATGCGAAAACAGGTGCTGTTTGCAACATCAAAGCCCAAACAAACGCTTTGGATGATGTTTTGCGTACATTTTGAGTTTATCTTAATGATCGGTATTTCTGCGATTATTTTTACCCTTATTCCAACGTCGTTGTCACTTGAAGAGCCATTGTATCAAATATTAGAAAGCCCTTTGTGGATGGAAATTGCATTTAATAGTGTGTATGTGATCAGTGTCGCTTTAGTCGCACCATTATTTGTCACCGGAGGTTTTATGGCCTACTTGCACCGCCGTATAGATTTAGAAGGCTGGGACATTGAGCTAACCTTCAAAAATATGCGGTCCAGATTAAATACTTTATTATCAAGTGCTTGCTTGTTTTTTGCTTGCTGTTTGTTTGCTGTGCCGAGTAAGTCAATGGCAGAGCCAATAGATAAGTTAATTATAAAAGAGCAAGTTTCTACACTTTATGCGCAGGATGATGTTATCGAAAAGAAAACCACTTGGGTACCAAATTTTGATTTAGAAAAGGACTCTTCAGCGGATGGTGATTATCGTTGGCTTGCTAATTTTTTCAAGAGCTTAGGCAATTTTCTTAGTTATTTTATTTGGTTGCTAATTGTTTTATTTGTGTTGTGGTTGGTGTATTTATTAGTTAAAAAGCGTGGCTTCTTCTTAGCACTAGAATTACCGAAAAGACAAAAAAATCAGCATCGAGAACATATAATCCCAACCATGTTTGCTGATATTAAACCGCAAGACTTACCTGAGGATTTAATTGCAGCTGCAAGGTCAGCATATCAGGAGAATAATCAGCGTCTAGCGCTTGCTTATTTACTGCATTTTTCGCTTCGCTGGGCGCAGAGCACTCATCAAGTAAAATTACACCGTTCGATGACCGAAACAGAGTGTAAATCAGCAATTGATGCAAAAGTCACTGAGCAAAGCAAAGATGTTTTTACTCAACTTTTTTCTGCTTGGGTAAAAGTGGCTTGGGGCCATCAATCACTTAATTTTGATTTTAACGTATTAATAGCACAAATAGAGGCTATGGCATCAGCAAACAAGGAGCAAATAAATGAAGCTTAAGTTTGTGGTGGTTTTTTTGTGCTGTGTGTTAGTTTTTTTTATTGGCTCAGCGTTGTTGTCAGCTGACTGGCAAAAAGAAGAGATTGAAATAGGTTTTCACTCCGAAGTTAGCAAAGATAATTTCACAATGGCGCAGAGATTATTAGCTGAACATGGGGTGCTATGGAAAAAAGAAAAGCAATTAGATAACAATAATCAACAACCACTTATTATTGATCACCGCAGTATGTTAATTGTCGATGAAGCGGCGCTTAGTAATTCGCACACACTTGATCAGCAATTGTCCCAATGGGTGAGTGAAGGTGGGCGTCTTGTTTATATATTAAATAAGCAAAGGGATGAACTTGGTTTAGACAATACTTTTACCTTTCAAGATCTTGGGATTAGTGTAAACACGAGTGAAGGGATTTTTGAAAATCATTTTGTGATGGTAAAAGAGGGGCAGAAAAATAGCGTGTTAACGCTCAATGAAAATACCCAACTGGATTTAGAATTGAGTCAGGCATTTGAAATTGAAAACTGCCCAGGTATAGCCACCAAAAATAGTGATGATCAAGTTATCATGTGTGATTTTAAATTTGGTGATGGCCGTATTATTGTGATGCCGTCTCTAGCTCCCTTTACAAACTATCAGTTGCGCCATTTAGATCATGGCAGTTTACTGGTTTGGTTGAGTCAGGGGGTTGATGTAATAACTTATGTTCCTTATTTAAGTTACCCTAATTGGTTTGCTAAGTTATGGCAATGGAGCTGGCAGTGGGTGATCTGTGTGATGCTATTGATGTTATTATTTATTTGGCATATTAGTAGTCGTATTGGTCGCGCTTATGCGCCTGATTTAATTTTAACCGTAGGCTTTAAACACCACATTCGAGCGATTGCTAATTTTTATATAAAGCACGGTTTTGAGCAACGCTTGTTTACTGCATTAAAAAAAGATTTTAACGCCAAAGTAGAAACTAGGATCCCTCACTTCAAATCACTAACCGAAGTTCGCCAAGCAGAGATAATCGCCAACTTAGTGCATTTTGATAAGCAACAGGTAGCTGAGCTTCTAAGTGTTGAATTGCCAGAATCTCAGCAACAACGAACAGAGTATATCAAACTATTTAAACAATTAAGGAATGCCCTATGAGCACCGAATTTGCAACAGGACAAATAAGCTTAACGGATGCGGCGCAAGCAGTTAAGCAAGTTAAGGATAATATCTCCCGTGTGTTAGTTGGACAAGATGCCATTATTGAAGATGTGTTAACTGTGTTATTTGCAGGAGGTCATGTATTACTTGAGGGAGTACCGGGCCTTGGCAAAACTTTACTTGTAAGAGCATTAGCGAAAAGCTTAAGTGTGTCGTTTTCACGAGTGCAATTTACACCCGATTTAATGCCATCTGATGTTGTAGGACACAGTATGTATGATATGAAGTCTGGCGATTTCAATATAAAAAAAGGCCCAGCATTTACCAATATTTTGCTTGCTGATGAAATCAACCGAGCACCTGCTAAAACTCAGTCAGCTTTATTGGAAGTAATGCAAGAACAACAAATTACCATTGATGGCGAAACCTTATCTATTGGCTCACCGTTTATGGTACTTGCAACGCAAAATCCGCTTGATCAAGAGGGGACTTATCCATTACCTGAAGCTGAGTTAGACCGTTTTATGATGAAAATTGAATTGGGTTTTCCATCATTAGAGGCCGAGGTTGAATTATTAAAGCTCAACACCAAAGTTGTTTCGAATGAGTCAGAAGTTAGCCAATTGCCGGCAGTATTAAGCGTCAGTAATATTGCTCAGATTAAGCAATTATGTGCTGACATTTTAGTAGATGAAAAGATTTATAATTATGCGGTGGAGTTAGTTCGTAGTTCGCGAACATGGCAAGGAGTATTACATGGTGCAGGACTACGAGCATCAATCAACATTATTAAAGCAGCAAAAGTAATGGCATTGATGAATGGCCGAGATTTTGTTACCCCTGATGACGTTAAGCTAGTGGTACCTAATATTTTACGCCACCGCTTGATACTTTCAGCCGATCTAGAGTTAGAAGGGGTGTCTTTTAATGAAGTGATTTCAGCAATACTAGCCAGTGTTGAAGCGCCTAGATCATGATCCGCACTAAGTTACGACCAGCAAAGCGTTTGTTGCAGCTGGTTTGCGCATTAGTTTTGCTGTTACCCATATTAATCTTTACTGAGACAGCGAGTTTATTAACTACAGTACTCATTGCTGGACTGCTTGTACTAGCGTTATTAGATTATTTGCCTACTCGCTTCAAACATAAATTAAGTATTGAGGTAAACACCAATCAAAACATGTCATTGGGACGTTGGCAACCAGTTAAACTAAGTATTAAAAATACCTCAGAGCAATTATTAATTACTGATATAAGTTTGCACCTAAGCAATGCGATTGAGCTATCTGAATTATATACCAGCGTAACTCTGGCAGAAAATGAGCAAGCCCGTTTACAATGGAGTATGTGCGCACATCAACGCGGAGATGCGCAATTGGCTGCCGTTGAGCTTAGAATTAGTTCACGGTTAAAGCTGTGGCAGGCAAATTGGATAATACCGCAAGATTTAGCGTTAAAAGTTTACCCAGATTTTAGTCGAGTAGCTCAAAATCAAGTGCTTAATGGGGTGACAAACACACCAATAAGTGGTTTAAAACTGACAAAAAAACGAGGTGATGGTATTGAATTCCATCAACTTAGGGAATACCGACAAGGTGACAGTATTAAACAGATAGACTGGCAGGCTACAAGTAAACGTCGCAAACTAATTTCTAAAGAGTACCAAGAAGAACAAAATCAGCATGTTGTTGTAATGCTTGATGCATCGAAGAAGATGAATATAGATACCATATCGGGTACTCACTTTGATCACGCATTAAATGCTTTGCTCTTACTTGCTCATACAGTACTCAAACAAGGGGATTGGTTTAGCATGCAAAGTTTTAATCATGATATTCGCTGGTTACCTAATGTTAAAGGTGCACAGAATGTATCGCGTGTGATGAATCATTTTTATGATCTGTACCCTGACCAAAGTAGCAGCGATTACCTTGTTGCAGCTAATCAATTAATCGCAAAAAGAAGTAAGCGTTCTTTAGTATTACTTGTTACGACATTTGATGATCAAAGCTTAGATGAGGTGCTTCCAGCTATAAAGTTATTGCAAAAGCATCACCTTGTTGCAGTTATTAACCTCTCTAATCATGCATTGACAGAAGTACTTGCAGAGCCAATAGAGAATTATGATGAAGCTATGACCTATTGTGCTGCATTAGATTTATTAAATACGCACAAAGCTAATATGGCAAGGCTTAAAAAAGAAGGCGTTATCGCAATTGATACACAACCACAAAAGTTGCTTCCTAATGTGCTAAATACATATTTGAATGTAAAGCACTCAGGAGTGCTTTAGAAACAGGTTGAGATGAAAAAGGCATTAAAATAATGCCTTTTTACTTTTTATTTCTGTTGATCAATTGCTTCGTTAATTTTGTATTGGAAGTAAATTATATTAAAGAAGAAGGTTAAAACGCCATTGAGCTTAACGGGTTCACTACTACCTTTATTGATTAGTTCTGAAATAGAAGAACGTAACGAAAAAATAAAGATTAATCCGACCACGATAGAAGCTAGCGAAATAATAATTGACAACACTGGTAGTACTTCGGTTATAGAGAGAATTAAATTCGCAACGTATAAAGCTAAATAACCATATATCAATCCTTGGCTAATTTGTTTAGTTGCTAATGCATTGGCTTTATTGGTTCTGCTTATTAGCCAATATACACCATAAATTCCAAAAGTAATGACGGCTAAAAAGAACACTCCCCAAGCCGAAAAACGATCAAAATTTAAAACAGGTTTATCTCCGCTTTCATTATTTTTGGTTAGGTTTGCTGCTGGTGCTTCGTATACATTTGAAGTATTTTCTGACATGATATCTCCTAGAAATATTTAATTATCCTTTAAATGTGTATTGCACACGCAAATACACGGGTAGATAATAGCAACAGTAATAGTTTTTGTATATCATTCTTGTTACTGAAAGAATTAAATATTCTGATTTTATTAGTGAAAATAAAGAACTAATTATTGTACATTACAGGTTAATTTTAAGCGGTATGGGTGTGGTGAATTTGCAATATTTATTGATCAGTGTTGTATCTATTGTCGTTATGTATGCACAGGCAATTAAAAAAGGTATGCCAGTTAAACGCTGGTTGCTGCTAGCAGGGTTGTTAGGCCCCGTTGCATGGTGCTTGTTTAACTTACATTATCGTCGTGCACTAGTGCGCTGTGTGGGTATACAAGCGTGCACATGGCGACCATAGGCTGTCATTTATGCCTGTTGTACTAAACTAAGTGCCGCTTGGTTTTGTTGTTTCTTCAAAAATTCTGTAAATTCAGCTCGCGATAAAGGTTTTGAATAGTAGTAGCCTTGCATCGTTTCGCAATTAAGCTCTTTTAAGATTGCAATTTGCTCTGCTTGCTCAACCCCTTCAGCCACCACATGTAAGTCTAAGTTATGTGCAATAGTAACTATTGAGTCAACCATATTACGGCCTCGCTCTGTTTGCATATCATCAATAAACGCTTTATCAACTTTTAGGGTATTAAGTGGAAACTGCTTTAAATATGCAAGTGATGAGTAGCCAGTGCCAAAGTCATCCATGGCTAAATGAATACCACGAGCACTGAGAGAGCGCATGATCGAAATAGCATCTTGTGGGTCGTCCATTACCGTACCTTCAGTAATTTCAAGTTCTAAAAAGTACGATGGCAAGGCGTGATTTTGTAAAATCACATCAATACGAGTAGTTAGATCCGGTAGGCTAAATTGTTTAGCAGACAAGTTTACCGCAACTCGGCCATTAAATAAGCCAGCATCCAGCCAGGCTTTAACATCACGGCATGCTTTATGAAGTACCACTTCACCAATTTCGATGATTTGCCCGGTTTCTTCTGCGATGGGAATGAACACGCCAGGACTAATAATGCCTTTTTTCGGAGTAATAAAACGCACCAAGGCTTCCATTCCAGTGAATTTACCGGTGCGGATATTCATTTTTGGTTGGTAGTAAACTTCAAAATGATCTTCTTTTAAACCAAATCGCATTAAGTTTTCAATTTGCAGGCGTTTTACTGCTTGGCGGTTCATGGTGTCGTTAAAGAATAAGTAGCTATTACCTTTCTTTTTCGCATGGTACATCGCAGTATCGGCATTTTTAAGCAGTAGTTCTGGGGTATTACCATCTTCTGGGAATAACACAATACCGACACTTGAAGTGATCACTAATTCGTGACCTGCCATTTTAAATGGCGTGGCAATGGCGGCTAAAAACTGTTTTGCCATTCTGGTAATGGTATGAATATCGTTAGTGCCAGACATAACTAAGGCAAATTCATCGCCACCTAAGCGGTAAAACACATCTTTTTCACGGGTGAGTTTACTCAACCGCATTGCTAGTTTTGCCAGTAAACTGTCGCCTAGTTGATGCCCTAATGAGTCATTAATTTTTTTAAAGTTATCTAAATCAAATACTAGTAATGCATGGTGGCTGTCTTGTTTTGCCAGCTTTTTAAGATCGGTAAAAAATAGATTTCGGTTAGGTAAGCCAGTTGTACGATCGCGATTTGATAAGTTATGTAGTTGTGATTCGGCTTTTTTACGCTCGGTTAAATCTGAATATACAATGACATAGTTACAAATTTGATTATGTTCATTCTTAATTTCATCGATTGAGATTTCAATCGGTAGTAGTTTTCGCTCACTGTTGCGCAGTTTAACTTCTTGTTGCCAATGGTCGGTAAGACGAACAGTATTTTTAATATCATCAATATAACTTTGCTCGTAACCTGGTAAGGTAAATGGCTTGTTTAAATAGTTATCTCGGTTCCCACCAAACTGCGATAAAAAGCTGGGATTAAGATCAACCAGGTTAAAGTTTTTATCGTAAATGGCTAATGCATCAGTGAGTGATTCAACACATTTAGCGAATAAGTTAAGGCGTGCCTCGGTTGATTTTAATTGCGTGATATCGCGTACCGTGCCAGTCATTCTTAGCGGGTTTAAATTGGTGTCTTTTTCAATGATCTTGCCTCTGTCGAGTACCCAATGCCAGCGATCAAAGCTGTCTTTAATGCGATAGCTGGCTTCAAAGAAAGCGGTTTGCTCCGCAAAGTGTTGCTTTAACAGTAATTCAACTTGCGCTATATCATTAGGGTGAATAAGGGCTTTATTAGGTGGAACATCAATGATGGTATTTCTATCCATCATGTATTTATCGTTAATGCGCAGTACTTCACCAGTTTTGATATTCCAATCCCAAAGTGTGTCACCACTGCCTTCAACCGTGCTTTTTAAACGCCGTTCAGAAATACATAATTGGCGTCGTGAGCGGCGTAATTTGTAGATTGTGAATAATAAGTAAGGCAGCACTAACGTAACAAATGCACTCGGTAAATAAAGCATTAAAGTTTGCTGATCGACTAATTGCTCGCTATAGCCCAATGGGCTAAAGCAGAGTAATAATGAGACGAATATGAATGTGTTGAATATTATTTTTATTATTATCATAGGGCACTTCTGTATTTTGCACTTGATAATCTAATTGAAGCACGGTGTTGTGTCAAAGAGAATGAGAAGAAATCAGCTTTTTTGTCGTTTTGTTTGTTTTAGGTACGCTTAGTAGCTCATATCTTGGTCTATGTTCTGCAAATGTCTCGCGAATATAAGTAACTATCTGCGCAAGACTAAGGTTTTCCAATGCTTCTAACAATTTTTGTTGCATATGAAAGTGATGATCTTGATTACCAATGGCAAGCCACAAGCGTTGTGAACGCAGCCGGAGGTTTTTATCTTTTTCGGCGATGTGGGTGGTTAAGCCATGTTTTTGTTGCTGCCATTGCTCTTCATTTAATTGCTCTAATGAAGCAAGGAATTGCTCAAGAAACGCATTATGACGCTCAAAAATCGCGGTTGCACTGTAGTTAGGTGACTGCACGTAGAAGGCGATGCCCGCACGAGTATTAAAGGGCGCATAACCTGCGCCCACTAGGTAGCCTAACTGTTGTTTGGTACGAAGTTCATTAAAGTAATCTTGATTAATAAGATGGTTTAGCGCCATCATTTTTACTTTTTCAACAACGTCATCGGTTTGTGCTTGGTAATAAATAACCATCGCATGATCGCTACAATTTAGGGTCAGTTGCGAGCGGGTTATTTTGTCTATTTCAAATAACGGACGGGTTAGATCTTCAATCGTAGCTGATTTAGCTAAGTGGTGAGCAATCTTTTTTTGAAACTCAATTGCATCACTTTCTCGCCAATTACCGTGCAAAAATGACTCTACATGCAAGGCATTAAAAAACTCGCGGCGAAAACAATTAAACTGATGAAAGCTGGTATCTTTAAGTGCCACAGCAAGCTGCTCTGGTTCTGGATTCCACGGCATTATTTTTGCACCCAGCACGCTAAATAATTCACCAACGGGTTTATTTTGATTGCTGTTACGCCAATGGCGGACTAACTGTTTTTTATACTCGGCAAAACGTTTAGCGCAAATATCGACGTTAAATAACGCTTGGAGTAATTCATCAACTAATTCTAATTGGCTCGATGAGAGTCCCGCAGTGTGCAGGGTTAAACCACCTTGATGTGAGGTTAAGTGATAACTTAAACCAGCTAACTCTGCCGGGTAAAATTGTTCTGCAACACTATCCATAAATAAGTCTGCAAATAGACGAGTAAGTGCCATGTGTTTGATATCTTTAACAGCAAAGTCAGAATCCATCGCCAAATAAAAGTGCCCCTTGGCAACTCGAAAAGTGTTGTCTTGTTTAAACCAAAAATCAAAGCCAGGTTCTTTTACTAATAGTTGTGGGTGATTTTGTGGCTGCTCAACGTCATACAATGACACTTCTTTGGTTAAATAAGGGTTTGCTGTAGGTAATAGCATTTCTGGTAGTGGAGTATTAATTTCGCACAGCGCTTCCAGCCAACAGCTAGAAATACTTTCGATCCGATAGGGCGTGTGATACCACTGAGTGGTATGCTCAGGTTCAACATCAGGATGGATCAACACCAAGCGCATATTATGCGGCGTTAACCATTGCATTGCAGTTTCATGAGCCGTTTGATTAAAACCATCCATGAGATAGTCACCTTGCACATAATTGGCTTCATCGTAGTGTTGCATGTTGATGCTTAAATTACTGACCCAATCGATTAAGCGGGCTTTTTCTTGGTTATCAAAGGCGATTTGTAATAGATTTTTTTTATCTTGATATAAGCGCGGTAATTTATCGATGTTTTGATTAATTAAACAAATATATTCAAACACCATTTCAACGATGTCTTCATAGTATTCAATTCCTTCATCGGTCAGTGCCATGCTGATATTAAAATCTTTAAAGTTGCTACCGTTAATGCCACCTCCAGCAGAGAGGGCATTGATCCAACCTTGCGCTTTTAAAATAGAGTAAAGCGACCCTTGCCCTTCATACCCTAATAAATGCGCAATAAAACTAACGGTTTTATGGCGATAAAAATCATCAATATTAGGCATCGCAAAACTTACTATGAGTTTTTGCATATGCTTATGCGGTTCTATATGCAGTACTTTGCAAAGATCTTGCGCGCGATAAAGTGATGCCTCAATGACGGGTTTTGGTTGCTGCTGACCTTTAATATCATTAAATAATGTAGTTACCCATTGCACCATAGTGTCAATTTCTGCATCAGCGCAGATCACTAGGCTCATCCACTGGGCTTGATAATGGGTGTTAAAAAAATCTCGCAATTCTTTGCTTACACAGCCATTACGATCCGCTAAGGTTTGCTGATTACCCACTGAAAATTTAGCAAATGGATGAGCAGGATTAACGGTTTCTTTGTGTGCTTGATAGATGCGTCGGCCATCGTCTTTTATTTTTAATTTAAATTCAGCATCAATGGCATTACGTTCTTTTTCAGTTTCGCCAGGGTTGAGAGAAGGTGCAATAAAAAACCGGCTAAATTGGCTCAGTGCTTGTGCAAACTCTTGATTGTTAATATCGAAGAAATAACACGTGTGCTCGGTGCCGGTCCATGCGTTGGTGTTGCCACCGGATTGGGAAACAAAATTACCAAACCCGCCGGATTCCGGAAATTGGTCTGTGCCTAAAAAAAGCATATGCTCTAAAAAGTGCGCGAGCCCTTGTCTATCAACAGGATCGTCAAAGTGACCAGCATTCACGGCCATCGATGCAGCGGCTTTAGTTGAATCTTTATCTTGCACTAACAGGACTTTTAGACCATTGTCCAGTGTGAGGGCACGGTATGTTCTGTTATCATTGCGGCTGATATTCAAATGATGCTCCTGAAACGTTAAGTTTACTCGTTAACAACAATGATAACTTCAGGGCTGCGATTAAATTGCTTGGCGATTTTTACCTGAATATCATAAGCGAAATGTGTGACGTTGTTTTAATATAGCGGACAAACAGGCAAACTGGCTACTGTTTTATATTCTTTAATCGGTTGATTTTTTATGAAAACAATCTTAATAATGCGCCACGGCGAAGCAACACCGATGCAAGCTGACGATGCAAGTAGAAATTTGACCTCGGTTGGCCAACAACAGGCCGAAAAAATGGGTTTATGGTTGCAAGCAACACATACCCCAACGGCATTGTTAGTAAGCCCTTACATTCGTGCTCAGCAAACAGCGGAAGGAGTAAAAAAGCATAACGCTTTTTTATTCGAAGAAACTTGCAGCGATATAATCCCTGAAGGCAATCCACAAATTGCCGCCGATTATCTAGAAACTCTCATCGCGATGCATCCACAATGCGATACCTGGTTGGTCGTAGCTCACATGCCAATAGTTAGTTATTTAGTTGACCAATTGAGTGCTGGGAATATGCCGATATTTAACACTGGAGCGGTTGCCGTATTGAGTTACGATGAAAGTCGCCATAAAAGCCAATACCTCAGTATTCATGCACCTAATAACGTAGCAGTTTAGCCTCATACCCAAACCTTGCGTTCCTTTTTAAATTTGCTAAATTAGCGACACACTAATTTAGCAAAGACAATTTTATGACAATTGAACGTATTCAAACCGCAACTCGCATGAGTCGTATCGTTAAGCACAATGGTACGGTGTACTTATGTGGCCAAGTATGTGCTGACGCAGAGCAGGGCATCACCGAACAAACGCAAACTATGCTTGATAAAGTTGAGTTACTTTTAAATGAGGCGGGAAGTTCAAAAGAGCATATGCTCAGCGCCACTATTTATGTAAAAAGCATGGATTACTTTGCCGATATGAATGCGGTTTGGGATGCGTGGGTACCAGCAGATCATGCGCCTGCACGTGCCTGCGTAGAAGCTAAAATGGCCCGCGATGCTTTGTTAGTTGAGATTTCAGTTGTTGCTGCAATCAAGTAACCCCCAAGCAATTGAACGACTTATAAATGAATTTAATCACGCCTACAGTCGTTCAATCACAAAGCTCCCGGTTTGGCACTTTTGTGATAATCAAATTGATGCCGATGAATGTGCAGCACTGGTTTTAAAGGGCATAAAGCAAGCAACTACAACATCACTTTATTGGTTTGAGCATAGTAAAGAAGCGCTCCCCAAAGTTGGTGATTTAGCCATTTTCACTAACTGGCATGGTGAGCCTTTAGGGGTTATTGAAACAATGAGTGTCGCAATCGTGCCTTACAACGAAATAACCGCTGAATATGCGGCGTTAGAAGGTGAAGGAGATAAAAGTCTTCACTATTGGCGAAAAGTGCACTGGACGTATTATCAGCGGGAACTTGCCGAAACTAAATTTGAACGTAGTAATATGATGCCCTTAGTTTGTGAACAATTTAAATTGGTTTATGTGGCGTAATATTATTTTGTATAGATAAGGACAAACTATGAAATCTAACCCAGTAGTACTTATAACCGGAGCAAGCCGAGGAATTGGTGCTGCAACCGCAATTTATTTTGCTAGTCACGGTTATGATGTTTGTATTAATTATAAAACGGATCAACACAGCGCAGAAAAAATAGCAGAGCAAGCACGCGGCTTTGCTGTAAAAGCCGAAATAGTGCAAGCCGATGTGTCTGATGAAACGCAAGTGCTGACCCTGTTTACAAAAGTAGATGAGTTATTTGGCAAATTAGATGTGCTTATAAATAATGCGGGTATTTTGAAACCGCAAATGCCATTACTTGAGATGGGAGCCTCGCGTATAAATGAAGTGCTAACCACCAATGTAACAAGCGCTTTTTTATGTGCCCGAGAAGCGATTAAGCGAATGCCCAGTGGCGGCAGTATCGTTAATGTATCATCGGCAGCGGCTAAAACCGGTTCACCAAATGAATATATTGATTATGCCGCATCTAAAGGAGCAATGGACACGTTAACCATTGGTTTAGCCAAAGAAGTAGCCAAGTTAGGTATTCGTGTTAACTCAGTGCGCCCAGGGTTAATCTACACCGATATGCACCGCGATGGTGGTGAAGTAAATCGGGTGGAGCGTATTAAAGACAAGCTGCCATTGGGTCGAGGTGGACAACCTGAGGAAGTTGCCGCTGCAATTTACTTTTTAGCCTCTGAGCAGGCATCATTTACCACAGGTAGCTTTGTTGATGTAGCTGGCGGTTTGTAAAGGTTAAAGCAATACCGACAACCAAAAACTAAAGCTAATCACACTTAAAACCGTTGACAGTACTACTGCACCGGCTAATGTCACCTGATGTTGACCTATTTGACTGGCAATAAGGTAAGCATTTACACCAACCGGTGAGGCGCTTAATAGCACTAACACGTTCAAAATCTCTCTATCTAATTCAAATGCGTATGCACCGATTAAAAATACCCCAGCAGGAAGTAACAAAATCTTCATTAACGAGGCGATTAATGCGGGTTGCCAGTTAGCTGCAATTTTGTAAAACGCTAAGTTGGCGCCTAATACAAATAACGCGCAGGTAATGGCGGGGGTCGCTAAAAGCTCTAAACTCTTTGCTAGGTTATCAAACAAAACAATGCTGCTGACATTTAATATTAGCCCGCAGCCGATGCTCAATACAATCGGATTCAGTACCATGCTCTTAGCAAAACTTGACCATGAAAATGCATGTTCGCTGCCCTTTGCGCCGATTAAATAGGTGAGTGCAAATAGCAATGTGCTATGAAAGGTAATGATCATAAAAGCGATGGCGATCATTTCTTTGCCAAGGGATGCGATGATGATAGGAATGCCCACCAACACCATGTTTGAGTAACTCGACGCTAAGCCAAATACACTGTGTTGTTGATAATTTTTTTGCTTAGCTAAATAACAGCGGTCAACCAAAATACCTAAGGCAAATACGCTCAGTACAGGAATATAAAAACTCAGAAAGGCCGATAAACTAATGCTTTGCTGTAAATCGATTTGCGACATATTTAAAAATAAAAATGCCGGCAGGCTAATGTAAAAAGTAAACTTACTTAGCCCTGCAATGTGTTGCTGTTCAAAAAACTTTAATTTACAACAACTAAAACCAAGCGCAACAATGAAAATCAGCGGAAAGATGATAGAGAAAATATGCACTGCACTGTTGCCTTGAAATAGGGATAACGTTAACGCTTAGCGTCTAAATTCATCACTTTGTGGTAAGTTTATTAAAATAAGTACTGCACCTTTACCACCGTATTCAAGTGGCGCTTGGTGTATTGCTATGACATCTGGATGCTGTACTAAATATTGCGGCACTTTGTGTCTGAGTATATGCCCACCAATACCATGTACTACACACGCACAGTAGTAATGCTTCTTTTTGCACTCATGGATCAGTCCTGCGAGTTCATCTTTTGCCAACTCCTTATTTAAACCATGTAAATCAAGGGTTAAATCAGGTACAAAGTCACCTCGGCGTAACTGCTTTGCTAAAAAACGATCTTGACCGTCTTGCACATAATTAACCGTTCCGTTGGTATCAATATCTGGCACATATTCATCAGAAAAGAAAAATTCTGCCTGATGTTGCTTTTTTTGCTGGGCAAACAGCTTAGCTTGTGAGATTTTAGGTTTGTTAGCAAAGCGATGCGTGTCTTGTTTAAATACACGGGCACCATTAATACTTTGACGAAACATATCGATGTCGTCAGGGCTAATATCTGCGTTTGAGAGAGGATCTTTTTTCATAGCGGCAGTCTAAACAAAAAAACGCTAGAAATCGAGTGAAAACAGAGTAAAAACTGTGTAAAAAAGCGTTACAATAGGGCAATCATGGGGCCTTAATTGCGCCTCGATTGAATTGATATTTTCTAAAGCAGCAGGTAGATAACGAATATGAGCGAATTATTAATAGAAGAAGCAACCTTAGATGAAGCTGTAGCAGAACTGTCAACGTTACACGATTGGCTACGGTGGACCACGAGTCAATTTGCCAGCAGTGGTATTTTCTTTGGTCATGGAACTGATAACGCATGGGATGAAGCAGTCAACTTGTTACTGCCCGCGTTAAGCTTACCCATTGATGCACCAAAAGAATTAATGCATGCCCGGTTAACTAGCACCGAAAAAAACCGCCTTGCGGGATTAATTGCAGAACGTATAAATGATTTCACGCCAGTACCTTATCTGACTAATATTGCATGGTTTGCTAATATGCCATTTTATGTCGATGAGCGCGTATTGATCCCACGTTCACCTTTTGCAGAGTTAATACATAATCGCTTTTCACCTTGGCTAGCTGAGCCTGAATCGGTAAATCGTATTTTAGATTTATGTACCGGTTCTGGTTGTATCGCGATTGCATTAGCACAAACTTTTGCAGAAGCGCAGGTTGATGCCGTTGATATTTCTTATGAAGCACTCGAAGTTGCTGATATCAATATCACTGATTATCAGTTAAGTGACCGTGTATTACCTATTCAATCCGACGTATTCAGCGGTGTACCAGGGCAGAAATATGACCTGATCGTGGCAAACCCTCCGTATGTAGACGCCGAAGATATGGCTGATTTACCGCGTGAGTTCCACCATGAGCCAGAGCTTGGTTTAGCATCAGGCCATGATGGTCTTGATGTAACCCGTACTATTTTGAGTGAAGCGGCCGATCATCTAACTGATAACGGTTTGTTATTTGTCGAAGTTGGTAATTCTATGGTACACATGGATGCCCTTTATCCAAATGCGCCTTTTGAATGGGTTGAGTTTGAGCAAGGTGGATTTGGCGTATTTGTGATCAGCAAAAAACAACTCGTTGCATATTTCGCAGACTGATCACCACAAAAATCAAAGCCGAGCCTCAGGCTCGGTACTTAGTAGTCATTAGGAATGAGGAAAGTTAATGGCAGGTAATAGCATAGGGCAGTTATTTAAAGTGTCCACCTTTGGCGAAAGCCACGGCGTCGCCTTAGGCGGTGTTGTGGATGGCACGCCAGCAGGCCTTGAAATCACTGAGGCAGATTTACAAATCGATTTAGATAGGCGTAAACCAGGGCAAAGCCGTTACACTACGCAGCGCCGTGAGAGTGATCAAATTAAAATTTTAGCGGGTGTTTTTGAAGGTAAAACCACCGGAACCAGTATTGGTTTATTAATTGAAAATACCGACCAACGTTCACAAGATTATGGCAAAATTAAAGACGTATTTCGCCCAGGTCATGGTGACTACACGTACTGGCATAAATACGGCCTACGCGATTATCGCGGTGGTGGCCGTTCATCTGCTCGCGAAACCGCTATTCGTGTTGCCGCAGGTGCGATTGCTAAAAAGTATCTAAAGCAATTTCATGGTATTGAAGTACGCGCGTGCTTGAGCCAACTTGGGCCAATTAAAGCTGAAAATTACGATTGGGATGAAGTTGAAAATAATCTTTTCTTTTTCCCAGATGCAAGCAAGTTAGACGCGCTTGACGACTATATGCGCGACCTTAAAAAACAAGGTGACTCAGTCGGCGCGAAAGTAAAAGTAGTGGCTAAGAATGTACCTGTTGGTTTAGGTGAGCCGGTATTTGACCGCCTTGATGCAGAACTTGCCCACTCACTGATGAGTATTAACGCAGTAAAAGGCGTTGAAATTGGCGACGGCTTTGATGTGGTTGAGCAAAAAGGCTCTGAGCATCGTGATGAGTTAACCCCTGATGGCTTTACCTCAAATCATGCCGGTGGGGTGCTTGCAGGTATCTCTACAGGGCAAGATATAATCGCGTCAATTGCACTCAAACCGACATCAAGTATTACGATCCCCGGTAATAGTATTAACACGAGTAATGAATCGGTTGAGATGATCACCAAAGGCCGTCACGACCCATGTGTTGGCATTCGTGCAATCCCGATTGCCGAGGCGATGATGGCCATTACTTTAATGGATCATTTACTACGTCAACGTGGTCAAAACCCGCATGTTCATCATGAGCATGGGCCAATAAATGGCTCTGTTTAGGGTTTAGTTAAAAGCATTTAGAATTATTTAAAAGCGCGATGTTAATCGCGCTTTTTTGTTGTGGTTATTTTAAGATAGACATCAAAGTTTCAGGAGCGGGATCAGGCTGTGTTTTTGATCTGTCCATTGCGCCAAATGTACTGTTGAATAAGGTGTTATCGGTGATAAGTCTGTCATGGCTATCGAATTTAAAAATGCTTGGTTATTCGTCATTACGACCCATTGTGAGCCTAACTGCGTACCGCTATAGTTAAATTTGATCAGAGATTTATCGAAGCGCTTACTGTGAGCTTGGAGCACTGGCATCAAATCAATATGATTATTGGATATATGGATAATTAATAAGCCGCCTTTTGTTAGTCGCTGCCAATATAACTGAAAAGCTTCCTCAGTCAGTAAATGGGTAGGAATAACATCACTTGAAAAAGCATCAATAATTAACGCATTCATTAACGGTGCATTATTTTTTTGCTCTTCAGTTAAGGTGATTCTGCCATCGCCAATAGCCACATCAATGCGTGCAGGACTATCTGTTAAATATGAAAAATAATTCATGGCCATGTTATAAACCGCAGGGTTAAGTTCATAAAAGCGGATTTTATCGAACTTATCGCCAAACTTTGCTAAAACTCCAGCACCTAAACCAATAATACCTATATTTAAATCTTGTTGCTTTTTTAATGCTGACAATGATTTAGCGATACCAGTATGGTGATGGTAATAGCTGTTTGTGAGTTCAGTTTGTTTATTAAGTGGCTGTGAGCCATGAATCGTTGTGCCATCGATTAGGCGTCGTTCAGCAAGATCAGACGTTGTAATGTCTTTGACAGTGACATAACCGTAAAAATTTCTCTCAGACGCTAAGTTGTATTGATTAAAATTAACAAAAAGATAGCTATATCCTGTGCCCCAAATAACCAGCGTAGCCAGTAAAGCTATTTTATAGCAAGAGGACGTTTTCGTCGTCTGGGTGAGTAGCGTGTATATAAATAATGAAAGCGCTACAGCTAACGCCACAATGAATTCTGTTATTTGTTCAAACAGTAGCGGTGCGACTAAGGCACTGAGTAAACTGCCGATCACTCCTCCTAAAGCGATATATAAATAAAATACAGTAAGCAGTGAGCCATCTGGCGCGAGTTTTCGAAGTTCACCATGACAGATCATACAAACAATGAATAAAATAAAGCTGTAGATCACCAGTTGAGCTAAAGCATTAAATTGGCTGCCAAGGAAAAACATCATCAGCCCTGCGAATGCGCTAAATATTAATAAGTACGTCCAATGGGCGCGATTATAGCTTTTTGCGGATGCAAACGCATAACTGAAGGTCAGCAAATATATTACCAATGGTAAAGCCCATATCAGAGGCATAGGCGGGATGTTGATGCTGATCATCTGAGTTGTCGCGATCAACATCATTGAACTGGTTGCTGAGAACGCAATCCACAGCCAATTAGGTTTGACGAGCAAAGTCGTTTTTGACTTAGTAATAGCTTTATCAGCGATACTGCCATTACTAAATAATACATAAATTAGGCACAATAACAGTATACAGTATGCAAATAACCCCACTGTCCAATAGCTCTTTTGCTCATCGATTGAAAATAAAACTTCAAAAATAAATGGGTAACTCAGCAAAGCAAGTAGTGAACCCAGATTCGAAAGCGAATACCATTGATAAGGTACAGTCATAGCGGTCGATTCAATATACCAGCGCTGCAATAGTACGCTGGTGGCACTTAGTAACATAAAGACTAAGCCAACCTGTAAAAACAATTTAGCAATCACTGACCACGCTGGTGTTAGTGATAAAAATAGACTGACTTCCATTGTGTTAAAAGTAATGATGCTCGATACAGCCACTAACAATGTGTGTATAAATAATTGTCGTTTGAGCTGATAACGGCTTAACAAATGAGCATATAAATAGCCGAGTAACAGCATGCTTTGATAAAAAAATAGGCTGGTTGACCAAACCGAAGCGCCACCGCCAAACTCGGGTAGTAGCTCTTTAGATAAGATAGGTTGAATTTGAAAGAGTAGAAACGCGCTCACAAAAATAATGAATGTCGATAATATCCGTTGCATCTTTTTTATTACTTAGTAAATGGTGCCTAACCATTAACTGAACTAATTAATGCGGCAATGTAATAACCCTTGAGTTTATCTTAAGAAAATCTTAATCTATGATTTGTATGAATTTATTGGAGTTGTAAGTGGGTAGGTTTCGAATCGGGAATTTTGACGTCGATGTTAGCCGTGGTAAAATTTCCTCAGCTGAAGGCGTACAAATTGTCGAACCTAAGGTTATGGATGTGCTCCAATTTTTGTACTCTCATAGGGGCAATGTGGTAAGCCAGGAAGAAATTTTTGCAGCTGTGTGGCCTAATTCAGTGTTTAGCCCAAGTAATGTGCAACGCAATATTGCACTGCTTAGGAAAGCATTAAATGAAGATTCTAAAAATCCACAATTCATCATTACCCACCCGAAACGGGGTTATTGCCTTGAGCTTAACGAACAAACACGTTCTCACTGTGTAAAGTGGCCGTTGTTGGCTTTTATTGCCGTGACAATTGTATGTTTGGTTGGTGGTTGGTGCGCATTTGCAACGCAGGTTGTTAAAACTGATTTCTCTGCGTTGGTGCCTGTAACATCAAATGAAGCCAATGAATCCTCTCAATCGCAATCTAATAACGGCAATTATTTAGCATTTGTTCGCGGTGACAATGATAATCAGCATATCTGGCTAAAAGAATTAACGACAGGTAAAGAGGTACAATTATCCCAGCACCCATCGACCTACTATAGTCTAGGGTGGAGTGCGGATAATCGCGCATTGGCTTTTATAGAAAAACAAAATGATGTTAGCCAATTAGCGTATTTTAATTTAGACATGGTAACTCTAACGAGTTTAAATTACGCCAACGTACTGGAATTTAAAGAATATTTAGTTACCAGCCAGCAATTACAATGGACTAATAACAATCAGGTTTATTTTATTGAGCGACGAAAACATAAAAATGATACGCAGCTTTCGACCGTCAATATAGAAACTAAACAAAAACAGGTAATCAAAGCCTCAATGGGTCAAGACTGGTTAAAGTTACATGCGTTGTCGCCAGATCAAACGCAACTAGCGCTTGGTTATGAAGCAGGACAAAATAACTACCGTATTGAAATACTGAATTTAACGGATAATAGTAGTAAAACAATTGCCGTTATTGAAGATGGTATTCAGGGGCTTAGTTGGCACCCAAGTGGTGAATACTTGCTGATAAGCAACACAAATAATCTATTACTTATTGATCGTCAGGGCAACTCAACTGATATCGAATTTAATAATTATCAAGTTATTCGAGATGCTGCATTCACGCCATCTGGTGAGGAGATATTGATGGAGCTTGTAAATATTGATGTTGATATTTTGCGTGCAACTAGTGCAACACCTCAGCAGTATGAAAAGCTCGTCGATACCTCGTCGGTTGATTTTTTGCCGGTATTCTCACCTGATTCAACTAAGTTTGTCTTTGAATCCCATCGTTTTGGTTTAAAACAGCTATTTTTATATGAGCAAGGTAAACAAACGCTGATTTTTGCAAACCCTAATAATGAAGAACTGTTTGGGGTTGTTTGGTCAAAAAATGGCGAAGAAGTGATCACCGCAAGCAAAGATAAACTGTTTCGAATTGATTTAAAAAGTGGCGATTATCAAGAAATAGCCCACCATCATCATTCGTTTTATCTCAGAGAGAAGTTTTATAATGAAGATGCGATCTTGGTTTCATATCGCGCTGACGATGGCGTTACATTTCACCCAGCAAAATTAGACATGCAAACATTAAGTTTATCGCCATTCACTGGCCAAGGAGAGCGGCTGGCTTGTTATGCAATGGCTTTAGACAAACACGATCAGATTTATTTTTCAAATAACAAACAGGTATTTCGACTCGATCAAGATGGCAATTTTGCTCAAGTATGGCACGCAGATGATAGTGATATTATTGGTCTGGCGGTCGATGAGCAAACGTTGAGTATTACCTTAGAGCAAGAAGATGGTTATGAGCTTAATATGCTTGATTTACAAAGCGCTCACTCAGAAATACGCCATATCGCGAACGAGAAAGGTAATATGTTAATTAATGCTTCACACGATAATACGCAACTTTTATATCTTACTGAGCCAAAGCGAAAACGCACCTTAGTAAGGCTGCGATAGTCTTTAAAACCCAAAATTCACAAGGTAAGTGCATAATCTGCTGCTATTAGCTTTACTAACTCTCGTTTTATCGGGTTATGAGCGTGGTTTGCGTGTAATAGTACGATATCAATAACGGGCAAGGGCGGCAGAGTTGAGTCAGTAACCGTCACCAGCTCCTGAGTGTTACTTACCTCAGCCATCACACCAACGGCTAGATTGGCTTTTACTAATGCTGTGAGCGCACTGAGCGAGCCGCAGCAAGCAACAATGTTAAATGGGCGTTCAGCCTTTAGTAACCCTTCAATAGCCGCTTGATGAAATTTACAATCTCGTTGAAATATTGCAACCGGCAGGGTCATAGCGGATTGATAGTTAAATTCGGCACTTTTAACCCACACACCTTTGCTTGATTCTAAAAAATAACCTTCTTCAGAGCTGGGCGAGCGCGTCGCAATCACCATGTCTAGCAAGCCTTGATCTAGTTGTGTTTTGAGCTGGTTGGTCGGCGCGCAACTGATTTGTAAATCAAGTTGCGGTATATGTTTATGTAATAAAGCCACAACTTTAGGTAATACTGTGCCTGCATAATCGTCAGGACATGCTAAGCGCACGCGAGTTTGCCCACCACCGGTTTTAAGTTGTTTATAGGCTTCATCATGCAGTGCTAATAATTGTTTTGCGTAGCTGGCTAAGTGAACGCCACTTGACGATAGTACAAGCTGCCTGCCTTGTCTGATAAATAATGGATTACCCAGCTCTTGTTCGAGCTTTTTCATTTGCATGCTCACTGCCGATTGGGTGCGGCATACTTGTTGAGCAGCGCGAGTAAAGCTGCCCGTTTCAAGAAAAGCGCAAAAAGTACGTAGGGCGTCTAAATCCATATTTAACTCATCTATCAATTTTATTTATGTATTGTATAAAAACTATTGGTAAGTAATTAATTTACTACTGCTCTATATTAGGGATATTAAACACTACTAAGGAACGCAAATGCAATTATTTATCGGTAATAAAAACTATTCGACATGGTCGCTTAGAGCATGGTATTTAATGAGTAAATTCAATGTTATTTTTACTGAGAAACAACTCGTATTAGACACCCCTGAGTTTTATGAAACGCTTAAAAACAGTTTTGCAGTACAGAAAGTACCCGCCTTAGTCGATGGCGACTTGCAGGTATGGGATTCATTGGCAATTTGTGAATACATCAATGATGCTTATTTATCAAATACAGCTTGGCCTATTGATACTGCGCAGCGAGCGACAGCCCGCAGTTTAAGCGCTGAAATGCATACCGGCTTTATGGCGCTGCGTAATGAAATGCCAATGAATATTCGTGCAACTCGCCTAATTGAGTTATCTGCGGCGGCTAAAAAAGACATTAGCCGCATTGATGAAATATTCAGCCAGCAACAACGTAGTTACCCAAATGCGTGGTTGTTTGGTGAGTTTAGTATCGCAGATGCTATGTATGCGCCTGTAGTACTTAGGTTAAAAACCTACCAAATTTCACTTTCAGCTTTGGCGGAGCATTATTGTCAGCATGTTTTAAGTTGCCCTACATTACAACAGTGGATCACCGAAGCGCTAAAAGAAACTGATATTGTTGCTTGCGATGAAGCAGGGGTTGATGTTACTTAAAGTAACTTGCCAAGCGATAAGGTTATGAGGACGTATGGAACAGATTAAGCTATCACACCAAGATACATTAAAGCGGCTAGAAAGGTTTAGTCGCTTTACCGACAGCAGTATTGGCATTCCTTTTACTCGGTTTAAGTTTGGCGTAGAGGCACTGATCGGTATTCTGCCTGGTATTGGAGATCTAGCTGGGCTAATTTTATCTAGCTATATTCTATTTGAAGCCCAGCGTCTAGGAGTTAGTAAGCGTATAAAATTACGTATCGTAATAAATATGTTGATTGATTTTTTTGGTGGCCTAATTCCGCTTGTCGGTGATATTTTTGACGCTTACTTTAAAGCAAATACCCGCAATACCCGTCTACTGAAACGCTACTTAGTAAAACAATAACGATAAAAATAAGTTAGTTTTTATCGTTATTAAAAAAGTATTCTGCGATCACTTGTTTCTGTTGGCCAAACGGGTCTGAAATGCCAATCCCAATGCCGATTATTTTACCCTGCGCTTCAGGCGGGTGGGCTTGCATTTGTTTATTTAAAATAACGAGCTTAGGGCTTTTCTCGTTAGCTAATAATGTTAAATGCGGCTGAAAGTTCTGAAATACATTGGGGCTACCATAGCGCTCAAATGCCGTTAATTTGTTGGGGTAGTTTTTAACCCAGCTAGGGATTGTGGCATTTGTATCGCGTAATGGCTCAATCGCCAGTGTTACTTCGTCCGATAGCCTTTGCAGCTTAGGCGAATACTGTAAGTTAATAAATGCCCAATTACTTTGCGTAACACTAAAACCTTGCGCTGTTATAGCAAACTCTTGATGTTGCTCGGTGATACTTTTTACAGCACGTTTAATGTCTTCTTCTGAGCCTTCAACAAAGTCAGTTAAATACAAAGTAGCGTGCACTGGCTTACCTTTTTCATAAAAACTCATGATCCCTTCTTTTTTTAATGCATCACTAGTTTGCTCAACTAAGTTAATGATTGACTTGGAAGGGATTGCAAACACATTGATGCTGACACTTTTTGCAAATGAGGGCAGGGGGATACTTATCAGCGTAATTAAAGTAACAACTAAAAGCTTCGGTCGTTTTATAAAAAGTAATTTGAACATGGGTTTATAATTTTATTCTTAAATTCGGATAGTAAGTGTAAAGAGGATAAGGGTTATTACTTGAACAGTAAATAAAAGCAGCTAGATTGCAGCGAATACATATTTTTGGCTTAGCTAAATTTGCAAAGTAAAGGCAAGACAATAACGCATGGCTGCTTAGTCGTTATCAACTTTTACATTCTTGCTAAAAGCCCGTACAATTCGCCTCGATTTTAATGTGCATTTGTTGCATTTTACCGAGGCGAATTAATCAGACTTTTATGCATCAAATAGCCGATTTAACATCTATTTTTGAACGCACTTTTTACCACAGCCATAATACACGCTTGGTCAAAGGTGAGCATGAGCCTATTTATATTCCCGCTGATGTTAAAACGCCGTATCATCAAATTGTGTTTGCCCATGGTTTTTATGCCAGTGCACTGCACGAAATAGCTCATTGGCTAGTGGCGGGTGATAAACGTCGTTTACTCGAAGATTACGGTTATTGGTATTGCCCAGATGGCCGTGATAAAGCTCAGCAAGCAGAATTTGAAGCCGTTGAAGTAAAACCGCAAGCAATCGAGTGGGCGTTGAGTGTTGCTACAGGTTTTGAGTTTAATGTTTCGGTTGATAATTTAAATGGTGAGCAAACCTGTCGTTTTGATTTTCAGGCGCGAGTACACAAGCAACTTTTACAGTTACTAAAAATAGGCTTTAATCCTCGGACTACTGCACTTTTAAAAGCATTAAGCGAATTTTACAATACGCCATGGCCATTGAATGCCGGGCAGTTTGTATGGCAACATCCTCAGGAGTTAAGTAATGCAGTTTAAGTTAGGACTAATTGTAAACCCAGTTGCTGGTTTAGGTGGCAGTGTGGCGCTCAAAGGTAGTGATGGTGTTGCGGCTAAAGCTCTGGCCCTTGGCGCTGAGCCAAAAGCTAATTTACGCACTAAAGCAGCGCTTGAGGTGTTATTGCCTTATCAAGATAAAATAACAATTTATACTGTTAATCACTCAATGGGTGAAAGCACCGCGACAGATCTTGGTTTTAATACCGAAGTTGTGTATCAAAGCGAGCACCCCAGTAGTGCAGATGATACTGAGCGTGCAGCCAAGGTATTGCAACAGCTAGGTGTTGATTTAATTTTATTTGCTGGTGGCGATGGCACTGCGCGCAATATTTGTCATGCGGTTGAAGATAGCGTACCGGCACTTGGCATTCCTGCTGGCTGTAAAATTCATTCAGGGGTTTATGCAATCACGCCAAAGGCCGCAGGGCGGGTAGTCGAAATGCTGGTCAAAGGTGAACTAGTTACCTTAGGCGATGCCGATGTGATGGATATTGACGAAGATGCGTTTCGTCAAGGCACAGTTAAAGCAAAACGTTATGGTGAAATGCAAGTACCCAGTGAAGTACGTTATGTACAAGCGGTAAAAAATGGCGGTAAAGAAACCGACGAGCTGGTACTTGCTGATATTGCCGGCTATGTCGTCAGTGAAATGGATGAAGATACGTTATATGTAATGGGCAGTGGCTCAACAGTTGCAGCTATTATGCAAGAAATGGGACTTGAAAATACCTTATTAGGTGTTGATTTAGTTGCAGATCAAAGCTTAATTGCGCAAGATCTTACAGCTGAACAATTATTAGCGATGACCCATCAGCGCGACACTAAATTAGTGATCACGCTAATTGGTGGCCAAGGCCATATTTTTGGCCGTGGCAATCAACAGTTAAGCCCAGCACTTATTCGCGCGATAGGGCTGGATAATATTATTGTGGTGGCTACCAAAACTAAATTACAGGCTTTAAACGGCCGCCCGCTCATTTGCGATACAGGCGATAGTGAGCTGGATGATGAATTAAGCGGTTATATTCGTGTAACCTGCGGATTTAACGACCATATTATGTATGCAGTAGGCCATCAAGATTGATTGGTAGAAGACCCTGCAAAATCAGGAGAAGTAGAAGTGAGTTTAGTAAATTATATTGACGCAGCCCAACAGTATTTTGATGACTTAGTGATCAAAGCCACTGATGATGAGTTATTTGCCGGTGGTTATTTACGAGGCCATTTTGATTTAGCAGTAGGCTATGCGCAAGTTGAAGAGCTTAATCTTGAAATAGATGAGCTCAATGAAACCGTTGAAAAAAGTTTAGTGAAAGCGTATCGCAATGGTGAGCTTAACGAAGAAGATAAAGCCCTAGTAGTAAGATTATGGGAAGAAGTAAAAGCACTCGCTTAAAAGACTAAATAAAAAGTTATTTAAAAAAACGGCAATAGTGCCGTTTTTTTGTGCATTGAGCCTATTTAGTTCCTATAAAATGTATTTTCTGTTCACTTAAAATTTACCTCATTCCCTAGATACGCTAAAGTACCACTGACTAAACTCTAGGGAACAAGTGAAATGAATAATAATAAAGATGCGGCAATGCCCTCGGGCATAGTTGCGCGATTTTTAAATTTTGTTGAGCGGGTAGGAAATAAACTGCCTGATCCGGCAATCATCTTTTTGTTTGCCATGTTACTAATTTGGCTACTGTCGTGGTGGTTCTCAGGTGTTACTTTTGACGCTATCGACCCTCGTACCGGTGAAGCCATTATTATTAATAATATGTTGGCGAGTGATTCGTTGGCGACCTTTTTATCATCAATGGTAAAAACTTTTACCGGTTTTGCACCGTTAGGTGTGGTGTTAGTGGCCATGCTGGGTGTAGGGGTTGCTGAACATTCTGGCTTTATTAATACTGGCCTTAAGTTAATGTTAAAGGTGACACCTAAAAAACTTTTAACACCGTCAATTATTTTAGTCGCCATCGTCAGCCATACAGCAACCGATGCAGGTTATGTGTTAGTCATTCCGTTAGCTGGTGTTATATTTTATGCAGCAGGGCGCCATCCATTGGCGGGTATTGCGGCGGCATTTGCGGGAGTCAGTGGTGGCTTTGGTGCAAACTTTATTCCGTCGGGGATTGATCCACTATTGCAAAGCTTTACCCAAAGTGCGGCGCAAATTATTAACCCCGCGATGTCGATTAACCCATTAAATAACTGGGCGTTTACCTCGGCTTCAAGTTTATTCATTATTTTATTAGGCTGGTACATCACCGATAAAATCATTGAACCACGGTTAAAAAATACCGAATTAGATGGTAATAAAGAAGATTTACCTGCATTTGAAGATGCCCGTAGCGACGAAAAACGCGCGTTTTTTATTGCAAGTACAGTGATGATTGCAGGTCTTGCGTTATTAGCTTATGTGTCAGCCCCTGCGGACTCTGCAATGCGAAGCGAAGATGGCTCTTTAACTAATTTTCGCTCGCCTATAATGCAATCTATCGTACCGCTAATTTTCCTACTGTTTTGGATACCTGGTGCAGTGTATGGTTTTACCGTTGGCACCTTTAAAAGCTCTAAAGATATGATAGATGCCATGAGTAAAGCAATGGGCGGCATGGCGTATTATATTGTAATGGCGTTCTTTTGTGCCTTGTTTATTGCTGCATTTAGTAAATCAAACTTGGGAGCTCTGCTGGCAATTGAAGGCGCACAGCTGTTAAAAGCCATGCAGTTACCAAGTGCGGTGACTGTTGTCGGTATCATCTTTTTAACTGGTTTTGTAAACTTGTTTGTTGGCTCAAGTTCAGCAAAGTGGGCGCTACTGGGCCCGGTGTTTGTGCCTATGTTAATGCAGTTAGGTATCTCGCCAGATTTAACTCAAGCGGCTTATCGCGTGGGCGATTCTAGTTCAAACATCATCACTCCTTTAATGCCGTATTTCCCATTAGTTGTGGTGTACTGCCAAAAATACGTCAAAGGCACGGGCATTGGCACGCTTATCGCGATGATGCTGCCATATTCAATCGCTTTTATGATTGGCTGGAGCTTATTTTTACTCGGTTACTGGGCACTGGGTATCCCGCTTGGATTAGACGCAAGTTACGTGTACCCAGCAGTCGCGCCTTAATAAATCACGGCTAAATATTTATGTGTAAAAACCTCGTCATTATAATGGCGAGGTTTTTTTGTGGTTAGTTTTATCCAGCCAGTTGTCAATTCGATCGTATACCCAGCTTGGTACGTATAAACCGGTAAATATATTCGTTAACTAGGTTTTAGTATGGCCAATGAACGCGCTGTTCCTACATCTCGATTTTCACGCTTTGCAAAGTTAGGCTCATTAGCAACCAGTGTCGCGAGTAATATGTTATTTGAGGGAGCCAAAAGTACTCTTTCAGGAAAGGGTTGGGATAATAAGAGCTTATTACTGCAGCCTAAAAACATAAAAAACCTAGCGACAGAACTATCACACTTACGCGGTGCGGCAATGAAATTAGGGCAGCTACTGTCAATGGATGCTGGGGATCTACTCAGTCCAGAGCTTGCTCAATTACTTGCATTACTTCGATCAGACGCTAACCCCATGCCACACAAACAACTCATTACTGTATTAAAAGAGCAGTGGGGAGATGACTGGTTATCGCGCTTTTCACATATTGAGCTTAGGCCATTTGCTGCCGCTTCTATTGGTCAAGTGCATTTGGCCTACCATGAAAACGGCGAGCAATTAGCTGTAAAAATTCAATACCCGGGGATCGCAAAAAGTGTGGTCAGTGATGTTGATAATGTTATATCGCTGCTTACATTGTCTCGTTTATTACCTAAAGATCTTGATATTAAGCCACTCGTCGCAGAGGCTAAAATACAATTATTAGCGGAAGCTGATTATCATCGTGAAGCGCAGTATTTATTACGTTATAAAAATGCATTGGCAAATAACCGACACTTTATTGTTCCTAACGTCTATAAAGAGCACAGTACTAAACAAATATTAACGATGCAGTATATTGAGGCTCAGCCTATAGAGGGAATTACCGATTTACCCAAAGCAGAGCAAAGCTTTGTGGCACAGCAACTTATTGCGTTATTTTTCAAAGAAATGTTTGAATTTAGACTGATACAAACAGATCCAAACTTTGCTAATTTTCATTATCAACCAGCCACACAAAAAATCGTTTTATTTGATTTTGGGGCAACCCGCGAGATTTCGCCTCAGTTGAGCCAAGCTTATCTAGCTTTATTTAAAGCAGGCAGTGAGAATAATCGTGATGGGGTATTAAATGCGGCCACTCAGATTGGTTATTTTAAAGATACATTGCGTGACAGTTATAAAGATAATGTCATAGAGCTATTTTTAATGGCGTGTGAGCCACTGCGTCACGATGGTGATTTTGATTTTAAAAATAGCCAACTGGCAGCAAATATTAAAGATGCTGGGTTGCAACTTAGTGCACAAGCACAGCAATGGCATACACCACCAGTGGATGCATTATTTATTCACCGTAAACTTGCTGGTTTATATTTGATTGCGGCTCGCTTAGAAGCAAAAATAGATGTTAGAGCGTTATTTATGCCAATTTTATTAAAAACATGATTATTTTAGCGAATTCAAATATTCATTCAATGCAATTGCTATCAACGACTCTTATGACTTCACAAAATCTTCCCCTCACGAATATTTACTTTATTCCAAACACAAAAAAACCTTGTCACTTTCGTGGCAAGGTTTTTTTATTAAAGAGTCGTTGCTTATTTAGCTGTGAAGCTTACTGGGCGACGTTCTTTACGAGGACCGCTACGCTTATCACCGCGTGCACTGTCATCTTTGTTAAAGCTGCGTTTTTTGTCACCTGATGGACGCTCAGAGCGTTCAGCACGTGGTTCAGCAGGACCTTGATCTTGTGTTAATGTTAAGCCCATTGGACGTTTACAAATAAACACTTTTTGGAAATGATCAAGTACATCTTTAGGCATGTTTTGCGGTAATTGAACCGTACTGTGATTGTCGTGTAAACGAATATCACCAATAAATTTGCTTGAGATGTCAGCTTCGTTAGCGATAGCGCCAACAATGTTCTTAACTTGAACACCATGTTCACGACCTACTTCGATACGGTAAGTATCCATAGGGCCTGCATCACGGCTATTACGTTCACGTGGTTTAGCATCACGGTCACGTGCAGGGCGTTCGCTGCGTTCATTACGACGACCACGGTCACCACGATCATTACGCTCACGTGGGTTACGGTCATTACGTTCGCTACGCTCACGTTGTTGGATCTTAACTTCTTCAACCTTAATTGGTGATTGTTGCTGTGCTAAACACAGTAACGCACCTGCTAGGTCTTCAGGAGCAAGTTCAAGCTTTTGCGCCATATTAGCTGCTACTTCATTAAAGAAAGTAATATCTTTATTTTCAAGCGCAATAGCTAATTTAGCTTGTAACGCTTCGATACGTTTTTCTTCAACAACTTTTGCAGTTGGTAGTTCAACTTGTACAATATCTGAATTCGTATGACGAATGATATTTTTAAGTAAATAACGTTCGTTATGTTTTACGAAAAGAATCGCTTTACCAGTACGACCAGCACGACCTGTACGGCCAATACGGTGAACATAAGCTTCAGAATCTTGTGGGATATCGTAGTTGATAACAAGGCTTAAACGGTCAACATCTAGACCACGTGCTGCAACGTCTGTTGCGATAACAACGTTTAGCATGCCACTTTTTAAGCGTTCTACTGTGCGTTCACGTGCTTGCTGGTTCATGTCACCGTTAAGTGGAGCTGCAGAGAAACCTTCGCGCTCTAATAATTCAGCAAGTTGTACTGTATCGTTACGTGTACGTACGAAAACAATCGCGCCTTCATATTGTTCAGCTTCTAAAAAGCGAACAATCGCTTTATTCTTGTGTACGCTGGCATTCCAAAACACTTGCTCAACAGATGATACCGTTGAGTTACGCGCAGATATATGAACCTGTTCAGGGTTATTCATATATTTGCTGCTGATGTTTTGAATTTGCTTCGGCATGGTCGCAGAGAAAAGACATGTTTGCTTTTCGCGCGGCGTTTTTTCCATGATGTTTTCAACATCATCGATAAAGCCCATACGTAACATTTCATCGGCTTCATCAAGTACAAGAGCTTGTAAGCTGTCAAACTTGATAGTGCCACGGTTAATATGATCGATTAAGCGACCTGGAGTAGCGACAATAACTTGCGCGCCACGACGAAGTGCACTTAATTGGATACTGTAGCTCTGGCCACCATAAAGTGCCAATACTTCAATACCACGAACATGTTTAGCATATTGTTCGAATGCCTCAGCTACTTGGATCGCAAGCTCACGGGTTGGTGTGAGTACAAGGATCTGCGGCTGCTTCACAGACGGGTCAATATTATTAAGTAATGGCAGTGCAAATGCTGCGGTTTTACCTGTACCCGTTTGAGCTAGTCCCAGTACGTCCTTTCTTTCTAGCAATAACGGTATACATTGAGCTTGGATTTCAGATGGTGTCTTGTAACCCAACTCTTCAACTGCCTTCAAAATTGCAGGAGAAAGATTTAGAGATTCAAACGTGACTGGTTCTGACATTAATACGCCTCAACGAATTTAAAGAGGCGCGCATTGTATAGGATTTACGAGGCAAATGCTTGTATAAATTGAAACTAATTTGTATGTAGTTGATGTTGGTCATAATTTAATCAATTTGATTGTGGGTAAATCAAATTGATTAACAAATTTTATACAGAACTTATTGATAAAGTCCAAGATTTTCTTTAGCGTAAGCTTCAAACTCAGTGAAACCACCGATGTGTGCTTGGTCAATAAAGATTTGTGGCACGGTTGGGCAAGGCTTACCTGCTGATTGTTCTAAATCGGCTTTACTCACGCCTTCTTTAATAATATCAACATAACGGTATTTAAAATCATCACGTTCATTTGCTAGTTTTGCAGCAACCTCTTTAGCACGCACACAATAAGGGCAGCCTTCACGGCCAAAAATTACAGTTAACATATCGCTCTCCTCGATTTTATTTACATTCATCTTAACTAATTGAGAAAAAATAAACAGCGTAAAAAAACGATTGATGAATTCTATTTTAATGATTACATACACCTTTAATCAGTATTAAAGGTGTATGTGGGGTGGCTAATTAAAACTTAACACTAAAGCCAATTGAAGGGCGCATTTCAAAATCATCCTCGTTTTCTTTGATAATTAAATCATTAGTCGAGGTTACTTTCTGATAATCTAAATCAATGCTACTGGTGTTTGCTTGGCCGTAGGCGTTCATTAATTCTAAAATTAACACACCGTCTAAGCCCCAAAAGTCGGTTTGACGTTCAAAACGAAGATCAAGCCGATGATAAACATCGAAACGCTCAGAAAATGGATCACCATATTGTGGTAAAAAACGTCCTTCGAATTCGGAATTTTCTGTGACGCCAACAATCGGGGTGTAAGCTTGACCGCTGCGGGCAGTAAAGTTAAAGCCCCCTTGCCATTTTTCACTGATTTGGTAATTAAACACCATGTTGACAACTAAAGGGGTATCAGCGTAATAATCCCGAGTGATATTTTGGCGTTGGTCAGTGCGTTCACTTTTGGCATAACTAACTGCAAGCCAGCCATACCATTTATCAGTTTTATTTTTGTTTATTAATAGATCAACACCGTAAGCTCGCCCAGTTACATCATTACTGTAACGAATTGCTGCATCGGAATAATTGTTTAATGCCAACGGTAAATCGTCCATGGTTTTGTAATACCCTTCAATAGACCATGTCCATTCATCGGCAAGTTCTTGTGCAAAACCTAAACTGCTGTGTTTTGAGGTTTGCGAACGTAAATTCGGGTTGCCGTGTTCAGGCAATAGAGTGTCAATATCTTGCATGCGATTATAATGCCCGTATTTAGCATTGATGCTATTGTGATCATTAATAAAATAGCTAAGCGCAAGACGCGGCATCACAAAATCTTCATCAGTGTAATCATTGCTTTGATATTGCACGCCGACTTCGCTTTGCCATTGTTCGTTAATAACCCAAACATGGCTAACACCAACAAAGAACTTATCAAGGGCTAGCTTGTCTTTACCCGTTATTCGCTCACCTTTGTTTAGATCGCAATCAGGATCGAGCTCGGTACAAAGATATTGAAAACTATCGTAACTGTAAGTACTGTCGTTATCAAAATAGGCGGCATCAAACACCAGTTGCTGGGCTTTAGTAACACGCCAATTTAATCGTCCTTTATAAGTGATTTGCTTTTGTTGTTCTTCATCAAAATAGCCATCACTTAGCGTGGCACGTTTAGCGTATTCCAATCGGCCAGAATGTTCGAGCGAACCAACGCCTAAGCGTAAATGAAAGTCTTTATTAAAGTGATCCCATAAAATACTTTGGCTGGTAAATTCACGAATAAAATCAGCATCGCCTTGATACTCAGGATTTTTTAGTGAAAGTTCAGCGCGTTGATTAAAGCCTGCTGCAACCGAGTCTTTTGCGCCTGTAAATGACACTGTTAGGGCGTTTTGATTGTTTATATCCCAGATCCATTTGCCTTGGTAATCATGATCATCTGGGGGATCATTGATGGTGATACCACTGAGTTCACCATCGTCGTTTTCAAGCTCTTCACCTTTAGAGAAGAACAGTGGTAATGTACTTTTACGTGCTGATAAATAAAACGCGGTGTTCTGCGTGAGTTGCCCTTCAACAAAGACACCGGCATTAAACATTGTAAGATCAAGCGTGGTAGTAATCGGTTGATATTTAGGATTACGCAGTGTTACGTCAAATACGGCACCGGTGGCGTTGCTGTAACTGGTGCCATAGCCGGCTGAGTAAAGTTGAAAATCTTGAATAATGTACTTGTTGAAAATAGAACTGCCGAAATCATGAAAAATATAGCCTGCAGGCATAAAATCCACTTCAAACAAATTATCATCGGGCGATGAGCCACGTACCGCCGGTTCACTCATTGAGCCGCCAGCGGCGACAACGCCTGGTAATGCAAATACTGCCCGCAGTGGATCGCCCATAGCACCGGGCATAGTGATCAGTTTTTCAGTATTTTCGGTTATTTCACTGGTAATGCTACTGCGTTTATAAACGGTTTCAAGACGCTCTATTATTTCTTCATTAGCATCAACGTTGGCGTGCGTTAAAAATGGCAAACACAACGCCAGTGGCGTTAAACGGTAAAGTGATGGCAAGCAGGTGGCTAACATGATTCTTCCATGGTTATGAGTAAGTGTGACTGCGACCTATAGTAATGAGAAAATATATAAAAATACGTAGTAAACTGTACGAAAATGTAGGCAAATGTAGGGAGGTGTTACAAGCTGTTACATTTAGTTTTGAGCTCTGATAGTAATACCTAATTGGCTTGAATAGCCCATTGAGCGTGCGGTTATTCGCAGTTGTTGATCAATTACATAGTAAGTAGGAAAGGCGCTGATTTTATAATTACTCTGGGTATTTTTATCGCCTAGTAAAATGGGCATTGTGAGTTTAAGTTCACTAACAAACTGCGCAACTGCTTGTTCATTTTTATAATCAAGTGCAATGCCAATGGCGTTGATATTAGAATCAACCAATGCCGCTTCTAGGTTTGGCATACTGTAACGACAGATTGTGCACCATGGCGCAAAAAAATAAACCACGGTGGTGTTACCTTTGAGCATCGCAATATCAATACGTTGTTCGCTGTCATTGAGCACAGGTAAATTAAAATATGGAGCAGGGCTGCTATCTGAGCTGAGTAAATTGCGTTGCTGATATGTAGTCACTACAAAAAACACCACAACTAACATAATTATATTGAGCAGCAAACTCGTTACTTTTTTCATATCGACCTCTAAAGCTAATTCCCCTTATTACTATTTAAAGACTTGAAAAGCAAACTTTGAGTCCTCACTTTATTGAGTAGGCAAAAAGAGATTTTGAAAAAAATAAAACTTTTTTCAAAAATAATCTTGAAAACAATTTTGCCGTCCATATATAGTTTAGTGAGGACGCCTGATGGGTCCCAACTAAACATAAGTAATTGAAATTTATATTATTAATTAAACTTTGCTTGCGCTTGTTCAACCGAAAAGCACATGCAAAATATCGCTTAAATATGAGGATATTATTATGCGTACAGTAGATTTATCACCACTTTATCGTTCATTCATTGGCTTCGATCATTTAGCATCTTTAATGGATGCGGCCGCTCGCACTGACAAGCAGCCAAGTTTTCCTCCGTATAACATCGAAGCACTCGATAAAGACAAATATCGCATTACTATGGCTGTTGCCGGTTTTAGTGATAATGAGCTGACGATAGAGTCAGAAAATAACACCTTAAAAGTTGCTGGCATTAAAGCCAATAAAGATGACAGCGCAGAGCGCAAATTTATTCATCAAGGCATTGCTGAGCGCAACTTTGAACGCAAATTCCAGCTAGGTGACCACGTTAAAGTACTCGGCGCTGATTTAGCCAATGGGCTACTTAGTATCGACTTGCAACGCGAGATCCCTGAAGCACTTAAACCACGTAAAATTGAAATTGGCAGTGGTAACTTGCTAGAAGGTAAATAACCATCCCTTTGACAGTGTTTTTCCCCTAATTTACTTGTTATTTTTAGTAGCCGCCTCAGTTGAGGCGGCTTTTTTAGCTTTGCTTAAACATCGGATCCGCTTAGCGCACCATTAATCGCAGATGATTAATGATGCTGTGTTCAGTTAGTATCTTTACTTTTTAATTTGGCTTGCATGTCTTTTAAGGCGGCAATTTTATCAATAGCAACTTGCAGCTGCCGTTGAGGGAGGCCTTTTTGACGGCCTTTTTCGAGCAAGCTTTCAAGGTTAGTTATTTTTTGTTGAGCAGCTATTACAAAGCGTTGCTCGAGCTGAGTTTGCTGCTGTTTATGAAAATCGAGGTAAGCTTGATGATCGGTTAAGTCGCCTTGAAACTGACTCGCACTGATTGGATTTTTTGCGATGACAGGCAAGTAACTCGGTGTAGTAATGGGCGGCAGTTGTTGACTGGCATCAGTATTTTTTAATGAGGTGTGACTATCAATCGCCGCTTCAGCAGTCATATCTGGATTAATAGCTGTCGGTGCCGACGCATTATTTATTTGTGGTGCGGGCGTTACTGGCGTTAAATCATCAGCAGCGCGGATGGGAGCTATTTCACGTTTTCGCTCTGTTGTTAAATTTATTACTAAAAAACCTAAACAAGCGACGCCTGTAATTATGTAGATAGCTTTTTTATTCATAGTTTTACTGCATTTTGTTGTTGCCAAGCCAGCCAATTTTGCTGATAGCGTTGCTGCGCTTTTTGTATTGCGATGGCTTTTTTAGCTTGATAGCGAACCGTTTCGTCAGTAGCGCTAAAGTAGTTATACTGATGGTTATTACTAATTATGACGACCCATAGACCTTCAGGTGAGCGCATCACCGCAGATAATTCTTCTGCTTTTAGCGTATAAGCCAGTTGCACAGCCCAATTACTTTTATTTTTGCGAGTTAGTTTATTGTGATACTTAGCATAAATGTCGGTTTGCTGTGATATATATAATGCATCTGTAAAAGAGCTTGCTTGTACTGTGTTTCTAAAGCGAACCGCTTGGTCTCGCTCAGTAAACGCAGCGCCGTAAGCTGTCACTTCACTAAGGTATTTAAAGCGCACTTTATTTGCCTGATAATAATTTTTTATTTCTTTATCGGATATTTGTTGTTCAAGACTGTCGAGTATTGGGCTTTGAACGTGCATCATGTCTTTAATACCTAGCCAACTTTGAATCGAAGGCCTTAAAATATCGCCTTTTGCTAGTTCTTCTAGGTGCGCGATACTGATCCCTTGCTTTAAAAGTAATGGCGTTGCTTTTAAAAGCAACGCCTCAAATTGTTGCTTTTTTATCACTTCAGTTTTGAATAAGTCACTTTCACCTTGGTGCAGTCGAAAGCGTACTTGCATAGATAAAGGGGCTATAAACTCATAAAGATTGACGGCGGTTGTAAAGAGCCCTCTGAGCTCAGTGCGCTGCATTTTATTGATTTGTTCAGCGTTGTATTGGCCATCAGCAGGGTAGCTAGGCAATACTTTGAGCAGCCACTGGGCATTATATTGTGTGAGATTACTTCCTTTAACATAGGATGTTGATAAATTGAGTTGCCTGTCAAATATGTTCATTAAATAGCGCTCAACATGGTACTGCGTGCTAAAGCCTACCGCAGATTGACGTTCAAGCAGCTCAGGCATATGTTGTTCTGCTTGATATAATAAAAATTGATTTTCAAACATATGTTTACGAACGTCTTTGCGACTAATGTTGGCATTGTGTTGTTGATAAACTTGCTGCATTAAACGCACTTCAGCAGCGCTATATTGGTTAAATGATGCCATTGTTAGGCTGCTATAAAGCAGTCCTAACAATAACAAAATACAACTGCTCAGCGCTTTCATTGGCGTACGACCATGGCATGATTAAGTAGGTGCACAACCATGGCAATCGCATGTGGGATCACTTGTTTTGCCGTATTTAAGCGGTCGTAATGGTCTTGTGAATTAAGCACAATACCGCCTTGAGCATAAGAAAAAGCGCCACCTTGTGTCAGTAAAGGACGTACGTCTTGACTGTTTATATCCAGTGCTGAAAATGTTTGCATGGCTTGTGTAATAAGGGCAGAGTCATTGAGTTGTTCCTGATCATAGTAGTCTTTTACCCAGCTTTCCCAGCTTGAATGATTGAGATCAGATGTGGTCCAAGTATGGTGTGGTTGTAGTAAGTCAGTTGTATGGAAAACAAAACCTAACACTTGTGGGTTGCCACTTTGCAAATAGCTTTGATACCAGTATTGACCTAAATTATCAATTGGCTGAAAAGGCATTTCTTCAAAGTCATCGTACATGTTGTAATTTGATTGGCTGTCAATTCGGTAATTAGCTTCAGTAATACCATAGCTGTTGTACTTTGATGAATCGGCATTAAACCAGCCTGTTTCACCGCCTTGACCGTCATCAAGGTAGTCACCTTTTAACCAGCTTGAAGCCAAGTTATCAACGGTGCCCCATACCGTCAGTTTTTGGTAATTGTAGCCACCAAAGTCGTTACCGTGTTGATCAGCCCCTTGGGTATGGTTTTGGAAATGCCAATAGCTGGTATATTTAACAATACTCTCTGCTGCTCCCCATATTGGTGCTTGAACACATGACCCCGTTACAGCACCACAAAAGAAGGTGTCTTCAAAGTCATCCACATCATAGGCTGCTTGGCCTAGTACTTCGGCTAACTGGGTTACCGTCATATTATTTTGTTGAGCGTATTGGCTTAATGCCGAAAACTGTGTGCTGCTTGGGTGCTGCTGCATATAGTTCACTGCATCGATGACGATACGTTTATGTGTTTCTTGGCTAAATGCCTGTGCTTGGCTTGTACTGATCAGTAATAATGTCGTTAAAAACTGTTTTTTCATCGTGTTCTCATAGTGTTGTGGAGTAATTTCTAATATTAGAAAGTAGGGTAATTACACTATAATTACAAATTAATTAAACATTTAATTAACAATATTACCTGATATGATACTTCTGTTAGAGTTTTTCTATATTATTTAGGCACCATTGCGCTCGCTCTAAAATAGCGTGCTGTTGTGATGTATCTTGTTTTTGCCAATTTTTATAGACCATGCCAATACGTGGGTTACGAGCTAAGCGGGCTTCATGGGTGTGCATAAATTGCCAATATAAACTATTAAAAGGGCAAGCCGTGTCGTCACTTTTTTGTTTTACGTTATAGTGGCAGCTGGTGCAGTAATCACTCATTTTGTTTATGTAGTTACCGCTTGCGGCATACGGTTTTGTGGCGATTAGGCCGCCATCTGCAAATTGACTCATACCACGGGTGTTAGGCATTTCTACCCATTCAATGGCATCGATGTAAATGCCCAAATACCAGCTATCAACTTCATTTGGATCAATACCGGTTAATAAGCAAAAGTTTCCGGTGATCATTAAGCGTTGAATATGATGCGCGTAGGCGGTCTCTAAGCTCTGCGTGATTGCCTGTTTCATACAGTTCATTTTTGTTTTGCCACTCCAAAAATAATCTGGTAACAGACGAGCAGCCTCAAGTTCATTTTTACTCGCGTAATCAGGCATATTTTGCCAATAAATACCTCTTACATATTCTCGCCAACCTAAAATTTGCCTAATAAACCCCTCAACTTGGGCAAGCGTGATCTGTTCTTGGCGTGCCGCAAACTCAGCCAGTACTTGCTTAATAACTTGCATTGGGTGCAGCATTTTTGTGTTAAGTGCAAACGCGATACGACTATGATACAAGCTCCATTTGTATGAGCTCTGACAGGTCATCGCGTCTTGAAATTTTCCGAAACAGGGGAGTAGATGAGTGCAAAAGTAATCGAGTAATTCTTTTGCTTGAGCACGACTGGTTGGCCATAATAAAGTTGCTGAACAATGGCCAAGGGTATTTACCTGGTGTTTTTTTATGCGCTGTAAAATAGCTTCAATATTATTGGTAAATATTTTTGGTTCAGGGATAGCAGCTAAATCAGTTTTTTTTAATTTGTTACGATTGTCTTGGTCAAAGTTCCATTGCCCGCCTAGTGGAGCATTATCTTGCATCAATATGTTAAAGCGCTTGCGCATCATGCGATAAAAAAATTCCATTTTCACATGCTTATCTTTTTTAAAATGGTCGCTGATATCAGCAAAAGGTAATAAAAAATGTTCGCTGTCTGTGGCACTAACATTAAAGTCACTGCTGTTTGCAAACTCTTGCAGTTGAGTTTTTAATCTATACTCATCAGGATACTGATATTGGATTTGTTGACACTGATATTGCTTCGCCAAGCGTGTTAGCAATGAGGTAATGCATGCGTCATCGTGGGTATCATCGAGTGTTAAATGAAGCACATTTAATTGTACTTGTTTGAGCGCAGTCGCAAAGTTCTCCATTGCCGCAAAAAACGCCGCTACCTTTTGTATATGGTGTTTTACATAATCTGTTTCTTGTTTTAATTCAGCAATGACATAAAGGTATTGTGTTTGATCCTCTTCTTTATACCAACTGTGATTGGCATTAAGTTGGTCGCCAAAAATAAATCTCAGAGTTTTATAGATCATTAATTTTGCTCAAAATTGTTTTATACGAATTAAATTGTCGATTAGATCGCATTTATTAATACTGATAGTCGTGGTATAGGTATTAATACGTAAACAAAGGAGTGTCGCCTTATGAATCAATATCAGTATGCTATTTGCAAATTTAAAATTGTTTTACCTTGTCTCATTGCACTTTGCCATGTTAGTTCTTTGCATGCCACAGTCTATCAGTGTGAAAAAAAAGGCGTCGTGGAATTTAGTCAATTTCCATGTGGTGATGATGCGAAACTAATCTCTGTAAAAGAGCAAAACCCAAGCTTATCTAGTCAGATTGTTGCTAATGAAAATATTGATACCTCGGGCGTTGATAGTTATATTCGGACTCGGCAAATTGATGCTGATATTCAACAGCATCAAGATAAAATTGATAGCTTAAGCGAGAAAATGAATCAGCAAATTGCCGCCTTAGGTGAGCAATCAGATGCGCAGTTAAATAATTTATCTGGTGCAAAAAAAGAAACTGCAATAGCTAATCAAATGACCAGTATTTCAGAGCGCTATAACGTTTTAATTGCACGTGAACAGCGGGATATTGATCGACTCTTAAAAGAAAAACACGCTTTGCCTGCGTCGAAAAACACGTCTGAAATTGACCAACAATCAACCCAGAGCAAAGGTATTGATTCGTTCATTCGGTCACAAGAAATCAAACGAGATGTTGAACAGCGACAATCAAAAATAGATACTTACCAAGCTCAAATGGATCGCCAAATAGCAGCCCTCGAAGCTCAGGCTAAAGAGCAACCTAATAACTTAACTGATGCGACTCTTGATAACTCCTTATCTAGAAAAATGAGTGCGTTAACATCAAAATATGCAACTTTAATCGATGTTGAACAGCACCAAATAGATCGTCTTCTACAAGAGTTAGCCAGTATAGAATAATGCATGTAGGTTATTTGTTATGAATTCACTTGCTGCTGCACGGACTTGTTAATTGCAACAATATTACTGGTATTAAATAAATAGCTTTTCACTATGCTGTTAAACATCCTGAGTGCATAACGCCACGCTTGTTCTAGGTTTAGCGTAAATTCTCGGCCCAAATGAATTTTTAGCGCAGCTATAAAAGCATCACATAATAAATCAACATCCTGACAAGTGAGGCCAGATTTACTTAGGTTGTTGGCATGATAATGAATAAAAGGTAATACAGACAATAAGCGATCTAAGTGGGTAATAGTGCGTTCCAATGAGCAATACAACAAATAACTTTTTTCACTTATTTCATCACTGCTAGGCCATTGCATTGTCAATGCATGACGTTTTAATTGCACATGAAAGGTAACAGTAAAACAGTGAAAGTTGGGTTTTATTATTGCGATACTTCATAATAACATTTTTTGATGATGAGCAGAAATACTCATAATAAGCCCTCTCTAAATAGCCTTAAATATGCAGATTGCCATTAAAAACTTAGTATAGACGCTGTGTAGGAAAGAGTGAGTAAATCGATGGAAATTGCGCGATAGCGTGCTTTATTAATGCCAATAAGGCTAGGGCGTGTTGACCTTTGTGGATTGAAATTTGTTCAATCTAGGGGCGATTTAATCGCGGCGCGAGGTTTGTAACCTAGTGGGCTAAGTAAAAATCGAGCAACAAAGAGTTAATCGCCCCTAGGAAGAACCCTTTGGGCAGCGCATGTTTGGAATTTATACTGCGTTATCGCCTATTTATGGGGAACAACCACACTACATAGACTCTGCCTTGCCTAAATACCAAACATACTGCTGCAAAATTAATCACAAAAGGTCAACACGCCCTAGGGCCTTTATGTTGGTTTTTAAAAATCGCACTTGGTGTTCCGTTATAGCTAATTGTTCTGACCTATAATTTTGTACTTTATAATCTAGTCATTCTTTACCAGTTTTTGGTTGCTAATTCCGCCAAGCCTCTTTATAATAGCCGCCATTGTCTAGCTCACTTAATTAGCTGCTAGGCAAGTATCAGATATTTGATACAAGTTGGCGCGGGATGGAGCAGCCTGGTAGCTCGTCGGGCTCATAACCCGAAGGTCGTCGGTTCAAATCCGGCTCCCGCAACCAAGTTTTTGAGATAAGCCATTAATTTTATTAATGTTTCTCAATTCTTGAAGCCATACTTTTGAGTAGCGATTTTAGTTACTGATTTGAAGTCGCGCATTCTATGTAATGCGCGTTTTGCGTTTAAGCCTTTGGGTTTAATTTAGATGGTGTTAGCTATCCGCAACCAAGCTTGGCCCATGGCCACACAGTTTTATGCTTTAGGTGTGACGCCCCGCTTGGTTCGGGGCGTTGTTGTATCTGCACCTCTTGATTTTAAATCAAGGTATAAGCTAAGTATTTTAGGGCTATAAGCCCTTTTTTTGTTTGTATGGAGAATTTTCGTGACAAAACTTGAGCAAGATTTATTAACCATGCTTTCACCGTCAGTTGAAATGTTAGGCTTTGAATTACATGGTCTAGAGTTTGTGCAAGCGGGTCGCCATTCTACGCTTAGGGTCTATATCGATCACGAAGCGGGGATCTCGGTTGATAACTGTGCTGATGCAAGTCGTCAAATAAGCGCAATTTTAGATGTCGAAGACCCGATTACAAATGAATATGATTTGGAAGTATCGTCTCCTGGTGTTGATCGTCTATTATTCAAACAAGATCACTACGAGAAGGCACAAGGAGAGGAAGTACGCGTGCGTACTAAGCTTCCACAAGATGGTCGCCGTAATTTTAAAGGCGATCTAATAGCAGTTAGCAGTGATATGATCACACTTTCATATGACGGTACTGAGCAGTTAATTATGCTCAGTAACATTGAACGTGCGAACATCATCGCAAAGTTTTAATCCGAGTGCGAAGGAATAGGGCAAGCGAGGCATAACCCATGGCAAAAGAGATATTATTGGTTGCTGAAGCCGTTTCCAATGAGAAAGCGGTTCCAAAAGAAAAGATTTTCGAAGCGTTAGAGTTCGCATTAGCGACTGCGACTAAGAAAAAACACACTGGTGAAATTGAAGTACGCGTTGCAATTGACCGTAAAACAGGTGACTACGACACTTACCGTCGTTGGCAGATTGCTGCAGTACTTGAAGATGGCTCACTGGAAAACCCTTACAGCGAAATCACGTTAGAAGCGGCTCAGGTTGATGACCCAGATCTTAAGATTGGTGATTTCATCGAAGAGCAAATCGAGTCAATTAAATTTGACCGTATTACTACACAAATGGCGAAACAAGTAATCGTACAAAAAGTACGTGAAGCTGAGCGCGCACTTGTTGTAGAAGCTTATAAAGATCAACAAGGCGAGTTAGTAACAGGTGTTGTGAAAAAAGCAACGCGTGACGCAATCGTATTAGATTTAGGTAACAATGCTGAAGCGGTTATTTACCGTGATGACATGTTACCACGTGAAAATTTCCGTCCTGGCGATCGCATCCGTGGTTTACTTTATGAAGTAAAACCTGATGCTCGTGGTGCACAGTTATTTGTAACACGCTCTAAGCCAGAAATGCTGATGGAATTATTCCGCATTGAGGTGCCAGAAATTGGCGAAGAGATGATTGAATTACGTGCAGCGGCACGTGATCCAGGTTCACGTGCTAAAATCGCCGTGAAATCTAACGACAAACGTATCGACCCAATTGGTGCGTGTGTTGGTATGCGTGGTGCACGTGTACAAGCTGTTTCTACCGAATTAGGTGGTGAACGTGTTGATATCGTACTTTACGATGACAACCCAGCCCAGTTCGTTATTAATGCAATGTCACCTGCTGAAGTTGCTTCAATTGTAATGGATGAAGACACCCATTCAATGGATATCGCTGTTGAAGCTGATAACCTAGCACAAGCAATTGGTCGTAACGGTCAAAACGTACGTCTTGCTAGCCAGTTAACTGGTTGGGAACTAAACGTAATGACAGTTGAAGAGATGCGCGCTAAGAACGAAGCTGAATCTGATAAGTTAATTAACTTATTCACTGAAAACTTAGACATCGATGAAGACTTTGCAACATTACTTATCAACGAAGGTTTCTCAACCCTTGAAGAAGTTGCCTATGTGCCTGCGTCTGAGTTTTTAGAAATTGATGGTTTAGATGAAGATACTGTTGATTTGTTACGCTCACGTGCAAAAGATGCATTAACGACTAAAGCACTTAAAACAGAAGAAAGCCTTGATGGTGCAGAGCCTGCTGAAGACTTATTAGCACTAGAAGGGTTAGAGCGTCACCTTGCGTTTGTTATGGCAAGCAAAGGGGTTGTTACGCTAGAAGATTTAGCAGAGCAAGGTATTGATGAATTAGTCGATATCACAGAGCTTTCTCCAGAGAAAGCGGGTGAGCTAATTATGGCTGCGCGCAACATTTGTTGGTTCGCAGACGAGTAATTTATTAACGGAGGTATTAGAGACTATGGCAGAAGTAAATGTTGAAAAACTAGCCGGGGATATTGGTACAACTGTTGATAAATTGCTTCAACAATTATCGCAAGCCGGTATCACTAAGCAAGCGGGTGATAATGTAACTGAAGCAGAAAAAGCAACGTTACTTGATCACTTAAGCAAGCAACACGGCGGCACAGGCTCAGATGGCCCAGCGCGTATGACATTGCAACGTAAGAGCAAAAGCACATTAAGTGTGACGGGTTCTACAGGTCAAGCAAAGTCAGTACAAGTTGAAGTACGTAAAACACGTACTTACGTGAAGAAAAGCGCGGTTGAGCAAGAGCAAGAGCAAGCACGTATAGCAGCAGAAGAAGCCGCTCGTCGTGAACTTGAGCAACAAGCTGCAAAAGAAGCAGCTGAGCTTAAAGCAAAACAAGACGCAGAGCGTAAAGCCAAAGAAGAGGCTGACCGTAAAGTGAAAGAAGAAGCTAAACGTAAAGCAGATGCTGAACGTGTAGCAAAACAGAAGCAGATGACCCCAGAACAAACCGCGAAGTCTGAAAAAGATCGCGTTGAAGCTGAGCGTCTGCAAAGAGAAGCAGAAGAGGCCGCATTGAAGAAAGCTGAAGAAGAAGCGAAACGTCAAGCAGAAGAGGCAAGAAAGCTAGCAGAAGAAAATTCAGCTCGCTGGAAGAAAGAAGAAGAAGAACGTAAGAAGCGCGAAGAAACCGCTGATCACCACCTTACGACTTCTACTTACGCACGTGAAGCAGAAGATGTTGCTGATGCGCGTGATGAGCAAGGCACACGCCGTGCGAAGAAAAAGAAAAAAGCCCCAGCGAAGGAGAAATTTGTTCCTTCGAGAGGCAAGAAAAGCAAGCTAAAAGCACCAGCTTCACTACAACATGGCTTCCAAAAGCCAACGGTTGACGTGAAAAACGAAGTGCGTATTAGCGAAACAATTACAGTTGCTGAGCTTGCATCACGCATGGCCGTTAAGGGCGCTGAAGTTGTAAAAACAATGATGAAAATGGGTGACATGGTTACCATTAACCAAGTGATCGACCAAGAAGCTGCACAGTTAGTTGCAGAAGAAATGGGCCACAAAGTTATCATTGTTAAAGAAAACGAATTAGAGCAAACAGTACTAAATGACCGTCATGAAGATGGTAAATCTGAGCCACGTGCGCCAGTAGTAACTGTAATGGGTCACGTTGATCACGGTAAAACGTCAACGCTTGATTATATTCGTTCAGCAAAAGTGGCCTCTGGCGAAGCCGGTGGTATCACACAGCATATCGGTGCTTATCATGTTGACGTAAATGGTAACATGATCACTTTCTTGGATACTCCAGGTCACGCGGCGTTTACGTCAATGCGTGCTCGTGGTGCTAAAGCAACAGATATCGTAATCCTAGTGGTTGCAGCAGATGATGGTGTAATGCCACAAACTAAAGAAGCGGTTCAGCATGCGCGTGCAGCTGGCGTTCCTTTAATTATCGCTGTTAACAAAATGGATAAAGAAGGCGTAGACCCAGATCGCGTTAAGAATGAGCTTGCTCAACTAGACGTTATTCCTGAAGAGTGGGGCGGTGATACACAGTATGTGCATATTTCTGCTAAAACTGGTTTAGGTATTGATGACCTTCTTGAAGCGGTATTAAACCAATCTGAGTTGTTAGAACTTACTGCTCCAACTGTGGGTATGGCTGCTGGTGTTGTTATTGAATCTCGTCTTGATAAAGGCCGTGGTCCAGTTGCTTCTATCCTTGTACAATCTGGTACGCTTAACCAAGGTGACATTGTATTATGTGGTCTTGAGTATGGTCGTGTTCGTGCAATGCGCGATGAAAACGGTAAAGACATCAAGTCTGCAGGTCCTTCAATCCCAGTTGAGATTTTAGGTCTATCTGGTATTCCAGCAGCGGGCGACGAAGCAACTGTAGTTAAAGACGAGCGTAAAGCCCGTGAAGTTGCACTTTACCGTCAAGGTAAATTCCGTGATGTTAAACTAGCACGTCAGCAAAAAGCGAAGCTTGAAAACATGTTTACTAACATGACTGAAGGCAATGTGTCTGAAGTTAATGTGGTACTTAAAGCAGACGTTCAAGGTTCAATCGAAGCAATCTCTGATTCATTGACTAAACTGTCAACAGATGAAGTTAAAGTGAAGATTGTAGGCTCAGGCGTAGGTGGTATCACTGAAACTGACGCAACCCTTGCTGCAGCATCTAATGCAATCGTGGTTGGCTTTAACGTTCGTGCTGATGCATCGGCACGTAAAGTAATTGAGTCTGAGAACTTAGACTTACGTTACTACAGCGTTATCTATAGCTTGATTGACGAAGTGAAGCAAGCTATGTCTGGTATGTTAGCACCAGAGTTCAAGCAAGAGATCATTGGTCTAGCTGAAGTTCGTGACGTGTTCAAGTCACCTAAAATTGGCGCTATCGCTGGTTGTATGGTTACTGAAGGTGTTATTAAACGTAGCGCACCAATTCGTGTACTTCGTGATAACGTGGTTATCTACGAGGGTGAGCTTGAGTCACTTCGTCGCTTTAAAGACGATGTTGCTGATGTTCGTAACGGCATGGAATGTGGTATCGGCGTTAAGAACTATAACGACGTTCGCGTTGGTGACCAAATCGAAGTATTCGAAACAGTTGAAGTACAACGTACACTTTAATTGTTCGTAAGCTAAGATAATAAATGGGGGCTCAGCCCCCATTTGTGTATCCATTATTTAGTTAGCTTATTATTATTTTTCAATAAGTTATAATTTTAGGAAAGTGAAATGAGAGAATTTTCTCGCACTGATCGTGTTGCTCAGCAAATTCAAAAAGAAATTGCGGTGATTTTACAACGCGAAATTAAAGATCCACGTTTAGGTATGGTTACAGTATCTGCTGTAGAAGTATCACGTGATTTATCTTATGCAAAAATCTTTATTACTGTGTTTAACACCCAAGATGAAGATGCTGCAAAGCAAAGTGCTAAAGTATTAAATGAAGCGACCGGTTATATTCGCTCACTACTTGGCAAACGCATTCGTGCCCGTATTATGCCAGAGCTTAAGTTTGTGGTTGATAATTCACTGATGGAAGGCATGCGTATTTCAAACCTTGTTGATTCTATTATTCGTGAAGATAAAGCAAAGCATGTAGATGACGAAGTTGATAGCGTAGATGATGCAGAGCATATCGACGAAACAGACAGCGAAGAAGGCACTAATACAGATGGCAAAGCGCAGTAAAGGCCGTCCAGTTGACGGTATTTTGTTGTTAAACAAACCCATAGGCATTTCATCAAATAAAGCGCTACAGCAAGCTAAAAGTGTGTATTTTGCACAAAAAGCGGGGCACACCGGTGCCCTTGATCCGCTTGCAACGGGTATGCTGCCTATCTGTTTTGGTGAAGCGACTAAATTTACTCAGTTTTTACTCGATACTGACAAAACCTATGTAGTTCGCGCTAAATTAGGTGAACGTACGACAACATCAGATTCTGATGGTGAAATTGTCAGTACTAAAGATGTCAATGTGACGGCTGAGCAACTTAGCGAAGAAATTGCTAAGTTTTTAGGTGAATCAGATCAATACCCGTCAATGTATTCAGCGTTAAAATATGAAGGCCGACCTTTATATAAATATGCGCGTGAAGGCATTGAAGTACCTCGCAAGTGCAGAAAAATCAACGTATTTAGTTTAACACTAGATGAGTTCGATGAAGCTAATAACGAAGTGCAAATGACCGCCCACGTTTCAAAAGGTACTTATATTCGTACTATCGTCGATGACTTAGGCGAAAATCTGGGTTGTGGCGCGCATGTGATCATGTTGCATCGCAGTGCGGTAGGGCATTACCCTGCTGACAAAATGGTGTCACTTGAGCAGTTAGAAGCGTTATTAGTAAAAGCGAAACAAGAAGAGCTTACGCCTTCTACTTATCTTGATGAACTATTACTGCCAATGGACACCGCATTAGTTGGTCTACCTGTGGTTAAGCTCAGTAAAGAGCAAGGTAGTTCTTTTAGCCATGGTCAGGCGGTTGTACTTGATATTGAACTGCCAGAAGGGGCAATTAAAGTGCTCGCTGATGGTGTGTTTATTGGCACTGGTGAACGTAATCCTGATGGCCATTTAAAGTCAAAACGTGGCTTATCAAATCAGCAAGAAACAACAGCGTAAAGTTTAGCTTGTAGTTATTGCCGTAGCTGGTAGAATACGCCCGCTAATCGTTTTGGCTGAATTAGTGATCGGCTAAGACACCTTTTAAATTTTATTTTTGGAGTTACTATGTCACTAAGCAATCAAGAAAAGATCGATATCATCGCAAAATTCGCACGTGCAGAAGGCGACACTGGTTCACCTGAAGTACAAGTTGCACTTCTTACTTTTGATATCAACAAGCTTCAAGGTCACTTTGCTGATCACAAGCATGACTTCCACTCACGTCGTGGTCTGCTTCGTAAAGTAAGCACTCGCCGTAAACTGCTTGATTACCTTAAAGGTAAAGACATTGCACGTTATACTGCGTTAATCCAAGAACTTGGCCTACGTCGCTAAGAACTAGATTACATAGAAAGGAGCTTTATAGCTCCTTTTTTTGTGCCTGAAATTTCTCACTCTCTCTGTCCACAACAATTAATTCTCTTGAAATATCAAATAAAAGCCACATAGTTAGTGACAGCAAAGCACACTTTTTAGCGCGCCTATTATCACCACTTTTATCTAGGGACTAAGCTCGCAATTTTGCATTACTTTGTTATATACTATGCGCGTAGATAAAAAGGTTTATCTACGCTTATTCACATCATTGCCAATTGTAGTACTTAATTGATTTCCAACTGAATACAATTATGTACTGTAATTGGTACTTTGATGGCAACTTATTAGAACACATTTAAGGAACATTTTAAGTGCAAGCAATTATTAAAGAATTTCAACTAGGTCAACATACAGTTACCCTAGAAACCGGTGCAATCGCTCGTCAAGCAGACGGCGCAGTACTAGCAAGTATTGGCGACACATCAGTATTAGTTACTGTTGTTGGTAAGCGTGAAGCACAACCTGGCCAAGATTTTTTCCCACTAACAGTTAACTACCAAGAGCGTATGTACGCTGCAGGTCGTATCCCTGGTGGTTTCTTAAAGCGTGAAGGTCGTCCTAACGACGGTGAAACACTTATTGCACGTCTTATTGACCGTCCAATTCGTCCACTTTTCCCAAATGGTTTTGTAAACGAAGTACAAGTTATTGCTACTGTTGTTTCTGTTAACCCTGAAATTCAACCTGATATGGTTGCGATGATCGGTACTTCAGCAGCACTTGCTATCTCTGGTATCCCATTCAGTGGTCCAATAGGTGCAGCGCGCGTTGGTTACATTAACGGCGAATACGTACTTAACCCAACGCTAAAAGAGCTTGAAGAAAGCCAACTTGATTTAGTTGTTGCTGGTACTGATAACGCAGTACTTATGGTTGAATCAGAAGCTGACGTACTTGCAGAAGACGTTATGCTAGGTGCGGTTGTATATGGTCATGAGCAATCTCAAGCTATCATCAACGCAATCAACGAATTCAAAGCAGAAGCTGGCAAGCCTACATGGGATTGGGCAGCACCTGAAAAGAACGTTGCTTTAGAAGATAAAGTAGCAGCAATCGCAGCTGATAAAGTAGGCGAAGCTTACCGCATCACTGATAAAGTGGCTCGTAAAGAAGCACTTGGCGTAGCTAAAGACGAAGTTGTTGCTGTATTAACAGCTGAGCTTGCTGAAGGCGAGTCACTAGACAAGCAAGAAGTTGGCAAAGTATTTGGTTCTCTTGAGAAGAAAATCGTACGTGGGCGCATCACTGCTGGCGAAAAACGTATCGATGGTCGTGAACCAGATATGATCCGTGCACTTGACGTAATGACTGGCGTATTGCCACGTACTCACGGCTCTGCAATCTTTACGCGTGGTGAAACTCAAGCACTTGTAACTGCTACACTTGGTACAGAACGTGATTCACAGTTAATCGATGATTTAACTGGCACGCACAAAAACCACTTTATGCTTAACTATAACTTCCCTCCGTTCTGCGTAGGTGAAACAGGTTTTGTAGGTTCTCCTAAGCGTCGTGAAATCGGCCACGGTAACCTAGCTAAGCGCGGTATCCAAGCTGTAATGCCTACATTGACTGAGTTCCCTTACTCAATCCGTGTTGTATCTGAGATCACTGAATCAAATGGTTCATCTTCAATGGCATCAGTATGTGGTACTTCACTTGCACTTATGAATGCGGGTGTGCCAATTAAAGCGTCTGTTGCGGGTATCGCGATGGGTCTAGTTAAAGAAGACGAAAAATTCGTAGTTCTTTCTGACATCTTAGGTGATGAAGATCACTTAGGTGACATGGACTTTAAAGTAGCTGGTACTGCTGCAGGTATCACTGCACTACAGATGGATATCAAGATTGAAGGTATCACTCAAGAAATCATGCAAATTGCGCTTAAACAAGCAAAAGCTGCACGTTTACACATCTTAGGTGTGATGGACGAAGCGATTTCTGCACCGTCTGAAGAGCTTTCAATGTTTGCTCCACGTATCTACACTATGAAGATACCACAGAAGAAAATCGCAGAAGTTATCGGTAAAGGCGGCGCAACTATTCGTCAACTTACTGAAGAAACAGGTACTACGATTGAAATCGGTGATGACGGTACAATCAAAATTGCAGCAACAGACGGTGAAAGCGCAGCAAATGCAATTAGCCGCATTGAGCAATTAACAGCTGAACTAGAAGTAGGTACTATCTACGAAGGTAAAGTTGTACGTATCGTTGATTTCGGTGCGTTTGTAAACATTCTTCCTGGTAAAGATGGCCTAGTGCATATCTCTCAGATCAGTACTGAGCGCGTAAATAACGTGACAGATCACCTATCTGAAGGTCAAGAAGTTAAAGTTAAAGTACTAGAAGTAGACCGTCAAGGTCGTGTACGTTTAAGTATCAAAGAAGCAATGGAATCAGCAGCTGCCGCAGCTGATGCACCAACTGACGCTTAATTGTTGATATTTAATCCAGATATTCTCTGGATAATATAAAAAGGGGCTGTATAGCCTCTTTTTTTATGCTTTAATGAAACCTCTTTGGATAGTACTTGTCCTATCAGTTTGCTACTTATCTTGGTATAAAGGATTTTAATGATACTTAAACACATAGCCTTGGCATCGTTTGCTATTCTGTCTTTAAGCGCCTGTCAATCTACTTCGCAAGCACAACCGACTGCGATTGTGAATGTGCCTTTCACTGCGCCTTTAGCGTCTGATTTTCGTAGTGAAATAGCGATAGCTCGTTATTCTGAATTATTAAATCGTGCTGATCTAGCGCCAGATCAACAAGCAAAATTATTTTATGACCGTGGCGTATTATTTGATAGTTTAGGTATGTCTACCTTGGCGCGGATTGATTTTAATCGTGCTGTGCAATTGAAGCCCGATTTAGCCGAAGTGTATAACTTTTTAGGTATTCACCATACCTTGATGCAACAATTTGAAAAAGCCTATGAATTTTTTGATTCAGCGTTAGAACTCAATGAGCAACACGAATATGCCTACTTAAATCGTGGTATTGCTCTTTACTATGGCGATAGAGCAAATCTTGCAGCAGCTGATCTTAAAGAGTTTTTATCTCGTTCGCCAAGTGATCCTTACCGGGTGTTATGGCTTTATCTAGCGCAAGCAAGCGCTGATCCTGTGCAAGCTTTAGCAAACTTAAAAAGCAATGCACAAGGGCTGGATGATAGCCAATGGGCGTATAGTTTAATATCACTTTATTTGGGCGATATGAGCGAGCAGAGCTTTTTAACAAGTCTTGCCGATGGTGTTAAAACTGAACAAGAATATGCGCAGCGGCTATGCGAAGCTTACTTTTATTTAGCTAAAATATATCAAGCTAAAGGGCTTGATTATCAAGCCGCAGATTTCTTTCGTTTAGCACTTGCCACCAATGTGCATGAGTTTGTGGAATATAAATATGCCCGTTTAGAGCTTGAGTTAATGGCTGGTGAAAACGACAGTTAAATTATTTATTAGCGTTGTTGTTATGCTGAGTTTGGGATATTTACCAAGCTCAGTTAATCAGCATCGCGATATTGCCTTTTGGCATGTAAAACATACCCCAGATTCTATTCTTATTAGTTATTATCGTTTTATTGACGATTTTAATGCTCAGCTTAATTCATTGACTGATGCTACTTTATACTTATTAGCTATAAATGCTGTTACGGATGCACAATTTGCTTGGGCACTGCGGTTACTAACAAATGATCAAGCACAATCTGCTTTACCTTTTTGGCGTGTTAGCGTGGCTCAGCAAAGTGTTGATAAACGCCGCAGACTCAGTACATTGTTACTGCAATCAGAACGTTGGGATGATTTAACATCACTGGCAGAGCAACACCTGTTGCCTGCAAGTCATGCGGCAGAACAATTAAAATTACACCATGGCGCCACACCGGCGAGTATTGACCAAAGCTTTGCCAGTCATGAGGGATTTTTATTATCCTTTTCACAGCTGCAAGCGCAACCGCAGTGTCTGTTTAATGTGTTGATGATGACAGATCATCGCCAAGGTTTAGCAAAACTTAATGCATTTAAAATTCGTTATCAACAACACCCCCAACCGAGCTCAGGCAGCTTTTGTTTTAGTAAGCCTATTTATTTAGGGGACTCCATAAACTGCCAACAACAGCCGCAACATGCCGCTAAATGTGATTGGCAGCCTTTAGCTCACAATAAAGCTTGGCCAACGGGCTTTGATTTTATAGTGATGATGACCGCAACTGGCTCAGGCAATGTGCAAGGTGGCATAATGCACTTAAACTCGGCGAGTTATTACGGTTTATTTTTACATGAGCTGATGCACTTTAACGGCTTTGAAGATGAGTATCCGTTACCCGCAGCGAAGCAGGCGTGGCTATGTAATCAAAAAGGCTTGGTGGCGCCGAACCTTTTTATTGCCAATGATCTTACACCACCGGCTGGCTGGCAGCTAAGTGATAGCTGTCAAACACCAATTAAAGCATATAAACCAAGTCATAACTGGTCAATAATGCAATATCAACAAATCCCTTTGTCAGTGCATTATCAACAATTATGGTTGCAACAAATTACTGATCCGAGCTATCAACCACTACGATTTAGCGACTATTTTCAGCAATTTAAAGCACCTATGAACTTTATAAACAAAATGACAAAAAAAAATATTGAGGGATAAAGTTGTAAATAATATGCTGTCAGCACTAAAATAGTACAAAATAACAGCAGGTAGAAGGGCTTACTATAGACAAAATCGTCGCTGATCAGTATAACTATATATCTATAAAGCGTTTATTGAAGCTAAAATTAAAACCATCCGAAATGACCAGTACTAAACTAAAACTAACTAGCAGTGTATTGATACTCTTATGACTTCAAAAGGTTTCTCTCTATGACTTTGCTCTGGATACCCCTGTTATCCTTAATTGGCAGTGTTATTTCTTCCTGCACCGGCAAATTGACTCGTAATCAATCTACGAGCTTAACTATGCTAGCGCCTTTATGCGCCTTAGCAATTGCGATTTATCACACGCCAGCGGTTTTAGCGGGTGAGACAATTCGCTTTACCACACAATGGATACCAGCGCTGGGTATGGAGCTGGCTTTTCGCCTAGATGGCTTAAGCTTATTGTTTATCTTTATGATCTTAGGGATCGGGTTGCTGGTTATTTTTTATACCCGTTATTACCTAAGTAATAATGACTCGATGCCAAAATTATACTGTTACTTAATGCTGTTTATGACTGCAATGCTCGGTATTGTGATGTCGAATAACGTGATTCAACTATGGCTGTTTTGGGAATTAACCAGTATTAGCTCATTTTTGTTAATCAGTTTTTGGTGGCATAAATCAGAGGCCCGCAAAGGGGCACGTATGGCATTAGCAGTCACTGGAGCCGGTGGATTAGCTCTACTAGGCGGCTTACTACTGCTTGGTGATATTGTTGGTAGCTATGATCTAGACGTTATTTTAGCTAGCAAAACATTGATCCAGTCACATGACTTATACGAAGTTGCATTAGTGTTGGTATTGCTAGGTGCATTTACTAAATCAGCTCAATTCCCATTTCATTTCTGGTTACCGCACGCAATGGCAGCCCCAACGCCAGTGAGTGCCTATTTGCATTCAGCGACTATGGTAAAAGCCGGTATCTTCCTACTTGCACGTTTTTATCCAGCGTTAGCTGGAACAGATATCTGGTTTATTTTGGTTGCCATGACCGGCTTAACAACGTTATTGGTCGGCGCCTACATCGCTTTATTTAAGCATGATTTAAAAGGGCTGCTGGCGTATTCAACCATTAGCCATTTAGGTTTGATCACTTTATTACTTGGGTTAGATACTGAACTTGCCACAGTAGCGGCAATATTTCATATTATTAACCATGCAACGTTTAAAGCGTCATTATTTATGGCCACCGGTATTATTGACCATGAAACTGGTACGCGAGATATGCGTAAGCTCAATGGTATGTGGCGATTTATGCCTTATACAGCGACACTGGCAATGGTTGCTGCAGCGGCAATGGCTGGGGTGCCGCTATTAAATGGTTTCTTGTCAAAAGAAATGTTTTTTGCAGAAACCTTACATCAACAAATACTAGGTTCTATGTCGTGGCTTATTCCTGTATTAGCAACTCTAGCGGCTGCTTTTTCTGTGGCATATTCGGCACGCTTTATTCACGATGTATTCTTTAATGGCGACCCAATCAATTTACCAAAAACACCGCATGAGCCTCCTCGCTATATGCGTGTGCCAATCGAAATACTAGTTGTGTTGTGTTTACTAGTCGGTATGTTTCCAAACTTTGTGGTTGATGGTATTTTGTCAGCGGCGTCGCTAGCAGTTCTTGGGGAAGCGACACCACAGTTTAAACTGTCAATTTGGCATGGTTTTAATTTACCATTGCTTATGAGTGCGATGGCTGTCGTGGGCGGTGTATTTATATATATTCAGCGTAAGCACTTATTTAAGTTTCAAGCATCACTACCTCCATTAAATGCTAAAAAAACCTTTGAGCGGTTTGTCTATGCGATCATTAAGTGGAGTCAAGAAAAAATCAGCAGCACCGAAAATGGTTCTCTGCAACGTTACATTGTTGTGATGTTGGGGGTAGTATTGTTGTGTGCTGGTTGGCCATTGTTTGAAATGAACGCTTTGGCGGGTACTGCGCCACGTACGCCGATCGATTTTCATAATGCCATTGGTGCAGGTTTAATGATCATCGGTGCCATTAGCACTGTGATTTGGCATCGCTCACGGATGGTATCGTTATTGATGATATCAATCGTAGGGTTAATGGTTTCAGTGGCATTTACTCGCTTCTCAGCGCCCGATTTAGCGCTTACACAGTTAACCGTAGAGGTAGTGACAGTCATTTTATTAATGCTGGCATTATTCTTCTTACCGCAACGCACACCTAAAGAGTCGAGTTCATTACGTATTTTACGTGATTTAGGGATTGCCTCAGCAGTGGGGGTGGTTATTGCCAGTATTTGTTATGCATTATTAACGCGTCCGCTTGAGTCAATTTCAGATTTCTTTATCGCCAATGCAAAAACTGGCGGAGGCGGTACCAACGTCGTAAACGTTATTTTGGTTGATTTCAGGGGCTTTGATACCCTAGGGGAAATCACGGTACTGGGTATTGCAGCGTTAGGTATTTATAAAGTATTAACTAATTTACCATTGTTTATGCCAGCCAGCGACAGTGAAGGTCGCCCTTGGGCGCGAGAACGTCATCCACTGTTATTAGCCAGTATTTCACAAAGTTTATTGCCATTGGCGTTATTAGTCTCTGCGTATATCTTTTTGCGCGGTCATAACTTACCTGGTGGGGGCTTTATTGCCGGGTTAGTCACTGCAATTGCCTTTATTTTGCAGTATATGGCTCATGGTTCAATTTGGATCTCTGAGCGCTTTGATGTGAACTATCGAAAGATCATTGCCTCGGGTATCGCCATTGCAATGTTAACAGGGCTAGGAAGTTGGGCATTTGGACGACCGTTTTTAACCACTTGGTTTGAATATTTTGATGTGCCATTTATCGGCAAAGTAGAACTGGCCAGTGCCATCGTATTTGATTTAGGTGTTTACATGACCGTAGTCGGCGCGACCTTAATGATACTCGCAAGCCTAGGTAAGTTAACCGCAGATACACCTAAGAAAGAGGTAAATATTTAATGGAACTGTTATACGCTTCATGCGTTGGTGTATTGGTGACTTGTGGGGTGTACTTGATCCTAAGAGCACGGACTTTTCCGGTAGTATTAGGGTTAACGATGCTGTCATACGCAGTGAACTTATTTTTATTCTCTGCGGGGCGCTTAACTATTAATAAAGCCGTCGTGCTTGGTACTGGCACTGACTATGCCGATCCGCTGCCGCAAGCTTTAGTTTTGACTGCCATTGTAATTGGTTTTGCAATGACCGCCTTTGTCGTGATTTTGGCAATTCGTGGTCGTGCTGATTTAGGCAATGATCATGTAGATGGTCACTTAGGTAAAATTGAACACAAGGAGCACAAATGATCCAGCATCTAGCTTCTTGGCCAATTTTATTACCTATGCTTGCCGGCATTATTTTACTGTTACCTCCCTGTGGGAAAAGTATTCCTATTCGTCGTGTTACCTCTGTAGTCATGGCATTATTAAACACTTTCGTCAGTGCGCTATTATTATGGCAAGTTTTCCAGTCAGGCATTATTGTGTATGCCATCGGCGGCTGGCAAGCCCCATTTGGGATCGTGCTGGTTGCTGATTTAGTGTCAGTCCTACTGGTGTTACTAACGTCATTTCTAGGTTTGGCTGTTACTGTTTACAGCTGTATGGGAGATGATGAAAAAGGGGGCTTTTTTCATCCTTTAGTACACTTTTTGGTACTGGGTGTTAACGGTGCGTTTTTAACAGGGGATTTATTCAACCTGTTTGTATTTTTTGAAGTGCTGTTAATTGCTTCCTACTCATTACTAATGCATGACGGTGATAAACACAAAACGCGATCAGCCATTCAATACGTGAGTTTAAACCTGATTGGATCGAGTGTTTTTTTGATTGCACTGGGTATTTTATATGGTGTATTAGGCACCTTGAATATTGCCGATATGGCACAAAAAGTGTCGCAGTTACAGGGCGATGACGTCTACCTTGCAAAAATTGGTGGGTTATTACTGCTGGTTGTTTTTGCGCTAAAAGGTGCATTGTTACCACTGCACTTATGGTTACCCAATACTTACGCTAGTGCAATGCCTGTGGTGGCAGCGTTATTCGCAATTATGACTAAAGTGGGTGTATACGCAATGCTGCGTGTCTATACCGTTATCTTTGGTGATGAAGCAGGGCAACTTGCACACATGGCACAACCTTGGTTGTGGGGCTTGGCCGTTGCAACTATTATAGTTGGCTCCATTGGTGTTGTTGCCGCGCAAGATTTACGCAAGCTCACTGCTAATTTAGTGATTGTATCGGTGGGGACTTTAGTCGCCTTAGTCGCATTACAAAACATTAATGCCACAGCGGCGCTGTTGTATTACTTAGTGCATTCAACCTTAGTGTGCGCGGCCTTATTTTTAGTGGCCGACCTGATTGCTCATCAGCGTGGTAAAGTTGCGGATCGTTTAGCGCCAGGACGCGGCGTAGCGCAACCATACTTATTAGGCACGTGCTTTATTATTGCTGCTTTAGCGGTAGTCGGCATGCCACCACTGTCAGGGTTTGTGGGTAAAATATGGATTTTAAAAACCACCTTAGATAGCGAAAAAGCATTGCTATTTTGGCCTGTTTACTTGCTTGCCAGCTTTGCATTATTGGTCGCATTATCTCGAGCGGGTACTACCTTATTTTGGGAACGCAAACACCAAGACAGTGAACCGACTGAAGGAGTAAAAGCACATCCATTGCAGGTCACAGCAATAATTGCTTTATTAGTTTGTTCGCCTTTGTTAGTGATCTTTGGCGGCGCAGTAAGTGAATATATGATTGCTGCTGCTACGCAATTGCATGATATTACTGGTGGTATTAATACGGTACTTGGAGGGGGCTTATAATGCGTTTAGAATCACGTTTTCGTTGGTTACCAACACCTTTTCGCAGTGCATTATTGTTTGTCGTATGGCTGCTACTTAATAACAGCGTATCGGCAGGTCATATAGTGTTGGCTGTGATATTCGCTATTTTAATTCCTTTAGTCAGTTTTCCATTTCGCGAACCACAACCGCTTATTATTAAGCCCGGTTTAGCGCTAAAGCAGTTAATCATCGTGATGTACGACATTATTACCGCCAATATGCAAGTCGCATTGCTTATTCTTGGGCCAGTTAAAAAACTGCGTCCCGCGTTTGTAAAAGTACCAATAGAGCTCAGTCATGCTATGCCTATAACTATTTTGGCAAGCACAGTATCGCTCACACCGGGCACCGTAAGTGCAGAGGTATATCCGATACCTGAATCTCTCGCTGAGGGTGAGCAACCAACGCAGCGTTATTTGCTTATTCATGTATTAGATTTAGATGACGAACAAGCATTGATCGACACCATTAAACAACGTTACGAAGCACCTCTTAAGGAGATATTTCAATGTTAGAAACGGTCTTTTTAATTGTTTTTGCAATGATTGGTTTATCGTTACTGCTTAACTTATGGCGTTTGGTGGTAGGCCCTTCTGTACCTGACCGCATTTTAGCGCTAGATACTATGTATATTAATACCATAGCGTTAATTATTTTATACGGTATGAGTATGGGCACAGGGTTGTATTTTGAAGCTGCACTGTTAATCGCGATGCTTGGCTTTGTAAGTACAGTAGCGGTATGTAAGTACTTGTTACGTGGCGACATCATCGAATAAAGGGTAATAACATGATCAGTGAATGGATAGTTTCTATATTATTATTAATCGGTGGTGCATTTATATTAATAGGCTCGATAGGCCTTATCAAAATGCCGGACTTTTTTATGCGTCTGCATGGTCCTACAAAAGCTACAACCCTTGGCATGGCTGGAATGCTAATCGCCGCGATGATATTTTTTAGCAACACGCAAGATGGCGTTAGTGTCAAAGAATTATTGATCTCAATTTTCTTATTGATCACCGCACCGATCAGCGGTTACATGCTAATAAAATCAGCAATCCACCATAAACTAAAAGCTAAAGACGGCACCAAAGGTTTGGATAACATCGAAGACGATTAATTTTTTGAAGATTGAAGATTAATATCAGCCCGTTAAGTTACTTTAACGGGCTTTTTATTAACGGTTTTTATTTGTACACTCAAACCTATCATCAACTTCCATCACTTATAAATGCTAAAACATAAAAAACTTATTATCGCGTGCTTGCTGATATTATTGCCGTTGCTAGATAGTTTATTTATACCAACGGCTTTTGGGCTGCAATGGCATAATGCAAAAAGCATGTATTTATTCAGTGCTTATATGATGCCGATTAAATTAATATTGGTGACTATCGGTGGCTTTTTGTTAGCAAGCCACGATCATCACCATCATGATGAGCCCCGAGTTTGGTATGCTAAATTATTTGATATCAGCTTTTTTATATTGGCAGGGATCCAATTTATTGTCCTAGCAATCATTAGTGCATTGTATCTAGTGCTTGGCACTCAAGCCGACGACTACCGGCAACAGGGGAATATTAGTGTGTATACCTCGGATGTTGGCGCGTTTGGCAAAGCAACGCATTATTTTTCTTATCAATGCACTGATAAAAATGGCTTTTATACTTTAACACCGATAGCCACCCTCGATTGGTTAGGGTCGTTCACATTTAGTGAAAAAGCGAATACCTTAATCATCAAGCATGACGATCACAGTGGTAAAGGCGAACAAATTAAACCAATAGATATCAGTGGATTTGGCTGTAATGTGTTAAGTTTTAAACGGTAAGCTTTAAGTTGCTCTGAGCTAAATTTAATATCAGCATGATAAATTTATATTATTTGCGTTTGTAGGTTTACTGTACGAGGTTAATAAGCGAATGATTGTATTTTAGATACTAAAGGAAGCTTTTTATATGGCTAAAAAAGAGTTGATCGACCAAGATGGACAAGTCGACTTTGGTATTTTTCCAGATGGAGTAGATGACATCAATTACTTGGATTTTGACCTGCGTAGTACTATGGGTAAATCCAGAAGTACGCTTTTTAAAAAGTTAAGCTTTAATCAATTTCAATTTATTAGTTTGAGTTGTGAGCAGTTAATTATTGGTTTAGCGATTGTTGATTTAAAAATTGCGAGTCACTGTTTTGTATATGTATACGACCCACAAACGACAGAATTCGATGAAGTCAGTTTTATCAGCTTACTGGCTTTAAATACGTGTATTGATAGCACACCAAACACCGGGCAAGCGACTTTTCGAAAAGGGCGTAACAGCGTAACTATTAATACAACCGCTAAGCCGCAAATACGCTCGGTAGAGGTAAATTTAAAGTCCGGGCTGAAAATTAGTGCCTGTATTGATGAATCGATAAATTATAACCCGCTTGCGGTGTGTGTTCGTGCCGGTTTTACAGGCTTTCATTTTACCCAAAAAACTGCCGCATTACCCTGTACTGGAACACTTCAGTGGCGTGGTAACAAATATGTATTTGAAGAGCTTAAAGTACTGGCAAGTGTTGATTGGAGCGCGGGTTTCATGCGTCGCGAAACCTTTTGGAACTGGGGGAGTTTAGCCTGCACATTAGCTGATGGCCGCCGCTTAGGTTTAAATTTAAGTGCGGGGGTTATTGAAACAGGTTTTACCGAAAACGCCTTGTGGCTCGATGGCACGCTTTATAAAATTGATATGGTCGATTTTCAATTTGAGCGCTATGGTAATGCTAAAGCAACGAGTAAATGGCGGCTGCGTTCAAACGACGGTATCATCAATTTATACTTCGAACCCGCAGGTAAACGCCAAGATAAAACCAACTTAATTATTATCGCGACTAACTTCACTCAACACTTCGGCCGTTACTATGGTGAAATAACTCTTGCAGACGAAGTTATCACACTTAACGGCGAATGGGGATTTACCGAAGACCACTATGCGAAGTGGTAAAGAGTACTTAATACCAATCGATTTAAATATTTAACCATTCTAGCGAGCTAAATAAAGCGCTAACTGCGTTATAATTTTTTCAAGTAGAACAACTGCATGTCAAAATTTATGCCTTGTTATCACTGCATTTATCTGTAGTTATAAATGGTCAGTAACTTTACACGATTGGTATAACCTGACTATCGTTTAAAAATGAACTTAACATCTATCCCAAGATCAGCTCGTTGCCGCGCCACTAAATTCAATCGATTTGATCAACGACTATAGTGCTTAATACACTGCGTGATAAACCAAATCGAATCTTGTATTAGGTAAACACCGACAGCACCCAACGTGAGTAAAGTCGCGGCAGCTTGCAACAGCAAATGCTGCGACACATGCTTCGCCAGCAAGCCGTTGTTAAGGTAACTCCCCAGCAGTGAGCCAAGTCCCAAAAAAATCTCACTATAACCAAATTGCTCAGGCGTGAACCCCAGCGCTGCGAAATTAAATCTACCCAGTTGGTAATAAGAAAAAAGGGAAATGTTGTAAAGTGCCACCAACAATTACCACTGACATTTTTTAACTAACTCAAACCAAGAACGAGTAAACTTTTTAGGGGGGATTTTCTTTGGTGGTGCGATAGGGACTTCGAGCTTTTTAGCAAAGTAACGGTGTACAAAGGTTTTCATTTGATCGCTTTCTAATTGCTCGTAAGCTATTTGCAATTTTGCTTTGTCCTTTCGGCTAACATAATTTCCTTTAAGTTTTTTAAAACGCATTTCCAGCCACAGTAATAAAGCTTGTTTAGCCTCATTGGGAAAGGCATGGGTTAAAGTGGATGTGGGTCCGTATAATCTTTCAAAGTTTATTGTTTGATCTTGGATCAAAAATACCATTAACAGATTTAATCCTGCAGAAATTTGTCCCGCTCGCTTGTCAATAATTTGATAACGGCTTAAGGCACTACGAAAATAATGTTCAGCTTCTGGGATTTTATTCTCATCAAGTGCCAAATAGCCCAAGTTACTTTCTATCATGGCGACAACGTTAGGGAGGTTTAAACGCACCGTGAAATTATAGCTTTCGGCATATAGGTTACGCGCTTCGTCATTGTTATTTTGCCATAGCGACCAGTGCCATACTGTTGGTAAGCGTCAAGCGTTGACGATCATTTTCAGCGTATTTATAACCACATTGAAAACTTAGTTGGGCATCGTCTAAATACTCTGCATAGCGTAGCCAAATACCTAACGCACTCATAATAGACGTTATTCTCTTTTTGAAATAAGGGGCTTGCTGCTGACTAAATATCGCATCTACAGACTGATGAAGGCGGTCAAATTGGCTGGTCGGAACGGCTGCTCGGGCGTTAATAAGATGCCAACGAATAAATAACTCAGGTGAAACTTTATCGATATCGTCAAGATTTTCAAGAATAATAATAGATTGCGCTGGGTTGACAACAAGGTAGTCTTCAGCTTCGTTTAACTTATTTTCAAAAGTGCTTAGTTCAGTAGCAAAAGCTTGCTGAAAACCAAGTAACAGGAACCAATATATAACGAAAAGCCGTAACAACTTGATCTCAATTACTTAATGATGTGATTGATAATTATAGTTGCCGCAGTCATACAAATCAAAGCTAATAAACCAGAATAACTTCTTAGCTATCAAGTATGTTGTATTTAAAGGTGATATTTATCATAAAAGAGAAAATAACACAGATAGAAAAAGCCCTAGATCTATATAGATTTAGGGCTTTCATTTATTTATTGTTAATGTCAATCAGCTTATCGGTTAGAACTTTTCAGCTCTCTATTATTCGTCTATCGATCTCAATAATGCATTAATCCCTACTTTTTCGCGGGTTTGCTGATCTACTTTTTTCACGATAATTGCAGCGTACAAGCTGTGAGTACCGTCTTTTGATGGCAGTGCGCCTGGAACAACCACAGCACCTGCTGGTACGCGGCCGTAGTGGATCTCGCCAGTTTCGCGGTCGTAAATGCGAGTACTTTGGCTGATGTAAACACCCATTGAAATAACAGCGCCTTCTTCAACGATCACGCCTTCTACAATTTCAGAGCGTGCACCAATAAAACAGTTATCTTCAATGATAGTAGGATTGGCTTGTAATGGCTCTAAAACGCCACCTATGCCAACACCTCCTGACAAGTGTACGTTCTTACCAATTTGTGCACACGAGCCTACAGTGGCCCATGTATCAACCATAGTGCCATCATCAACGTAAGCACCAATGTTTACATATGATGGCATCAATACTACATTTTTACCGACAAAGCTGCCTTTACGGGCAACAGCGTTTGGTACAACGCGCATGCCACCTTGCTGAAATTGCTCCGGTGTATAGTCGCTAAATTTAAGTGGTACTTTGTCATAAAACTGGTTTACGCCGTCGTTCATTGGTTGATTGTCACGAATACGAAACGACAGTAACACGGCTTTTTTTAGCCATTGATGGACAACCCACTCACCACTGATTTTTTCAGCAACGCGTGCGGCACCACTATCAAGTAGCTCAAGTACATCGATTATGGCTTGTTTTACATCACTAGGTACTGTGCTCGGGCTGATGCTATCACGGTTATCCCAGGCGTTTTCAATGGTGGTTTTTAAATCTGACATAAGATCCTCTTATTCGGTTTCTGCGTTGAGTTTTTTACGCAATGCTTGATGAATTTTTGCTTGTTCTTCGTCGGTAAGAGCTTGGTATTCGTTATTCGATACCACGAAGAAATCTTCTGCACGTTCACCTACGGTGGTGATCCGCGCGGCGTGTATATGTAATAAATGGGCTTGAAACACTTCGGCAATTTTGGTTAATAAGCCAGGAATATCTACCGCTTGAATTTCGATTAAGCTGCGGTCTTTACGCGGGTGAGGGCGCAGGATAATTTTTGGTTTAATATTAAAATCTTTAAAGCGTTGTGAGCGGTTCTTTTTAAAGCGAATTTTCTTTTTCGGATCAGCAAGCGCTTGATCAAGGCCGCGTTTGATTGACTGCGCTTGAGCGCTGGCAATCGGGTCGCCACTGACTTCAAGTACGACAAAGCTAAACAGCACATAGCCGTCGCGAGTGGTGAGCACTTGAGCATGTTGAATTTGCGCTTTTTTAGAGCCGATCACACTTACTAAACGGGCAAATAAACCGCCGGAGTAGGGGCTATAAACAAAAATCTGTGTACCGCCGTGCATGGCTGTATTTGATACCGCAACACTGGGTTGGCTTAAATCAACGCAGTTTAGTAAATGTTCGGTGTGCCATGATAGTTGTTGTTCACTAAAGGCCGTAAAGTAATTTGCTTTAAAACGGCTCCAAATTAAATCAATCTGATTTTCATCATAGCCATTGTTGATTAACCGTTGTTTGGCTTGATGCTTTTTATCGCGAATTTGGTCGCGCTGATCCATAGGATTTTCAAGGCCTAACCGTAACGCCCTTTGAGTATGCAGGTAAAGCTCACGCAACAAGGTGTTTTTCCAATCATTCCACAAGTTGTCGTTAGTGGCGCGAATATCTGCGACGGTTAAGCAGTATAGATAATCAAGTTGTCGTTCGGTTTTAACTCTAGTAGCAAAGTCTTTGATCACATCTGGGTCATTAATATCTTTACGCTGTGCAGTTACAGACATAAGTAAATGGTTACTAACTAGCCAAGCAATCAATTTGCCATCGGAAGTTGAAAAACGGTGTAATTTGGCAAAAGCAATGGCATCAACAGCACCGAGTTCTGAGTGATCGCCGCCACGGCCTTTGGCAATGTCATGGAAGATACCCGCTAAATACAGTAGCTCGGGCTTGTCCATGCGGGTGACTATTTCACAACAAATAGGAAACTCACTGACGTTTGCTTTATCAAAATATTGATAAATGTTATTGATCAACTTGTGAGTATGTTCATCCACAGTATAAGCGTGAAATAAGTCAAATTGCATCTGCCCAAAAATGTTTCGCCACTGGGGTAAATAAGCGGCAAGCATGCCGTGCTTGTGCATTAAAGTAAATGCACGACCCATGCCGTTAGGGTGTTTAATTAGCCGTAAAAAGGCTTCACGACAGGCGGCATAATCTTGCAAATCTCCTAACAGGCGACGGCGCACTTGGCGAATGGTACGGATAGTACTTGGGTAAATATGGGTAATTTCAGGGTTATCGGCAATGTGTTCGAACAATACAAATAGTTGATCACGGCGAAAGAACACGGACGGATTTTTTACCCTAATTTGATGGCCAACACGTTCGAAATTACGATCGAGTTCAACCACTGCTTGTTCGTTACTTTCCGGTAAAATGCTTTGTTCAAAATATGATAACAACATTTGATTTAGCTCACGGACCCGGCTCATGATCCTAAATAATCGCTTCATCATCCGCTCAACTGAAGCTTTACCATCGCTACCAAAGCCAAGTAAATCAGCGGCCAGTGGTTGATGATCAAATAACAACCGGTTCTCAGAGCGTCCAGCCGCTAAATGCAGCGCAAAACGGATATTCCAGAGATTTTCTAAACACTCTAGGAGCTCTTGGTATTCTTCATGAGTGAGATAGCCGTGGCTAATAAGCTCTTGTAAGGTTTCGGCTCTGAAATGTTTTTTAGCAACCCAAATGATGGTTTGCAGATCTCGCAGGCCTCCGGGATTTTCTTTGATATTTGGTTCGAGGTTGTATGCTGTACCGTGACATTTTTTATGACGCAGTTGTTGCTCATGTACTTTTGCTAAAAAGAATTCGTCAGAGTGCCATACAGGCGTATCAAGAATATGCTCTTTGAGTTTTTCATATTCAATGTGATTACCGAACAGTAGTCGACTTTCAAGCAAGCTAGTGGCAAAAGTTACGTCGGCACGTTTTTGCTCAATCGCTTGCTCAATGGTACGCACACTGTGGCCAATTTCTAAATTAAGATCCCAGAGTATGGTCACAAATTGGCCGATTTTTTCACACACGGCATCACTAGGTTGCTCAGTAACTAGCAGTAAAAAATCGATATCTGAATAGGGATGCAGCTCACCGCGACCGTAACCGCCAACGGCGATCAAGGCTAAATCTGGCTCATGGGCTAAATCATAAACATGAAACAGTTTAATCAGTAAGCGGTCGATAAACTCAGCCCGGGCATTAATCAAATTACCGACTGGCTGTTTTGAAAACTCGTTTTGTAACCATTTATAAAAATAATTAGAACAATCGCGATAATCGGTTAATTGCTCAGCATCGCTGAGCAATTTTTTAACTTTATTGGGTAATGCCACGTGGGCTGGCTCCTTAGCATACTAATTTCACCCTAAGTCGGGTGAGTCAGTATTTAATGTTCAATGATCCGGTCAATCGTATCATCTGATCGAAGCGTTAAAATTTCAACACCATTTTCAGTTACTAATAAGGTGTGTTCCCACTGCGCAGACAAGCTACGGTCTTTAGTAACCACAGTCCAGTCATCTTTTAATAGTTTACACTGGCGTTTACCAGCGTTAACCATTGGCTCAATAGTCAAACACATACCTGCTTTTAGGGCTTCGCCAGTACCAGCGCGGCCATAATGCATTATTTGTGGTTCTTCATGAAACTCTGCACCAATACCATGGCCGCAATATTCACGAACAATTGAGTAGTTAAAGCTCTCTGCATATTTTTGAATCGCTTCGCCGATATCACCTAAACGCACGCCTGGTTTAACCATTTTTATTGCTAAATAAAGGCTTTCTTGCGTTACTTCAGCAAGACGCTTGCCTTGGATGTTTGGCGTGCCAACATGAAACATTTTTGATGTGTCGCCGTGGTAGCCATCTTTGATAACCGTGATATCGATATTGACACTGTCGCCATCTTTTAATGCTTTGTCGTTAGGAATACCATGGCAAATTACATGGTTTACTGAGGTGCAAATTGATTTAGGAAAACCATGGTAATTTAGTGGGGCAGGAATTGCCTTTTGCACATCGACAATATAATTATGACAAATTGTATTTAGTTCATCAGTGGTTACACCGGGAACTACATGTGACTCTATCATTTCCAGGACATCTGCCGCTAAGCGCCCGGCTACACGCATTTTCTCTATTTCTTCAGGGGTCTTGATCACAGCACTCATGGAGGCTCCATTGTCGAGTTTTACACATTTATCGTCGCACAAATTTTGCACGCGACGTTGAATATTTGTTTTTAATATGGTATAAAGCGCGCCGTCTTTTTACAAATAAATTCTTAAATGATTTTTTGTATTTAAGGCAAACACAATTTTATTTTAACACACACACGTATCGTCACATACACTTGGGTGCATTTCAGTTTCATTTAACTGCGGTGTTGGTGCTATGGGGTATGTGGAGGCCTAACCCTAAACTAAACAGAGGAAATACAAAATGGCAAACGTTTCAATGCGCGACATGCTTCAAGCTGGTGTTCACTTCGGTCACCAAGCACGTTACTGGAATCCTAAGATGAAGCCTTTCATCTTCGGCGCACGTAACCGTGTTCATATCATCAACCTTGAGCAAACTGTTCCAATGTTCAACAACGCACTTAAGTTTTTAACTGGTGCTGCGTCAAACAAAGGTAAAGTTCTTTTCGTTGGTACTAAGCGCGCAGCAAGCGAGTCGGTTAAAGAAGCCGCTATCGCTAGTGATCAGTATTACGTAAATCACCGTTGGTTAGGTGGTATGTTGACTAACTGGAAAACAGTTCGTCAATCAATCAAGCGTCTTAAAGACCTTGAGATCCAAAGCCAAGACGGTACTTTCGAGAAGTTAACTAAGAAAGAAACGTTAATGCTTAACCGCGAAATGGAAAAGCTTGAAAAGAGCCTTGGCGGTATCAAAAACATGGGTGGTCTTCCTGACGCACTTTTCGTTATCGATGCAGACCACGAGCACATCGCTATCCGTGAAGCTAACAACCTAGGTATTCCAGTTGTTGCGATCGTTGATACTAACTCTAACCCAGACGGTGTTGATTTCATCGTACCTGGTAATGATGATGCTATCCGTGCAATCAACCTTTACACAGGCGCAGTTGCAGCAGCAATTACTGAAGGCCGTGAGAGCAATATCGTTGCTCAAGCTGAGAAAGACGACTTCGTAGAAGCTGAGTAATTAGCTGTCATCAAGTCTTCATCTAATTTTAGATGAAGACTTGCTATTCTTGTAGAGCGGGTAACCCGCTTATCTAAACCTGAATTCAGATTTGAGGATTTACTAATGGCTGTAACTACTGCCCTAGTTAAAGAATTACGCGAGCGTACCGGCGCTGGCATGATGGATTGTAAAAAAGCGTTAACTGAAACTGATGGCGACATCGAGTTAGCGATTGAAAATATGCGTAAAAGTGGCGCTGCAAAAGCTGCTAAAAAAGCAGGTAACATTGCTGCTGAAGGTACTATCATCATCAAGCAAAACGCAGGTGTTGCAGTACTAGTTGAAGTTAACTGTCAAACTGACTTCGTAGCAAAAGACGTAAGTTTCTTAGCATTTGCTAATAAAGTTGCTGATGCTGCTATTGCAGAAACGATTTCTATCGAAGACTTACAAGCTAAGTTCGAAGAAGATCGTGTTGAACTAGTTACTAAAATTGGTGAAAACATCAATGTACGTCGTCTACAGTACATCGCTGGCGAAACGCTAGTTGAGTACCGTCACGGTGAGCGTATTGGTGTTGTTGTTGCAGGTGTTGCTGATGAAGAAACACTTAAGCACATCGCAATGCACGTTGCTGCTTCAAACCCAGAGTACCTAACACCTGAAGATGTACCTGCTGACGTTGTTGAAAAAGAAAAGCAAGTACAAATCGAAATCGCGATGAACGAAGGCAAGCCTGCTGAAATCGCTGAGAAGATGGTTGTTGGTCGCATGAAAAAATTCACTGGTGAGGTTTCTCTTACTGGTCAAGCTTTCATCATGGAACCTAAAAAATCTGTTGGCGAAATTCTTAAAGAGAAAAACGCAACAGTTACTGGCTTCGTACGTGTAGAAGTTGGTGAAGGTATCGAGAAGAAAACTGAAGATTTTGCTGCTGAAGTTGCTGCACAGATTGCTGCTGCTAAAGGTCAATAAAATCGATTTCCTTTGACGAAAAAGTGAGTTAGATGAAATTATTCTGTTATTTGCTTTTGCGTCATCGCTGAAAATTCTTTAAAATAACCGCGCTCTTTATGTGAAAATCATAAGCGCGGTTATTTTTTATCCTTTTTTTATAAAGTTGGCCCAAATACTATGACAATCAATCGTAAACCTATTTTTAGACGCGTTCTTCTCAAATTAAGCGGTGAAGCACTGATGGGAGACGAAGGCTTCGGCATCGACCCAAAAGTATTAGACCGTATGGCGCAAGAAATCAAAGAGCTTGTAGAACTCGACGTAGAAGTGGGTTTAGTTATCGGTGGCGGTAACTTTTTACGTGGCGGCTCACTTGCTGAAGCAGGTATGAATCGCGTAGTTGGCGATCATATGGGGATGCTAGCAACTGTCATGAATGGCCTTGCAATGCGTGATGCGTTGCACCGTGCATTTGTAAATTGTCGTTTAATGTCAGCTATCCCACTTAACGGTGTGTGTGATGCATACAACTGGGCTGAGGCAATTAGCTTATTAAAAACGGGCCGTGTAGTTATTTTTGCAGCCGGTACTGGTAACCCATTCTTTACAACGGATTCGGCCGCGTGTTTACGTGGTATTGAAATTGAAGCCGATACCGTGATTAAAGCCACCAAGGTTGATGGTGTTTACAGTGATGATCCGGTAAAAAATCCAGAGGCGACACTTTACCGTCACTTGAGCTACAATGAAATCATTGAAAAAGAATTAAAAGTAATGGATCTTGCGGCATTCACTCTTGCGCGTGATCACAAGATGCCGTTGAGCGTATTTAATATGAATAAATCAGGCGCTTTAAAGCGTGTAATTATGGGCGAAGAAGAAGGCACTCTTATCTCTTCACAAGCCTCAGATGAAGTTATTAACTAGATTAGGATTGAACCGTGATAAACGATATTCAAAAAGATGCTGCAGAACGTATGCAGAAAAGTGTAACGGCACTTAGCAGTCAACTATCTAAAATCCGTACTGGCCGTGCTCATCCGGCAATATTAGATGGCATTATGGTGCCATACTACGGCGCACCAACGCCATTGAACCAAGTTGCCAATGTAACAATTGAAGATTCACGTACACTTGCGTTAAGTGTATTTGATAAATCGCTTGCACAAGCGGTAGAGAAAGCAATCATGGCATCTGACTTAGGTTTAAACCCAATGTCAGCAGGTTCTGTGATCCGTGTACCACTTCCTCCGCTAACTGAGGAACGTCGTAAAAACTTAATTAAAATCGTTCGTGGTGAAGTTGAAAGCGGCCGTGTTGCAATCCGTAATATTCGTCGTGATGCTAACGGTGACGTTAAAAACTTATTGAAAGATAAAGATATTTCTGAAGATGAAGCGCGTCAATCTGATGATGCAATTCAAAAGCTTACGGACAAATTCATTAAAGAGATGGACACTCAATTAGCGGCGAAAGAAGCCGAGTTGATGGAAATCTAAGCTAGTAAATTTATTAGTTTTGAAACGCCGTCTGGGGTATACTAGGCGGCGTTTTTTTATGGAATACTCGATATTTATGGTTCTTAACGCTGATAAAATTTCCCAGCAATGTTTACCCAAGCATGTCGCTATAATCATGGATGGCAATGGTCGTTGGGCACAAGCCAAGAATAGGCCACGTGTGTACGGTCATAAAAAAGGCGTGGATGCGGTTCGTCAGTCTGTGCAGTTTTGTACTAAATTAGGAATAGAGTCATTGACTCTATTCGCTTTTAGTAGTGAAAACTGGCATCGCCCCGAAGATGAAGTCAGTACCTTGATGGAGCTGTTTTTGTTTGTGCTGAGTAAGGAAGTTAAAAAGCTACACAAAAATAATGTTAAGTTAACCATTATTGGTGACTTATCTCGTTTTTCAGATACTTTGCGCAGCAAGGTTGATGCAGCACATGAATTAACGGCTAATAATACAGGTTTGCAACTGAATGTAGCGGCAAATTATGGTGGTCGATGGGATATAACAAATGCTGCAAAGCAATTAGGTAAGCTGATTGCTGCAGGGACGTTAAACCCTGATGATATTACAGAGCACGATTTAGCCGCCCATATGAGTATGCAAGATCAGGCTGAACCTGACTTGTTGATCCGTACTGGTGGCGATTTACGCATAAGCAACTTTTTATTATGGCAAGCTGCTTATGCTGAACTTTACTTTACCGATACGCTTTGGCCTGACTTCAATGAAGCAGCTTTTGCTGATGCTATCGCTTGTTACGTTGCCAGAGAGCGACGGTTTGGTTGTACTGGCGAACAAATAAAACAATTACTCGCTGAAACCTAATTAAAAAGGGTAACACTTTGCTAAAACAACGAATTTTAACCTCTTTAGTGCTAGCGCCTTTGGCACTGGTGTTGGTTTTTTATACACCTCTTACATTGTTTAGTTACATCGCTGGCGCGATTGTTTTATTAGGCGCGTGGGAATGGTCGGCATTTATGGGGTTATGCGATAAAGTTAAACGTTTTTCGTTTGTGACGTTTATTGGCTTGTTACTGGTACTGCTCAATTGGCATTGGCCAATTGATGGACTGTGGGTCGACGGCCAGCTCGTAGGAGACGCAAATTATATATTCACACTGTCATTTTCGTGGTGGATTGTAGCCACCTACCTAGTGTGGCGCTACCCAGCAATGGCGAAAGCATGGAACGAAGGAGTGGTTATGCGCGCTATTGCCGGTATTCTCACCTTAGTACCGCTGTGGCTTGCGCTTAATACACTGCGCAGTGCTAACTATGAGCAATCAACGCACTTTGGTTCGATGCTTATTTTAGTGGTACTGGGGATCGTATGGAGTGCTGACATTGGTGCATACTTTACGGGTAAAAACTTTGGCAAGCATAAGTTAATGCCAAAAGTGAGCCCTAATAAAACCATTGAAGGTTTAGCTGGTGGCTTAGTTGCTGCGGTAATTTTTGTTTTAGCGTTTTGTCATTTTACCAATGTAGATATGTCTGTTTGGCCAATTTACGCGATTATGACTGTATTCATCGCGTTATTCTCAGCTATTGGCGACTTACTCGAAAGTATGTTTAAACGCGAAGCTGGTCTTAAAGATAGTGGCTCATGTTTGCCTGGCCATGGGGGGATTTTAGATCGCCTTGACAGCCTAACTGCTGCAGCCCCCATTTTTGTGTTGTGCTATGCATGGACACTTAGTTTATGAGTTGTAGACAACAACTCGTCATTCTCGGCGCGACAGGTTCCATTGGTTTAAGTACCTTAGATGTTGTTGCGCGTAATCAAGAACAGTTTGCTGTATTTGCACTTGCGGCAGGTAATAATAGTGAATTGATGGCGCAATTGTGTATTGCTCATCAACCACGCTTTGCAGTGATGGCAGATGACAGCGCTGCAGCTAAGTTAAGCCAACACTTATCGGGCAGTGGTTGCAAAACAGTGATCCGCAGTGGCATTGCCGCCATGAGTGAACTGGCCGCTCACCCAGACGTTGACGCGGTAATGTCGGCGATTGTTGGTGCAGCAGGGCTCATACCTACACTCAGTGCGGTAGAAGCAGGTAAAAAAGTATTACTGGCGAATAAAGAATCTTTAGTCATGTCAGGTCAGTTGTTTATTGATAAAGTAAAACAACATAAAGCCACTTTACTACCGATTGACAGTGAACATAATGCCATATTCCAGTGCCTGCCAAGTGCACTGCAAGGCTCTAAAACTAATGCACAGTTAAATGAGCATGGGGTAAGTAAAATTTTACTTACCGGTTCTGGTGGGCCTTTTTTAACGTGTGATATTGCCTCTTTAAAAGACGTTACTGTGGCACAAGCCGTGGCGCATCCAAATTGGTCGATGGGACAAAAGATATCTGTTGATTCAGCCACTATGATGAATAAAGGCCTTGAGTTTATTGAGGCTAAATGGCTATTTAACTGCCAGGCAAACGATATTGAAGTAGTCATTCACCCGCAAAGTATTATTCATTCAATGGTGCAATACCAAGATGGCTCGGTGCTAGCGCAAATGGGGAATCCAGATATGCGTACACCGATTGCTCATGCTTTAGCATACCCACAGCGTATTGATGCTGGAGTAACACCACTGGATTTTTCACAGCTTGCTGATTTTACTTTTACGAAACCAGATTTTGTCCGCTATCCCAATTTACAATTAGCTATTGCTGCGTGTAATGCTGGACAAGGTGCTACAACGACAGTTAATGCTGCCAATGAAATTGCTGTGCAGGCATTTTTACAAGGGCAGATAGGCTTTACTGATATATACCGCATTAATGCACAAACATTAGACACAACGGTTGATGTAAACGTACACACGCTCGATGAAATTCTTGAATGTGACCGTTTAGCTCGACTTCAAGCGACGCAACTCATTGCAAAGGTAGTACGCTAATATGTTCGATTTTCTGTGGAATTTAGGTTCTTTTATTCTAGCGCTGGGAATTTTAGTAACAGTGCATGAATATGGCCATTTTTGGGTTGCCCGCAAAGCGGGTGTGAAGGTGTTAAGGTTTTCTATTGGCTTTGGTAAACCGCTAATAAAATGGCACGATAAACACGACACTGAATATGTTATTGCAGCAATTCCTTTAGGCGGCTACGTGAAAATGCTTGATGAACGTGTTGATGAGGTGCCCGCTGACCAACGCCACTTATCATTTAATGCCAAGTCAGTACAAGCGCGTATCGCGATTGTAGCGGCAGGGCCGCTGGCTAACTTTATATTTGCTATCTTTGCTTTAGCTGCGATGTACATGGTTGGGGTTCAATCGGTGAAGCCGGTGGTAGGCTCAGTAAATGAGGGTAGCCGCGCTGAGCAGGCCGGTATTATGCCTAGTCAACAAATTGTAAAAATTGGCGATGCTAATATTGCGACTTGGCAAGATGCTACGTTTGCATTAATGGCCAGCCTAGGTGATAAAAGTGTTGCTGTTACCGTGCGTGACGAGCAATTTCAAGAACAGGTTAAAATGCTTGATATTGATGGTTGGAAACTTGATCAACAAGATGTGCCACCATTAGCTTCATTAGGTATTGTGCCGTTTCGTCCGCAGGCTACTTTAACCGTTGCTACAATTTCGCCAAACTCTGCTGCAGCAGACGCTAATTTACAAGCAGGCGATGAAATTATCGCCGTAAATGGTGAAACAATAACCAGTTGGACGCAGTTAGTTAATGTTATTCAGCAATCCGCTAACAAATCATTACAATTTAGTGTAAAAAGACAAGATAGTATAGAACTGCTAAATGTTACCCCGAAAGGACAACGTAATAGTGATGGCTTGCTACAAGGCTTTTTAGGTGTAGCACCGGTGGTTGAAAAATGGCCAGATGGTTACATTGAAACTAGACATTATGGCCCACTCGATAGTATGGTGCTGGGCGTAACTGAAACATGGCGCTTGATCAGCCTAAGTTTTGATATGATTGGTAACTTAATTACTGGTCAAGTATCAGTGAAGAATTTAAGTGGTCCAGTTGGTATTGCTGTAGGGGCGGGAACTAGCGTAAGCTATGGCTTAGTGGCGTTTTTAGGCTTCTTAGCATTGATAAGTGTAAACTTGGGCGTATTTAATTTATTGCCCTTACCAGTGCTTGATGGTGGGCACTTAATGTATTACATAATTGAACTTTTTCGTAAAAAGCCGGTCTCTGAAAAGACACAAGAATTTGGTTTTAAAGTGGGTGGCTTGCTACTCATTTTTCTTACATGTTTCGCTTTGTTCAATGATGTATCGCGATTGTAAGCAATTGCGACAGTCTCGAATTAAAACACGATTGTAAAACACCGCTAAAGTATAATTTTAAGGTGTTGAGCGGTAATACCGTTGTAAAGGATAAAGATAATAAAATGGCTATAAAAAAACATTTGGCAGTAACAAGTTTATTAGGTGCTAGCTTTGCAGCCCTAGGCCAAAACTCCTTTATTGTTGACGATTTAAAAGTTGAAGGTTTGCAGCGCGTAGCGTTGGGAGCAGCATTAACACATATTCCTATTAACGTGGGTGATAGTGTTGATGACTATACAATTTCAAAAACGATTAAGTCTTTGTATAACTCAGGTCACTTCGACAATATCAAGGCACTACGTGATGGCAATAATGTTATTTTTAGAGTAACAGAGCGCCCAACAATTAGTGTTATTGAGTTTGAAGGTAATAAAGACATTAAAGACGAGCAGCTTAATCAGTCGCTTGATCAGCAAGATATTCGCCAAGGTGAACCACTGGATAAAACTGTGGTTGATAACATCGAGAAAGGCTTAATAGAGTTTTTCCACAGTATTGGTAAATACAACGCTAAAATTGATGTCAGTATCACTAAGTTACCGCGTAACCGCGTTAAGCTAAAACTTAAGTTTGATGAAGGTGATGCCGCATCTATCCGTCAGATCAACTTAGTTGGTAACGAATTGTTTAGTGATGAAGACTTGTTAGCACTTGCTGAGTCACAACAAGATTTACCTTGGTGGCAGTTTATGGGCAGCGATCGCTACCAGAAACAAACCATTGAAGGCGATCTCGAGAAAATTCGTAGTTATTATTTAGACCGTGGTTACTTACGTTTTAATATTGACTCAACACAAGTATCAGTAAGTCCTGAACGTGAATCTGTGTATGTAACAGCTAACATCACCGAAGGCGTTAAATACAAAGTGAAAGGCTTTGACTTCATTGGTGATCTACTTGGCCGTGAAGAACTGATCAAAAGTGTTATTCCACTGCGTGCCGGTGAACTTTATAATGGCTCAGTGGTTACCTCATCTGAAGAATTTATCAAAAGTTATTTAGCGCGTTTCGGTTATGCGAATGCGGAAGTTCGCACCATTCCTGAAATTGATGACGAAACCAAAGAAGTTCAGTTAACACTCTCAGTTAATCCTGGTCAGCGTGTTTATGTGCGTCGTATTATTGTTGGTGGTAACCAAAATACCGCAGATGAAGTATTACGTCGTGAAATGACCCAGCTGGAAGGCGCATGGTTATCGAATCAGAACCTTGAGCGTTCAAAGCTACAAATTCAACGTCTTCCTTACATGGAAAGTGTTGATTTTAATGTTGTGCCAGTCCCTGGTATAGATGACCAAGTTGATGTCGATTTTACCGTTAAAGAGCAATCAGCTGGTAGCTTTAACGCAGGTCTTGCTTATGGTTCTTACTTAGGTCTGCAATTTAATATCGGTGTGACTGAATCTAACTTCTTAGGTACGGGTAACCAGATTGGCTTTAACATCAATACTTCGCGTGGTTCAGAACGTGTTAGTTTATCGTATACCGACCCTTACTTCACCCCAGATGGTGTGTCGCAAGGCAGTAGTATTTTCTACAGTAATTACGATGCAAGTAAGTTTAGCCTCATCGATTACAAATCAAAAAGCTACGGCATTGGTACAAATATAGGCTTCCCAATTGATGCGGTAAACCGTATCAACTTTGGTGTACGTTGGATCCAAGAAGAGTTATCTGAGATTGCTGAATATGAGCAAACGCTTGTTATGCGTGAGACCTTCCTAGACGTGAATAACCCGGATAAAGGATTTGATTTTACTAAGTACGAACTCAGCGTTGGTTGGTCTCGTGTGACAGTAAACCGTGGTTTATTCCCAACGGCAGGTTCGCGTCAAACATTAAACTTAACCGGTACTACGCCAAACTCTGATTTAACTTACTTTAAGGTAAATTACGACTCGCGTTTTTATTGGCCACTTACTAATAACCACCGTTGGGTATTCTCAACGCGTGCTGCATTTGGCTATGGTAACGGTTATGGCACAACCAATGGTTACGATCAAACATTACCATTCCAAGAATATTTCCGTATAACCGAAATGGAATTACGTGGTTTTGACCGTAATACTATTTTGCCGCGTGCAATATCGCGTACACCACAAGTAATTCCAGGCAATTCATTGGCAGATGGTAGTCTAACTGGCAATATAGGCGGCTCGCCAGAGTTTGATGTGTTAACACCGGGAGGACGTATTGGTGGTAATGCCAAAGCGGTTGCAGGCATGGAGTTAATTGTGCCAACCCCATTTTTGGATGAAGATAATACCAGTTCTGTACGTACTAGTTTCTTTGTTGATGCTGCAAACGTATGGGATACTGAATTTAACGTTGACCGTTATAAAAATTTAGGGCCGAATGAACGCGCTAAGCTTGAGGATTATTCAGATCCGCTGCGCTTTAGGGTATCAACCGGTTTATCATTACAGTGGATCTCACCTATGGGTCCAATGTTGATTAGTTTTGCGTATCCATTGCAACAAGAAGAAGATGACGATACGAAGACCATCAGCTTTAACATTAGTAATACATTCTAAAGGAGTTTTTTGTGAAAAAATCATTTAAATCATCGGCAATTGCCATTTTAGCAACACTTATGATGGGTACTTCTGCAAGTGCTTTTGCACATAAAGTTGGTATTGTAGATATGCAAGAAATCTATAAGCAAATCCCACAAATGGCAAAAGTTGAGCAAACACTGCAAGCTGAATTTGCTGAGCGTCGTCAAGAACTTGAAAAGCTACAGGGCGATATCCGCTTTGAAGCAGAAAAATTCAAGCGTGAAAGCACTACAATGAGCCAAGCGCAAAAAGATGCGTTGCGTGAAAAAGTGGAAGGCATGCAAAAAAATCTTGCTGAAAAAGGTCGTCCTTTAGAGCAAGAAATTAAAACTCGTCAAAACCAAGAACTAGCTAAAGTTCAAGGTATTATTATCAAAGCAATCGAAGATATTGCTAAAGATGGTAAGTACGATGAAGTTAAAGTTAAAGATACTACTATCTACTTTAACCCTAAAACGGTCGTTGATTTATCAAGTAAAGTTGTTGATAAAGTAAGTAAGCAATAGAACTGATATATGCATAATTATACGCTTTCGCAGATTGCGGAACTTCTAGGCGCCACGCTTGACGGTGATGGCGCTTGGGAAATCTCAAAAATTGCTACACTTGCAAATGCCCAGTCTGGGCATATTGCATTTTTAGCGAATAAGAAATATCGCTCACAACTTAGTGATACTAAGGCGGGGGCAGTGATCCTATCTGCCGCAGACGCAGAGTATTATCAAGGTAATAAGCTCATAGTGGTTAACCCCTATGTTTGCTACGCGAAATTAGCCCAGTTACTCGATACAACGCCACGCTCAGCGTCACCAGGTATTCACCCAAGTGCGGTGGTCCATCCTGATGCTACAGTTGCAAGCACAGCCGCTATTGCAGCTAATGCGGTGATTGAAGCCGGAGCGGTAATTGGTGATAACGCGCAAATAGGCGCTAATTGCTTTATTGGTGAAAACACAAAAATTGGCAATGGCACAAAACTGTGGGCAAATGTCAGTGTTTATCACGATGTAGAAATTGGTAGTGATTGCTTATTTCAATCAAGTAGCGTAATCGGCAGTGATGGCTTTGGTTATGCAAATGATAAAGGCCAATGGATAAAAATTCCTCAGCTTGGTCGCGTTATTATAGGTGACAAGGTTGAAATTGGCGCTGGTGCTACGGTTGACCGTGGTGCAATTGATGACACGATTATTCACAGCAATGTGATTATTGATAACCAATGTCAAATTGCCCATAATGTTGAAATTGGTTCAGGCACAGCAATTGCTGGCTGTACCGTGATAGCAGGTAGTACAACTATTGGTAAAAATTGCCAGATTGCCGGGCTTGTCGGCATAAATGGTCACATAGATATCTGTGATGGTGTTATACTTACGGGTATGAGCATGGTGACTAAAGCGATTACGAAACCTGGTATTTATTCCTCAGGACTTCCACACTCTTCAAATAAAGAGTGGCGCCGAAACATTGCCCATTTCCGTAATTTGCCAGAGATGAAAGTTCGCCTTAAAGCGCTAGAGACTCTGACTAAGTCATTAAACGTTGATAATTAATAAGGATGCTATTTTGGCAAACGAATTAAATAGCCTTGATATACAAGAAATTTTAAGCTTACTTCCGCATCGTTACCCGATGCTACTAGTTGACCGTGTACTTGATTACACCCCAGGTGAATCATTACATGCAATTAAGAACGTAACTTTTAATGAACCGATTTTTACCGGCCATTTCCCTAACCAGCCAATTTTTCCTGGTGTATTAATTTTAGAAGCCATGGCACAGGCAACCGGTTTATTGGGGTTTAAAACTGTCGAGAATCGCAGTGAAAATGAACTATATTTATTTGCAGCGATAGATAATGCGCGCTTTAAACAACCTGTAACGCCTGGTGACACCATGCATTTACACGTTCAATTTTTAAAAGAGCGTCGTAATATTTGGAAGTTTGCAGCAGAAGCAAAAGTTGATGGCAAAATAGTATGTAGTGCCGAAATCATGTGTGCGAGAAGAGAGCTTTAATTGTGATCCATCCTACAGCGATAATCGAACCAGGTGCAAAGTTAGGTAATAATGTATCGGTTGGCCCGTATAGCTACATTGGCAACGATGTGGTTATTGGTGACAATTGCATTATCGAATCTCATGTTGTGGTCAAAGGTCCGTCAACAATAGGTTCAGGCAATCATATATTTCAATTTGCGTCTGTAGGTGAAGCCTGCCAAGACAAAAAATATAATAATGAGCCAACCACACTTATCATTGGCGATAACAATGTTATTCGTGAATGCGCTACCATCCACCGAGGTACAATTCAAGACCAAGGTGTGACTAAGATTGGCAGCAATAACTTATTTATGGCTTACACTCACGTAGCCCATGATGCGGTGATTGGCGATAACGTTATTTTTGCTAATAATGCATCTGTTGCAGGCCATGTACATATTGGTGACTGGGTTATCTTAGCGGGCAATTCAGGTATTCATCAGTTTTGTAAAGTGGGGGCACATGCCTTTGTTGGTATGTACTCTGGCGTGAACAAAGATGTGCCGCCGTTTGTAACAACTATAGGTACGCCAGCAGGTCCTGTTGCAATTAATACTGAAGGCATGAAGCGCCGTGGCTTTGAAAGCGATGAAGTAATGGCAACACGTCGTGCTTATAAAACACTATACCGCAAGAGTTTAGGTGTTGAAGAGGCAATTGCAGCGCTTGCTGATGATGCCGCTAAGTACCCAGCAGTACAGTTAATGGTTGATTTTGTGAAAAATTCTGAACGCGGTATTATTCGTTAATTCGTTTATGCAGTGTATAAAAGCCACCAGTTATTAAGTTAACTTGGTGGCTTTTTTGTATTCACTGTTTTGTATTTACTTTAATTGTAAGCGTATAGCTAACGACACCTAGCTTTGCTTAATGTTCCAAGGTAGCAGTGGCTCG